>ONMP01000235.1 GCA_900318935.1 uncultured Actinomycetes bacterium
CTATGCCAAGCGCTTCTGGGAGGAGAACGGCATCGAGATCAAGATGCGGCCGGGCGACGAGGAGCTGCTTGCCCAGGGCAAGATCGACTTCTACACCTACAGCTACTACCAGTCCAACACGGTGACCACCCACGAGGGCGCCGAGATGATGGCCGGCAACATGACCATGGGCGGCAAGAACCCGTACCTCGAGGCCTCCGACTGGGGCTGGCAGATCGACCCGACAGGCCTGCGTATCACCCTCAACGAGATCTACGACCGCTACCACCTGCCGCTGATGGTGGTGGAGAACGGCCTCGGCGCCATCGACGAGAAGGAGGCCGACGGCTCCGTGCATGACCCTTATCGCGTCGACTACTTGCGCAAGCACATCGTCGCCATGGAGGAGGCCGTGGCCGACGGCGTCGACCTCATGGGCTACACCTGGTGGGCCCCATCGACGTCGTGAGCGCCGGCACCGGCGAGGACCTGGACTAGAGGCGTTGACTGGTCTATAGCACGCGAGCATGTGTGGGGTATTCCATAAGACACCCCACTCTTGCACGGCTAGATATAAGCCTGCCTTATAAATAGCGTTAGATAATAGCATTGTTCATAAAGAATCGTGCTTCTAACCTTGGGAGTATCGACCACGAGGATGGGAGCAGTACGGGTTTAGGTAAAAATACGAGAGAAAGAGATGGAGAGTAGGGGAGAAGGTCATGAATCAGTCAGCCAACAAGAAGGACGTCGTAGCCCTCGTCGGAGCTGGTGGCATCGGAATCGCTATCGCGCGACGTGTAGCCCAAGGAAAGCACCTCGTGGTGACGAGCCGCTCCCAGGAGAAGGCGGACCGCATCGCCGCGGACCTGCAGAAGGACGGTTTCGAGGCCACGGGCATCGCCTGCGACCTGGGCAGCCGCGAGGACATCCTGGCCGTCATCGAGCACTGCAAGCAGTTCGGTCCGATCACCAACGTCATCTGCGCGGGAGGCGTGAGCCCCTCCCAGGCGCCCATCGCCGAGATCCTGCGCGTCGACCTCTACGGCTCATCCGTGCTGCTGGAGGAGTTCGGAAAGGTCATCGCCCCCGGCGGGTCGGGCGTCGTGGTGTCCAGCCAGTCGGGCCACCGCCTGCCGGCCCTCTCGCCCGAGGAGAACTGGGCGCTGGCCATGACCCCCACCGAGGAGCTGCTCGGCCTCGACTTCCTCTCCGAGGAGGCCATCGGCACGACCCTGCGCGCCTACCAGTACGCCAAGCGCTGCAACGTGCTGCGCGTCCAGGCGCAGGCCTGCGAGTGGGGCAAGCGCGGTGCCCGCGTCCTCTCAATCAGCCCGGGCATCATCATGACGCCGCTCGCCTTCGACGAGCTCAACGGCCCGCGCGGCGAGGGTTACCGCAGGATGCTCGACCTCATGCCCGCCAAGCGCGCCGGCACCGTGGACGAGATGGGCGGGCTCGTGGCCTTCCTCATGGGGCCGGAGGCGACCTTCATCACGGGCACCGACATCCTGTGCGACGGCGGATCCACCGCGGCCTACTGGTACGGCGACCTGCAGTACCTGCAGGAGGGTTGGGCACAGTCGTAGCACGTCCGTCAGCCCATCGTCCCGAGTGACCGTCAGGAGGAAGCTGTGGTTAGCAGTGACGCGCAGATCATCCACGCGATGTACCATAGCATGTACCGCTTTATGATTGAGCGCGATGTGAAACGACTTGGAGTGCTGCTCGACGACTCGTTCGTGCTCGTGCACATGACCGGACGGCGTCAAGATAAGCAAGAGTTCCTGCGTTGCGTCGCAGACGGGACGCTTGCCTACTTCGATGAGGTCGAAGAATCGTGCTCCGTACATGTGGGCAGCGATACGGCTACCTGCGTCGGCAGGAGTCTCGTCGAAGCCTCGCCCTTCGGGGCGCGACGCTCCACATGGCGCCTAGAACAGGAGATTGGCCTCGTGCGACGTGGCGGGGATTGGCTCATGACACGCTCGACGGCATCGATGTATTGAGAGGGATTAATGCCCTGGACTGGTCAACCTGCCCGAGGTTGCCCAAAAGGCGCTCGACGCGGCGCCCAACCCCGAGGGCCTCTCCAACGCGGGCTTCGCCCTGCGCTTCTGCGCCACGCAGCCCAACGTTGCCATGGTGCTCTCGGGTATGAACACGATGGAGCAGGTGGAGGACAACGTCCGCGCCATGGCGGGAGACCCCACACCGCTCAACGAAGCCCAGCTCCAGGCGCTGCGCACCGTGCACGAGGCCTTTGCGAGCCTCGGCATGATCGCCTGCGCGGCCTGCCACTATTGCACCGACGGATGCCCCAAGCGCATAATGATCCCCGAGCTTTTCGCCGACCTCAACACCAAGCGTGTCTTCGGCGGCTGGAACCCTGGCTGGTACTTCTCCAACGTCCACACGGCGGATGGCCACGCCAAGCCCAGCGAGTGCATCCGCTGCGGCAAGTGCGAACGTGAGTGTCCGCATCGGTCGCCAGGTCAACTACGGCAAGCTTCGCCTCTACTCGATTATCACCCACTCGCCTCGCCGAGCGCGATGACGTGCGTTCCGGCGGGAATCTCGATGCTGGAGACCTCCGCCGCATAGCGTGCGAACTCGCCTGCGTCTGCGGACGGTCCCGTACCAAAACCTCCGAACCGTGACCAGACGCCTCCGGCTATGACGCGACCGCGAGTACAGTCACGAGGTACCCTCGTCTCTTTCCGTCCCTACTCATTGCCATCATCTCCCGAGCACTTGGGGCTGAAGAGCGGGAACTCGATCTACGAACGCCTTGCGCGCATGACGGGGTCGACCTCCACCACGCTCACGGCTTGACGAGACAAAAGGTGCCCGGCGCAAAGGAGCTTCCCTTTGCGCCGGGCTCGCTGAGCCACAGGTTGTTCCATGTTCCAGTGGATGATGCACGGGAAGGTGCCGCTTTCCTTGAGGTGCTCTGGGGTGGTCTTGTAAGCATCCACCTCGAAGCCGTAGTGCTCCGCGGCGTCCCAAATGTTACTGGCCTTCGAGCCGTCACGCGACACGCCGCAGTCCTCGCGCACCTGCTCAAGGGGCACCCACTTGCCGTAGTAGGCCATCACCATCGCGAGCGAGGCGGCACCGCACTCGAGGGCCTCGAGCTGCATGACCACGGGAACCTTCGCCACACCCTTGGTGCGCGGCTCTTTCGCCTTGTTGCGTCTCGAAAAGAAGGAGGCCATCCTGCCATCACCCTGCACCGACTAGTTGCTCTGCAGAAGAAAGTCTATGGTATGGGTCTCGTCCACGACCACCGTGCCGTCATAGGTGCCGTCGGGCAGATCCACGTCTGCGTGGCCGACCGACCTTCCCTGTTCGTCGGTGGTGACCGATTCGATGGTACGCTCCTGGGGGTCCTGGGAATCTTGGGGGTTGACGGTTAGCTTCATGCCTGCGGCGATATCGTAGGAGTCTACGATGTGCACCGAGGCGGTTCCGCCTTGCACGATGACGCTCGCATCCGCTTTGGTGGGCAGCATGCCAACGCATGCCCATGCGATGAGCCCTGCCAGCAGCACGACCACGGCGGCGAGGACGGCCCACACGCTGGGGCTCGTGACCTTTAGGCAGTCCGTGAGCTCGTCAGGTGAGGACATCTTGTCGCTGACCTTCTGTCTGAACAGCTCGCTGCCAGTTTCCGCTATGCTCCCACAGCCTTCATGATGCACGAGTTTTTTGGGTCATATGTCATTATAAATCACACCGTGAGGCACTAAGGTGACACGGGCGCAGAGGTGACACGGGCACGGTGACAGGGGGTTACTGTTCACAGGCTGGCCAGGATGTGTCAGCCCGTGAACAGTAACCGGTGGACCCCTCAGGGATGCCTGCTAGGCACCTGCATGACCTGTCTCGTTAAATGTCTGTGTATAATTGTCCAAGGCGTCCTAGGCACGTTTCGGCGATGGGGTTGAGGGCTATGAAACAGAATCGTGTAGCTAGAGTTTTTTCCGTGCTCATCTCGATTGCGATGGTGCTCAACATGGTGCCGGTACCCGCATTGGCAGAGGCATTGACCGAGTTGCAGGTGGATGGATCATCGCAAAGCGTGGGGCCGGAAGAGGTCTTGCAGACCACTGAGGCGAAGGGGGCGGTCACGGAGTCCGAACCTG
>ONMP01000232.1:0-4217 GCA_900318935.1 uncultured Actinomycetes bacterium
TGTCGATGTCCCCGGCAGCACCCAGCATGGCGGCCTTGACGATGTCGGAAGTGACCTTGCCCTCCGCCGCGACCTTCTTCAGCTCGCCGACGGAGAGGTTCATGTACTTAGCGATCCGCTGGGCGATCTGCGGGGCGTTGCTCATAACAATGTTGAGATCCTGACCCCGCAGAACGCCGGTGGAGAGTGCCTGTGTCAGGTTATACATGGTCGAGGAGATGCCGGTCGCGTCCGTGCCGGCGATTTTAAACTGCTTCTGCATCGCCTCCACGAAGGCCGTCGCCTCGTCCATGCTCTTAAAGGTGTCGCCCGTCTGGGACTTCAGGGCCGCCACGGTGCCCATCATCTCCTGATAGGATCCGCGTGACCGCTGGGCAGCCTGATAGATCATGTTCTGCACCCGCGCGGTCTCCTGCAGGTCGCCAGTGATGCCGTTGATCCGCGCCTGGACCTGCGTCAGCTGGTCAGACAGCTGCACGGCTGCCCTGACCGTCTGCATGGTAGCAAATGCTCCCACGGCCTGCAGCGCCATCTTCTGGAGCGCTCCGGCAGCCGCGCTGGTCTTGCCCATCTGCTCCGTGATCTTCCGCAGCGGCGCTGTGGCCTTGTCCACGATCTCGAATACTTCCCGGATTCCAGCCACGGGCTTCACCTCCTTACTTTCTGTTTCGTGATTTCATTTCTTTCAGCGCCATCTGCCAGCACAGCGCGACCTCCCGGTCGCTCATGGCGGCGACGACACTCGGCGGCGTCCCGTGGTTTACGAAAAGGTAGTAGCTCAGAGCCACGTCACGGGAGTCGCCCTCTATCAGTTTTTTGCCTCTTCCTCGTCTTTAAGCAGGCTGTCGGCGTCGAAACCGTTGAGCTTCATGATCTCGCCGACCAGCGCGCTGTACTCTCCGGAGAGGAGCATCTTGCCCGGTACCATCATCGGGTCGAGCACGCCGTACGCTTCGCACATCCGGCTGTCCCGGAAGTCCGGCTGGACGGTGCACTCCACGATCAGGGCGTTGGTGTACGCCGTCGTGTCGAAGATCTCTGTCGTGGTGCCGTTCACCAGCTTCCGCCGGGTGTATTTCTTGATGAGCTGCGAGTTTTCGCCCTGCGGGATCGTCTTGATCTCGAAGGGCACCGGCTTCCCGGTCAACGGGAGGACACCCAGCACGCCACCGACGTTGAGCAGCAACTGTATGATAAAGAGCGAGGTGCACCCTGCTGCGATGAGCCTTCCAAAGACATCTGGCGCTTGCTCGGCTATCTTGAGCCCGCTCCACAGGAGCAATGCAAATGCAAATAGCATGCCAAGCGCACCCACAAGCCCAAGCTCCTCACCCACGATGGCAAATATGAAGTCGTTGTGCGCCATGGGCAGGTAGTTGTACTTCTGTCGTGACATACCAAGCCCCAGACCTGTGAGGCCGCCTGAACCAAAGGCGTAAAAGCCCTGCGTGAGCTGATAGCCCGCACCATAGGGATCGCTGAAGGGGTTGACCATAGTCATGATGCGAGCACGCGAATACTCATCTTTCATGGAATAGGCGAAGGCGAGAAATGCGATGATCGCCGCCACCGCCAAAAGCTGCCTTGCTGAGACCCCCGCGATATGACACATCACCAGCAGCGTGAGCACCACGACACCGGTCGTTCCTTTGTCAGGCTGGAGCAGCACGAGCAACAGAGGTATACCGACACCGATGAGTACGTGTTTGATCGCCTGCCCGCTATCCATCGCTCCCTTGCAAAAGAACTCCTCAGCTATGTGAGCACCCACCAGCAGGATGATGACCTTCGCGAACTCCGAAGGCTGCAGCGTGAACGGACCGATGGCGATCCAGCGCGTCGCTCCGTAGACGTCAATTCCTGCAAGGGGCGAATATACCACGACAAGCAGGGACACTGTGATTCCCCAGCATATCTCGAGGAGCCGGTCACCCCACATGTGATAATCAAGCTTTGTCAAGGCAATCGCGAGCAACGTCCCCACACCTGCAAATGCCACCTGGCGCACGAGGAAGTACGCAGGATTGTGGTTGTAGTCACTAGAGGTAAGTCCCACGATGGACGAGGAAGAGTAGATCATCAGCATGCCAAAGAGAAGCAGCGTGAACGACGTCACCAGAAACACGACCCTTGGCACCATAATGTGCGCGGGCGTTGCGCCTGCATGCCCTCTGCCCGACCTAGATTGCTCAGAGCGCGCTCCCGAGAGACGCTGCGACACACCCGTCGTCACGCGATCCTCCCTGCTGCGTCGAGTCTAACCACCATGTCCTTGAACGCGCGGCCGCGCTCTTGGAAGCTCGAGAACTCATCAAACGAGGAGCATGCGGGCGAGAGGAGCACCACGTCTCCCCCACGAGCGAGCAAGACGGCCCGCTCGAACGCCTCGGCCATATGAGGCTCCTCAAAGACAGCAAGTCCCATCCCGGAATCTGCCTCACGCACCGCCGCCGCGATACGGGGACCTGCCTCGCCATAGCACACGGCTGCACGGCATCGAGCAGAGACTGCATGGGCGAGACTCCCCAAGTCCGTCCCCTTGTCATGCCCGCCGAGCATGACTACGATGGTGCCTGGGACGAAAGCCATAAGCGCCTTTTCGACGGAATCTACGTTGGTGGCCTTTGAATCATTGACGAAGCGGATGCCCCCACGCTCCCCACAAGGCTCAATCCGATGCTCAAGTGGCTCGAAGGTGAGTAGCGCGTGACACACGGCTTCCTTCGAGACACCCACCTCAAGGGCAAGAGCCGAAGCCACGAGAGCGTTCAGAACATTGTGGTCGCCTTCGAGCGCCATGCTGTCCCTGCGCACAAGCGTATAATCCCGTCCGTCAAGTCGCACCATGAGACGTCCCTCGTGCTGATAGGCGGCATGGGGGGTATCCGGGATGGCGTGGGCACTCGCCCTGCACACACGAAGGCCACGCTCCTCGAGGCGGTCTGCAATCTCGCGACAGTAGGCATCGTCCACACACACTATCGCGAGGTCAGCTTTGTCGAGATTCTGGAAGAGACGCTCCTTCGCCTGGGCATATGCCTCGAACGAGCCATGCCACTCCAAGTGGTCGGGCGTGATGTTGAGCAGACAGGCTACCCGAGGATGCAATTCGCTCGAGGTCGCGAGTTGGAAGCTCGAAAGCTCCGCTACGAACCATGAGTCATCGGGGCGATTGACCACCTTGCCTGTCGCGACAACGCCTACGTTGCCAACCGCCTGCGCCTCAAGGCCTCCGCAACACAGAAGCTCAGTGGCCAGCATGGTCGTGGTAGTTTTTCCGTTCGTACCAGTGATCGCCACCCATCGCTCGGGACTCTCGCGCCAAGCAAACTCCGGCTCACCGATCACGAGCGCTGAGTGTTCGACTGCCGAGACAAAGAACTCCGAACCCTCAGGTATACCAGGCGACACGATGGCAAGGTCATAGTCCCCCTCGATGACATCTGTGCCACAGATTACACGCACCCCGCGCCTCTCAAGGGCGTGGGTGGCATCATCGGGCCTCGATTTCGCCCCGCCATACAGATCGACCGACGTCACACGCTCGGAACCAAGCCCCAAGAGATAGTCCGCCACAGCAAAGCCAGTACGACCAAGACCGAGCACGCAGACCTTGCCCAGCCGCTCCCCGGCTAACGACGATTGCATGATTTCCCCCTTCTGGGTCTAGGGGCGACAGCGCATGGCCGAAGGCTGACGCGCCGCCCCGGCATTGTGCTAACGAAGCTGGAAGTACAAGGCAAAGCCCAAGGCAACAAACGCAGCCGAAATGATCCAAAAGCGAATGACGACCTTGTTCTCGCTCCAACCGAGCTTCTCAAAGTGATGGTGAATCGGAGACATGAGAAACACGCGCTTGCCCGTAGCCTTGAAGCTCGCCACCTGTATGATGACCGAAAGAGCCTCAATCACAAAGAGCGCACCCATAACGAGCGATGTGACCTCGGTCTTTGTGAGCACGGCACAAGCAGCAAAGGCAGCACCGAGCGCAAGCGAGCCCGTGTCTCCCATAAAGATGGATGCCGGAAAGCAGTTGTGCCACAGGAAGCCGATGCAGGCCCCGCCGATGGATGCGGCAAAGATCGCGAGCGATAGGTTCTGGCAGCGGAATGCCACCATACCCATGCCAAGCATTGCCATGAGCACCGTACCTCCCGCGAGGCCGTCGAGTCCATCGGTAAGGTTGACGGCGTTGGAGAGTCCCGCCATGAGCAGGA
>ONMP01000232.1:4242-5194 GCA_900318935.1 uncultured Actinomycetes bacterium
AAGAGCACGTATAACCACGGAATCTGGAACGCACCTGGGCCTTCGCCCACGACGGTGGTGAATACACCGAGGTCGATGGTGAAACCGCCGGGGAAGCGTACTTCTGGCGCGATGCCCACCCAGTTGACGGCTCCCAGACAAAACGCCACGGATATTGTTACAAGCCCAATCATCTTTTGCAGGGGGGTAAGCCCGAGCGAGCGCTTGTGCGCCACCGACTCGATGTCATCGAGCAGGCCGAGCGAGCCGGTGACCAGCATCGCCACCATGCAGCAGCTGAGATCTGGAGTCCAAGGAGCGAGGAGCACGCAAGTGAGCACGACGCCGACGAGCATGATGAGCCCACCCATAGTAGGTGTGCCCTGCTTGACAAGGTGCTGCTCCGGCCCGTCGGCACGAATCTGCTGTCCGATGCCGCCACTCTTCATGAAGCGAATAAACAAGGGCATGAGCAGGCCTACGATCAGCGCGCTGACGAATACGGCCATAAAGACCTGGTAAGTTGGGTATGCCGGATCACCCAATAGACGTGCAATCATCGCGCAAGCACCCCCTCAACGAAGCGGTCGAGTCCAACGGAACGCGAGCCCTTGGCAAGCACGAGGTCGCGCTCGCCTAGAATCGGCGCCAGTATGCGCGCAGCATCCTCAGCCTTTGCGAATCGCTCAAGCTTGTCTGGGGAGAACCCCATGGTGATCGCTGCGTCAGCCATCACATCAGCGGCCTCGCCACCCACGAACGCAATCATGTCAAGCGGCTTTGCAGCCGCATAGGCGCCAATCAGCCCGTGCAGGCGGCTAGACTCAGCCCCCAACTCCCCTACCTCGCCAATCACGGCAATGCGCTTGCCTTCGCAACGCATGGAGCAGAGCACCTCGAGGGCAGCCGCAATGGAGGATGGGCTGGCGTTGTACGAGTCATCGATGACGCGCGTTCCACCCTTTGCGCGACG
>ONMP01000231.1 GCA_900318935.1 uncultured Actinomycetes bacterium
TACATGACGTTGTCGTACGAGAGCGGGCTCGCGGCCGCTTTGTCAATCTCCTGCGACCAGGTAGGCGTGCCCACGAGAATGATGGCGTCGGGGTCGTTGTTGCGGATGACGGGAATGACCTTGTTTGCGTATGACTTGATCTGCGCCCAGGTGGTACCACCGTTGGGCTCGTTGCAGATCTCGTAGATGACGTTGTCGCTGTCCTTGAAGACTTCCGAGACCTTGGAAAAGAACCACTTCGCCTCGCTGAGGTGCGTATTGGGGTTGCCATCCTGAAGGATGTGCCAATCGACAATCGCATAGAGGTCGTTCTTTGTCGCGAGACGTACGCCCTTCTTTACGAGGTTGAGCAGGTCGGTCTTGTTGCCACCAGAGCAGTAACCGCCGTACTCCTCGGTGTACATCGCAAGGCGCACAACATTGGCACCCCACTGCTTGCGCAGCTGGGAGAAGCAGGCATCGTTCACATAGTCGGGAAACCATGCGAGCCCATGTGTGCTCACTCCCCTGAGCTGGATGGCCTTGCCACCTTTGTCCACCAACTGGTTGCCCTTTACCTTGAGAGCTCCAGCCGAAGCGGGACTTGACACCACGGGTGTGGCCTTGACAATCTGGAACGTAGCCTTTCGCGTACCGGTGTAGTTGCCCTTTCCCTTAGCGGTGATGGTTGCCGTACCGACCTTGACGTTGTTTTGGTACGAGAGGGTGTAGTCGGTATCGCGCTTGAGCGTCGTGCCGTCGAGCGTCACCTTAGGCGCTGGCTTGATGGCCTTGCCGGTATAGGTCTTGTTTGCCACCTTGGCGATTGTGGCCTTGGCAAGCGAGCGAGGCGCAATCTGAAAGGTCTTCTTTGCGGTGCCGAATGCGTTGGACTTGGCCGTGAACGTGATAGTGCCCGTGCCAACCTTGACGTTTGAGGCGTAGGTCCGCGTGAAGTGCGTCCCGAGCTTGAGCGTTGCCCCCGCACAGGTCACCGTCGGCGTGGGGCGAATAGCCTTGCCCGTGTAGGTGTAGGATGCCCTGGGTAGCGTGACCTTAGCCTTTGAGAGGTCGTAGGCGATGCGAAAGGTCTGCTTGGCACTGCCTTCGTACGCACCTTTGCCTTTAATGGTGATGGTCGCCGTGCCAACCTTAACGTTGTTTTGGTATGAGAGCGTGTAATCGATACCACGCTCCAGCGTCGTGCCGTCGAGCGTCACCTTCGGCGCGGGCTTGATGGCCTTGCCGGTATAGGTACGTCGGGAGACGGTGGCGACCTTGGCGGACGCGATGCTCGTGAGAGCAGGCTCCTCCGCCGATGCACCGATCTCGATTTCGGGCATGGCGCCATCGCCCTCTGCCCCACGCGCCTCTGACGGTGGACCGACAAGCAAACACGTGACCAGCGCAACAAATGCCACTAACGTGGCCAACGTAGCGTTTCTCTGTACGCTCATGCGAGACCTCCCTAATTAACGCGTGGTACAGCCTTCTTCTCTAACCCTTACACGAATCGCTTGAAGAAACGGCATTCGTCGTCGTTGCACCACGCCGCCTCCTCGAGCTTCATGTTGCAGTGGAATACATGACCTAGCGGCTCCTTGATTCCGCCGTAGACATGCAGTTCGTGCGTAACCTCGAGCTCGCGCAGAAGCTTAGACAGCGGTTCTGCCGCGTCGTGTAGGAAGTCCCCGTCGCAGGTCATGATGAAGGCGGGAGGGAAGGCAGCGGTCACGTGCGGTGCGACGTTCACCAGGTCGAGTTCCTCTTCGTCGCCGCCGTTGGGCAAGTAATCAGCCATGAGCATGGACGTGAGGTCGTCGGGGTCATTGGTAATCGCAATCTCGTAGGCACCGCAATTCAGGCCAACGGCTGTCGGCACGAAGCCCTCGGGCGGTGCGAAGTCGAAGCGTGCACGATACGCCGGATTCGTACACATATTTGAGAAGAGGCCCAGCATGTGGCCGCCCGCGCTATCGCCCACGGCAAAGACGTGCTCGACGTCCCCGCCGTACTCAGCGATGTGGTCGACCGTCCACTGAAACGCCGCGCAGGTGTCTTCCATGCTCGCGGGAAACTGGAACTCCGGAGCTAGGCGATAGGTAAAGTTGACCACCACGAACCCGCGTTGCGCTAGGCTCATGCAATACCACTGATAGCGCTCTTTGTCGCCGTACACCCAACCGCCTCCATGGACGCTCACGATGACGGGCAGGGATAGCACAGCGCCTTTCGGACGATACACGTCGAGCGTCTGCCATGTGGTGTCGGAGCCATAGGCAATGTCGTCAAAGCGCTCGATGTCGTCCGGCGTCGTCAGGCCTGCGTCGCGGATCTCGTCTCCCTCGTGGAATGTCTTGCGAACCATATAGGCCATCTCGTGCATGGTGTACTCCTCCCCTGCAAGAACGCGGATACCATGTTCTATCCTAGCAAGAATCTCTCACAAGGGCGGGACACAAATAAGACTTACCCCCGAAGGCAGGACACAGAGAGGCCTTCTGAGTGCCGCGTCTTGTTAGGACCACGTTGCAAGGATGATTCGATTTCGCTTGACTCTCTTTATTCCTTGGTCGAGAAGGGTATCGTGAGAAGCATCAACAACAGACACAAGGAGGAGCCATGATAAGCATCCCCAAGGGCTATACGTCGCAGCTTTCGCTCTACGATACCCAGCGCGCTATTGAGCGCATTAAGCATGTCTTTTTGGCTAAGCTCTGCGCGGCACTTCATCTCGTGCGCGTCACCGCCCCGCTTGTCGTCGACCCCGCAACCGGCATGAACGACAACCTCAACGGCGTCGAGCGCCCCGTGGGCTTCGACGTGCCAGCGGTCGGCACGGACGCCGAGGTCGTGCAGTCACTCGCCAAGTGGAAGCGCTACGCCCTCAAGCGCTACGACTTCAACGTGGGCAAAGGCATCGTCTGCGACATGAACGCCATACGACGCGACGAGGAGCTTGACAACCTCCACTCCATCTACGTCGACCAATGGGATTGGGAGAAGGTCATAGACGACAACCAGCGCAGTCCCGAATACCTGCGCGAGGTCGTCGGGCGCATCGTCACCGCAATCTGTGGCACGCTCGACGAGCTCAAGTGGTACTACCCCCAACTCGAAACTATGCTTGACCGCAACATCTGCTTCGTGAGCGCCCAAGAGCTCGAGGACCTCTACCCCACGCTCGATCCGAAGGAAAGGGAAAACCGCTTCGTATCCGTGCATCGCACGACCTTCATCCAAGGCATCGGCGGAGCGCTGCGTTCCGGGAAGCCTCACGACGGACGCTCGCCCGACTACGACGACTGGGAGCTCAACGGCGACCTGCTCTTTTGGAACGAGACGCTGGGCTGCGCCTTCGAGGCTAGCAGCATGGGCATCCGCGTGAGCCCGCAGACACTTGACCGTCAGCTCACGATCGCTGGCTGTGATGACCGCCGCGAGCTGCCCTTCCACAAGGCGCTACTGGCAGGAGAGCTTCCCGCGACCATCGGTGGCGGCATCGGACAGAGCCGCCTGTGCATGCTGTTGCTCGGCAAGGCGCATGTCGGTGAAGTGCAGGCGTCAGTGTGGGACGAGGCCACGGTCGAGGCCTGTCGCAAGGCGGGCATACAGCTGCTGTAGGTTCCGCGCCAAACCACAGAGACGTGAAAACGCCTGCCCGGATTCGTCGGGCAGGCTTTTTTACCGCGAAACACCGGTACTCGCCATCTCATATCCACTGTCCCGCCCGGTACTACGGCAACCGAGACACCTGCTATTACGAGAAAAGGGTATCATTGCGCCCATGTACCATCACGCGCGACATCGGAAGGGAGCTTGAGCATTGGCAACTCTGAGCTTACGGCACATTCAAAAGATCTATCCCTTGAGGGATGACGACAAGGAAGAGAAGAAGCGAAAACGGCGCAAGAAGGGCGAGGAACCCGAAGTCAAGAAGTCCCATAACCTCAAGATCACGGACGAGGGCGTCGTAGCGGTAGACGACTTCAACCTGGAGATCGACGACAAGGAGTTCATCGTCTTCGTCGGTCCCTCGGGATGCGGCAAGTCCACCACTCTGCGCATGATCGCGGGCCTCGAGGACATCACCAGGGGCGAGCTCTACATCAACGGGCACCTGGTCAACGACGTGCAACCCAAAGACCGTGACATCGCCATGGTGTTCCAAAACTACGCCCTGTACCCGCACATGACGGTACGCAAAAACCTGGAGTTCCCGCTGGAAATCCGGAACACCCCCAAGGAGGAGATGGCCCAGAAGGTGG
>ONMP01000228.1 GCA_900318935.1 uncultured Actinomycetes bacterium
GGCAAAAAGGAGGCAACATGGCAGACTTCAAGCGATACACCCACGTCGAGCGGCTTGACACCGAGGAGTGCGAGGGCCTGCTGGACAACGAGCGCGTCTACATCACAGCCAAGGTCGACGGCTCTAACGGCAGTGTTTGGTGGGACGCCGATGCTGTTCGCATGGCCTGCGCGTCGCGCAACTTCGAGCTCGCTGAGGGCGTCGACGACAACGCCCACTTCCGCGCATGGTGCGCTGCCGACGGCGAGGAGCAGCGTCTGCTGCGTGCCTTCTGCGAGGCACATCCCACGCTCGTCGTCTTTGGTGAGTGGATGGGGCGTAACCGCTTCGTCGGTGCGTTCAAGGGCTACGACCCCGCCGCCAAGGGAAGGTTCGTGATCTTCGACGTCTTCGACCGCGAGACTGAGCTCTACCTCTCGGACGCCGACTGGCGACCGCTGCTCGCCGAGGCTGAACTCGAGCCCTGGTTCGTGAAGGTGCTAGCGGTGCTCGACCATCCCACAATGGACGAAGTGCTCGTCGTGGCCAGGGCCAACGACTTCCTGCTTGAGGGCACGGGACTCGTGGGTGAGGGCGTGGTCTGCAAAGTGGCGGACTGGCGCAACCGCTTCGGTCGGCAGGTGTACGGTAAGCTCGTGCTCGACGAGTTCAAGAAGCAGCGGCGCAAGTCCGCAGCAGAAGCCGTGGGCGTGGAGCAACAGATCATCGATTGGTATCTCACGGACGCGGAGCTCGACAAGACCGTCGCCAAGGTCTGCGCACGCTGCGGGGAGGACGAGTTCGACCCCACCAGCCGCAAGATGGCGGGCATGCTTACCAGCATGTGCTGGCGCGACCTGCTGGCCGAGTGCCCCAACTTCGTGAAGCGGTTCAAAACCCCCACGGTGGACTTCGCCCGGCTCTCGGGGCTCTGCACGGTACGGGTGAGGGAGCATGCGGGGCTATGAGAATTTGCCAGACTGTGCTGCATATGAGGAGGCTGTGAAATGGCAGACGTGTTCGAAATGACGACCGGCCCGTACATCCCGAGGGAGCACGAACCCTATAACCTGCTTCCCGGCTGCCACGGCGACGGCAGGGAGGTGTTCTCGTATCCCGCGGAACTCGACGCGGTGGAGCAGATGCTCCTCGACGCCGAGGGCGTGTCGAAAGACGAGAAGGGCGGCAGGAATTCGCTCATCATCCCCTATGGAAGGCACAGCTACGCCGAGTACCTCGGCGAGCTGCGGGGTTACGCCGACAGGCACCGCGCCGATGCTCCCGACCTCTCCGATGCGCTGGAATGGCTCATGGACGCAATCAGACGAATGAACGTGAAAGAGGATTGGTCGGTCGTGCGCTACGTGGGTCGCGAGTACGATGACCCGAAGGCCTTCGGCCTCACACGCGGCCGCTGCTACTACTGGCCGTGCTCGAAGGAGCGCCCCGTCTACGAGGGGGTCATAGACGACGAAGAGCTCACCTCCTACCTATACCCCTGTGACCCGGACAGTTGGGAGGTCGTGCTCGACCCCACGGGCATGGCGGCGCGCGCCATCGCCGGCGAGGCCGACACCATCGACGGCTGGTACCCCGAGCTCGCGCAGCAGGAGGGCACCATCTTCTCCGAGTTCGCGGCGATGGGGGTGGTGCCCAAGCAGACGCGCCAGACGGAGCTCATCGACGAGGGTGACGGTTGGGGCGAGTCTGAGGCAGATTCCGTTATCATACCGTGCCCCGGGTGTGGCTGCGAGTTCGAGCACCGCGCGTGGACGAAGGTCAACGCGCGGCGTGGCCCGGAGCTCGCTGCGCGTCTTGCCGAGGGGACGCTCTTCGAGTCCACGTGCCCGTCCTGCGGTTACACCGCGAGCCTCGTTCAGCCGTGCCTCTACCTCGACCCGGAGCATCAAGCGTGCGTGTACCTCGTCGTGAGCGACGAGATGGCACGCGGGGTGGCTGCGATGTTCGACGGGCTCGCCGAGGAAGACGGACCGTCGGGCGGTCCCGACGTCGTCCGCAGGATCGTGTTCGACCGCCACGACCTGCGCGGTCGCGCCATCGCCCTCGCAAACGGCATCGACGACCGCGCGGTCGAGATCCTCAAGGTCGCGCTCGTGGGGATGGCCAAGCAGCAGGGCGCCGTGGCCATGGATGACGACACGTGCGTCGTCAACCTCGTGGGCACGCAAGGCGACGACCTCGTCTTCGAGCTTGAGAACGGAGGCGACGTCATGACGGCTGCGATGCCGAGGGGCGGATATGACCTCTACGAGGGGGCAATCCTGCGGTCCTCGCTTGCAGGAGAGCGGCCATACTTTGTCGACCGCGCTTGGGCAGACCACGCGATAGACGTGCTGGATGCGGAGGGGGTGCTTTAGGGGCCGCCACACGGTGTACGTCGACGACGAGGCAGGCTGGCTCCGCGTGGACGTCCGCGGCAACAAGGAGGGCGTCGACGTGCAACTCTCCTCGGTGGCGAAAGACTCGCGTTCGCCGTCCGCCTGGAATGCGAGGGGCGGGATTTCAAGGAGAACCACGCTGATGGCGCCGACCCAGATCTGATGAGGCTGATTGCGGAATCGCACGACATCCTCGACGTCTCGCCGGAACTGGCTCTCAATCGCTGTGAGAAGTCGTTGTAAGCGCCAAGACACGCATGAGGCCATATACATAACTTTGAATTCAAGAAGCAAAGGCGCAACGATTATCCGACGGGAGGAGCATTAAGATGGCTACGGCAAGAGAATCGAATACACTGTCTACGCTGTCTCGCGGATTAGTAACCTGCGTGATAGCGGCTCTTGCAGCGACTTGCCCCATGCAGTATGCCTCTGAAACGCAGAAGTAAGGAGTTCCATGGAATTCAGGGACCGCGACCTTGAGGCATTCTGGGAAGGCCCAGACATGAATCCTCCCCGAAGAATGCCGTCGCAATCGCGTCGCATCGTATGCCGAAAGCTTCAGATGATCGACGCTGCCGCCGACTCGGGGGACCTGGGGATCCCACCCGGCAATCACCTCGAGAAGCTGCAACACGATCGAGTTGGGCAACACAGCATTAGGGTTAACGATCAATGGCGTCTGTGTTTCACATGGACGTCCGAAGGAGCGAAGGGAGTGGAGTTCTGTGACTACCACTAACAGCTACATATCCACGCCGGGTGAGATTCTGCTCGAGGAGTTCCTGATACCGATGGGCATCTCCCAGTACCGTCTCGCGCAGGCCATCCATAAGCCCCAGTCTGCGATTTCCGACATCGTCCATGGGCGACGGGCCATCAGCACCGAGATGGCTCTGCTTTTGAGCAGGGCGCTTGGCACTACCCCGGAGTTCTGGCTCAACCTGGAGAAGACCTACCAGCTGAAAACGTTCAACGAGGAGTCTCTTCCGCAGGTGCTGGCGCTAGCCTAGCGAAACGCCAGTGAAGAATAGGCTGCCAGAAGGGCATTTCCACCATCGACCACCTACGCGCAGGGGAGGTCAAGTCCTATGTCAGGGTGTCCTTCTCTGGTGATATCGAGTCCTCCGGTGCGGGCATACGCAAGATTCGCGAGCTCTGTGACGAGGCGGGTGTGAGGGTCACCTACGAGCAGGTCTCCTTTGGAACCAAGCTCACCTTCCACCGCAACGCTCCCTTCGCCGCGCATGACGCGCCGTGAGGTTCGGGAAAAGTGCGGGAAACGTCCGGGAGTGCGGGAAAGGTTCGGGAAACCGTCCGGGAGTGCGGGAAAAGTTCGCAAAGGTTCGCGATAGTTCGCAAAAGTTCGCATTACTCTCGGGGAGGAACGCATAGGTCAGCTCTCGGAGGTAGAGCTGACGGTTGTCGAACTCGTGATTGGCGGCGATGGCGATTTCACGACGCCGGAGATTGCCGAGGCGACTGGACTTACGAGACGTGGTGCCGACAGTACAGGCGCTGAGCTGAGTCGTGCGAGGGTGCAGGACAACGTTGCTGAGGTCGAACAGTCCGAGCGTGGCCTCGTCTACGTTGCCATGACACGCGCCAAACGCACCACCACAATCACGACCCTTAACGTCGGGGAAAGGCATGCGCGCATAAGCCGTCCCTCGTTGGCGTGCCGCGGAGGCGCGGACGCTCAAGCCGTGGAAAGAAGCGATTCGTCCGGCTCTGTAGGCGTTCCTCGGAATCGACGTTCGTGTGGGTTGCTTTCCGTGACTTTGACGTTCGTGTGGCCCGTTTTCCATGGCTTTGACGTTGCTGAGGATTTTTACCTCCAGATTGACGTTCGTGTGGCGGTTTTTGCCACGCCGACGTCAATCTCGGGGAAAGACGCCACGCCAACGTCGATCCCGCGGAAACCACCCCACGCCAACGCAAATCTCAAGGAATGCCGCCACGCCGACGTCAATCCCGCGGAACCCGCCCCACGCCAGCCCCCACCAGCGAAACGGTGACGCCGAAAGCATATCCTCCGCCCACCGCTTCAGCCGACCCTTTTTCACGTCAACGCACCCGACGAAGGATGTAAGCTTTACGCTTAGATAGCGAACAAACGTTGAGAGCGAGCCTACCGAAATGCGCTACATACAGGGAGGAACGATGTCACAGTACGAGGACACAACAAAGAATATCAAGGACTTCGAGAGCGCTTCTTTTGGCGAGGAAATGAGAAGGCCGACAAAGACACGCCCCAACGTCGTTACGTTCTACTCGACGGGCAAGCCATACGGCTTCCTCAGCAACTGGTATCCTTCGCCATTCGAGTTCTGCGGCCACGCGTTTCCGACGGCCGAGCACTGGATGATGTGGCAGAAGGCGCAGCTTTTCGGAGACCGAAGGAAGGCGGCCGCGATACTGCGTGCCACCGACCTCAACGAAGTCAAGGGCCTCGGGAGGCAGGTAGAGCCGTACGTCGAGGCGGCGTGGGAAGAGGTGCGCCTTCCTGTCATGCGCGTGGGCCTGCGCCAAAAGTTCCTGCAAAACGAGCGACTACTCAAAGACCTTCTTTCCACGGGAATGGCGGCAATCGCCGAGGCTGCGCCGAACGACCGCATCTGGGGCATTGGAATCGGCGAGGACGATCCGAGGGCGAACGATCCCGGCCAGTGGCGCGGGCGCAACTTGCTCGGCAGGGTGCTCATGGAAGTGAGGTCGGACCTTCGCTCAATCGGCGCGGCGAGTGGGCGTGCCAGCTGGTCGCATGAGGACCTGAGCCGCTCCCAATTCTGGAGCATGAGCCTTCTTGAGCTCGCGCGCGTGCCCTCCACTCGCCCCGCGGCGCTCATGTACGCGACGTTCGTGGCGCAGGCAATTCCGCGCTTTCGCGATGCCCATGACGTTCTGCGCGAAGTACGCGCGACGATAGGCGACATAGATGAGTCCATGCGTCTAAACATGAGTGGCGGATTGCCTGTTGCCGGTTGGCTCGAGCTCTTGGACGAGCTTGCCGTGTGCGTTCAACTTGAAAGCATCGTGACGAGACCAGGGAAACAAGCAACGGACACGGAGGACTCGGTAGCCACTTTTCCGAGAATCAGCTCGGACGTAGTTGGCCCCGACGCGTCCGTGGAAGACAGGTACTGGGCCAAGCGTCATCGTCGCGAAGGTGGCGGGCGGCCTGCGCCCACGAGGTTCTTTGACGCCGATGACCTTGCGTTCCTCACCGAGGCTGCGGAGAGCGTGGATGCTGATAGGGGA
>ONMP01000227.1 GCA_900318935.1 uncultured Actinomycetes bacterium
AGCAGTCCGAGGTGCTTGAAGGCGTTATACAGGCCGTCCTCGTTCACGTCGTCGGTGATGTAGTCGGCCGCGGCCTTGATTTCGGGTCCGCCATTGCCCATGGCGACGTTGTAGGCGCACAACTCAAACACCGAGAGGTCGATCTTTGCGTCGCCGAAGGAGATGGTGTCGGCTTGGCTCGCGCCGAGGTGCTCAAGCAGCACTTGGATGGCGTGCTTCTTTGTGATGCCCTTGGGTCCGAGGTCACCAAAGAGCGCCTGCTCGTCTTTGCCGCCCCAGGTGTTGCACTCCATGTCGGGGAACTCGACGCGCGAGTCCAGGTGGTCCTGATAGCTGGAGAGGATGAAGCTGACCTTGTTGACGTCGTCGCGATACAGGTCATCGGTGCGGGTCATGCCGTCAATGAAGGCCTGGCCAGCGCCTTCCGCCTGCTCCTCGCTCGCGCCTTTGCCCATGGCGTACTTCTTCATGGTCTCGGGTGCCTGCTCAACGAACCAGCTGTTGATGTACATGCCGCTGTTTGCCTCGAGGTAGAAGCCAAGGTGGCGCTCGTTGCACCAATCGACGATGTGCTTGACCTGCTCGACGGTGAGTGCTTGGTGCATGACGACTTCGCCGGCGTCTTCCACGTAGCCGCCGTTCGCGCCGATCATGCCGTCGAGTTCGGGCAGGTCGCGCTGTGCGATCTCGGCCTTGGAGCAGCCGGTGCAGATGTACACCTTGTGGCCGTTGGCGCGCGCAAGCTCGACGGCCTTCGCGGCCGATTCGGGGCAGATGGCGTCATAGTCGATGAGTGTGCCGTCGACATCCAGAAACACGATTTTGCCCATGGGGGACTCCTTTTCGCGCAGGACAAATACTACCTTTCATACTATCATGCGAGGACAGTGCTAGTATGGAAGACGACGTGACGGGGGTGCGAGATGGCGGATGGCAACGGACGCAATGGTGCGCACAACAATGGCTGGAACTCGTTTATGCAGAGTCGCGAGGTGCAGCTAGTCCTGTATGGCGTAGTCGTGGCATTCTGCCTGTATTACGCTGTCGATGCGGTTCGCGAGTTGATGGACCCCGAGAGATCGGCGGCTCTTGTTGAGGCGATGGGGCAGACGGCCTACTACGTGGTGACGGTGCTGCGTGCCTTGGTGTGTCTGGGAACTGGCGTCGCGTTTGCGAGGATACTGCTAAAGATCGCACGCGGCAACGATTGACGTTCGGGTCATGCAGACGAGTCGCGCCATCATGCGTGCGAGCGTCTGCGAAAAGGCGAAAGAGGTGTGGACTCATGGCGGTATTCGTGACGGGCGACATCCACGGCTGGCTCGACATCGGCAAGCTCACACCCGAGCGCTGGCCCGAGGGCACTAAGCTCCGGCGTAGTGACATCCTCATGATTTGCGGCGATTTCGGCCTCGTGTGGAACAACCCCATTCGCCTCGAGGAGAAGTTCTTCATCGACTGGCTGGATGCTCGCCCGTGGACGACGGTCTTTGTCGATGGCAATCACGAGAACTACGACCTGCTCGACACTTTCCCCGTGAGCACGTGGCGAGGTGGCAAGGTTGCGCGACTGCCCGGAACCTGCAACGTCATCCATCTGCTGCGCGGTCAAATATATGAGATGGGCCGTGACGGTCGATGGTTCTGCATGGGCGGCGCTCCCTCTCACGACATACAGAGCCGCGTGCAGGGTGTGAGCTGGTGGCCACGCGAAGTTCCGAGCCAAGACGAGATGGACGAGGGCTGGGCAAATCTCGAGCGCGTGAACTTCTCGGTGGACTACGTCTTTTCCCATGATGTGCCGCGCAACTTGCGACGCTTCGCGATGACCCGACACTACGATCCGAGTCGCGAGCAGGATGACGCCCTGTCTGCCTACCTGCAGCGTGTCGACGAACGGCTCGATCGATCTCGTCTCAAGATGTGGTATGCCGGCCATTACCACGACGACATCATGCTGCGGGATAGGCACCATTGCGTGCTCTACAACCAAGTGGTGCGGTTGGGACAGCTGCCCGACGGTCGCGTGCACAGGCATCTGCCTTACTGCCAGGAGTCGTGGATCGGCATCGAGGGCATCGGCAAGCACTACCGCGAGTGGGTTCTTTCGCGTCGCATCATGGGCTGCACCATCACGTGGACCGACAACGAGCACATCAACCTCGCGACCCGAACGATGTTTGGCAAGATTACGTTCTATCCGCAGAAGGATGCTCCCGAAGTCGTGGAGATGCGCATCGTGCGAAAGATCGACGGTGCGCCGATGTTTCGCGTGCGCTTCGAGCTCAACGACGAGCTCCGCGCGCAGGAGATGTTCCTCGAGATGACCGACGCGCTCGAGCATACCGACCGACGCGTCGCACGGCGGGTATTGTTGTGCTGCCAGGCGGGCGTCACCTCCATCATGTACCAAAACAAGCTCAACGCCTTGGCCGAATCCCTCTCGTTGCACTACGATTTCACGGCGGCGCCACTAGATGTCGCCATCTCGCAGAAGGGCAGCTATGACGTCGTGATGGTTGCACCGCAGCTCGGATACCGCCGTAAGGATGCGCAGGAGGCTTATCCCAACGCGACGGTCATCGAGATACCTGGAGAGATTTTTGCGCGCTTCGACGTTAATGCCACGTTGCATCTGCTTCTCGACGCGATGAGCGAGGGCGTGGTGCATTCGGAAGCCGAGCGAAACCTCAAGATCGTGCGCCCCATCGACGACACCAAGGACGTCATGGTGGTCTCGGTGGTGAAACGCGCCGACTCCTCCGCCATCGGCTATCGCGTCTTTGAGGGCAAAGAAATCGTCGCCGATGGCATGGTCTACAAGCGCCATGTGAGCTTCCGCGACATCGAAGACGTGCTCGCCACGGTCAAGGTGGACGGCATCGACGTGCGCTCGCTCGATGCGGTGGGCATTGCTATGCCGGGTATCGTGAACCGCGAGTCCGTGTCGATGCCCGCATCCGACCTGCGTGACTATGACATCGGGCGCGAGCTCGAGCGACGCTACGGTATCGAGGTCTACATGGACAACGATGCCAACGCTGCGGCCATGGGCGTCTATATGAGCCAAGAAGAATTCGACACGGTCGTCTTGCACATTCAGCAGACGGGGTGGCTGGGCTGCGGAGAGGGCATCGTTGCCGATGGCCATCTGCTCAAGGGTCGGCTCAACTACGCGGGCGAGCTCGAGCCCCTTGCCGGCCTTCTTAACTACACGGCCGACCCGTACGAGCTGGTATGGTCCTACGAGGGCATGACGGAGATTGTGTCAAGTTACTTGGCCGCAAGCATTTGCACCGTTTCGCCTGACGCGATCTATGTGGCGGCTCCGCTCGTACGTGACATGGACGAGCTGCGCGAGTGGCTGTGGCGCACTATTCCGATGGCCTACGTGCCCGAGTTGCGCTGGGTGGAGAACTATCGCGAGTACATGTACCTGGGCGAGCTGGCCCTCTGCATCGACAAGCTCACGAATCCGCGACCCCATCGCAAATGGTAATCGTCGGCGCACGAAGGGGCATCTCTTTCGTGCGCCACTCTTATATTCACTTTTCGTTAGCTGGATCGTGAACGTATGGCGTGTGTGGATATGGGGCATGGCGCATCCTTCATTTGCAAATGACACAATTTGCTTTATCATGCAAGATGTTCATCGGCCAAAGGCAGGGGGAGTCCACTGCGATGAAGCTCATGGAAGAGAAGATTCTCCGGGAGGGCAAGGTCCTGCCCGGCGACATCCTCAAGGTTGGAAGCTTTCTCAATCAAAACATCGACACTGAGTTCCTAGGCCAGATGGCCGAGGAGATCAGCCATCTCTTTGAGGGCAAGGGTGTCACAAAGATACTTACCATCGAGGCGAGTGGCATTGCGATAGCCGCAGCGGCGGGCATGTCCATGGGCGTGCCCGTTCTCTTTGCAAAAAAGCACCGCACGTCAAATGTGGACGGCAGCGTGTACTCGACGGTGGTCCATTCGTTCACGCATGATGAGGACTACCACGTCGTGGTGAGCCGTGACTACCTTACCGCCGACGACCGCGTCCTCCTTGTGGATGACTTCTTGGCGAGCGGCAATGCGCTGCGCGGTCTGATGGCCCTTTGCGAGCAGGCTGGTGCCGAGCTCGTGGGCGGCGCGGGTGGCGATGGCCAGTACGCTGCAATAGGCGATATAGTCCGACAGGCCCAGGCCATGGGCCATGATATAGAAAGCGGCAGCGACCGCAAGGACCGCGGCCGCTACCGTAATGATGCGTATGAGCCTTTTCCGTCCCATCCTAACCGAGGACCGGAACCGGGAAGAACTTGCCGGAGAGGAGGAACCAGACGGCGAAGAGGGTCAGCAGGATGTTGAATACCTGTCCGATGACATAGAGCCAGAGGATGGTCTGCAGCAC
>ONMP01000358.1 GCA_900318935.1 uncultured Actinomycetes bacterium
GAAAATGGATATCTCGTGCACCGACAGAACCCCTGAATACAAAAGTTGCCAGGGGACAGCCCCTGGCGCTTGGAGGTAGCCCCTTCGGACCACCAACATATTTATACTCTTGATACGTGAGTTTGAGAAGCGGTTAAATGGTTCAACGCCATCAAACAACCACTCGTCCAATGCGTGAGCAGAGAGTTGGTGTGGCTGGCCTTTCCCCGAATCCACATCGGCGTGGCACGCGTTCCCCAGGATCGACGTCGCACGTCATGTCCCCGAATCCGGTTCGCCGTCACGCGCAACAGGACGTATCCGTCCTCGTCCTCGCCGTACTCCACGTGCACCTTGTAGATGCAGATTCCAGTCCAGCTGCGGCGGAAGCAGGGCGACTCCCCGTCGAAGAACATGAACCAGTGGTCTTCCATCACGCGAGGAGATGTGCCCAAGGGGACAGTACCTTCTCCTCTTCCCAGTCATCTTCGGTCTCTTGGTACTGATCAAAGAAATCATCCATGAGTTACTTCTTTCAGTGCTTTGCCTTGTTTGTTCCCGCAGTCTCCAGATGTGCGCCACAATGGCCGATCACGATGAGCTTGCGTTTCTTGTCCACGTAGTAGTGTAGGCGGAAGTTGTCCTTGGGGTTGCCGGAGCGGCCCTTGATATGCGGAGAAATGGATATCGTCTCGCCATGATAGGTGCGCTCGCGCTGCTTCATGTACTTCGCGCCTTTGTTGGTCATCGAGCCCTCAGTAGGAGCCAGCTCGAAGCCCGACTGAGCCTGGTAGTTCTGCGCGATGTTGCCGGACGTCTCGGCGCCGAAGTAGAGGTCCCAGAGCGTTGTGGGGATGCTTTTGAGAATGAGAAGCTCGTCGTCCAAGACGTACCTGTCGTCGAAGTCAAGCGCCGACTTCCTGGCCTCGGGCAAGACGCACACCCTCTGGGGGTACAGCACCTCGAGCAGGTCGAGGAGCTCCGACAGGCGGTCCGGCACGTGGGTGATTGCCTCATACCCGGCAAGCGCGCCGTTGGCTTGCGAGAGGTCGCCCGAAACCTGCTTAACCTGATCCCAAGCAGTCTTCAGTTGGTAGGAGAGCTTGCTCACCTGATCGTCCAGGTCGATAATCGTCTCATCCTTCTGCGCAATCTCGGCGATGTAGCCAGCCATTTGCGCATGCGCCTTCTTGCTCTCCTTCTCGGCACCGGCCGTCGCTTCCTCGAGGTCGTTCGCGTACTCCTCCGCCATGGCCTGCCATAGGGTGGCGTTCTCCTCCAGCTCGTCTATGGCCCGGTTGCGCTCCTCGAGCATCTCCCTCAGCTCGGCTATGGTCGCGTTGGCCTCGTGCCCCCGGTCGCGACGACGGCCCTCCCTCGCACGCTCCTCCGACGCTCTGCTTAGCTCGTCGAGGCGTCGGCGAAGCTCGACGTTTCTCTGGTGCCGTGCGCGGGCCGCCACGTCGAGGACGTCCACCACGTCCTCCTCGTCCTGCACCCAGCCCCTCGTGAGCGACCTGGCCAGCATGTCGTTGAAGCCGGGACCGAGACGGTCGATGTCCTCCCTGGCGAAGAGGCGATGCCGCCTGGCGTCGACGACGCTTCTTGGGTTCACCCCGGGTTTGTAGATGCGGACGGAGCTTGCGGCGATACGATGCTCCCAGGCCGGCGTGTTCTCCGCGAACGTCATGCGCACGTAGTCGCGCACCTTGTAGTCGGAGAAGTCGAGCACGAGGACCTGCGCCATGCCGAGCACCTTGTAGGCAAGATCGAACGCACTCGTCGGGGGCTTACCTTCGTAGTCGGTCGCGACGACGATGATCGGCAGCTCGCGCTTCGCATCCCTCAGCTCTTTAAGGAATCTCTTCTTGTAATTGTACGACCTGATCTTCGTAAACCCCCGCGAGAGGACGGTGCTGCCAATCTGCGCCCGGAACCCCTTGCACGAGACGAGGCTCCTCACGAAATTCGGCGTGGTGCTCACTGGCGTTTCCGGCAGACTCCCCACATACGTCGGCAGCAGATAGTTGGTGATGCGCACGTTGACCACGCAACGCTTGCCTTGGGAGGAGATTCCCACGCTCGTGTGCCACCTGCGCTCCGGGACGTTCGTGTCCGGCTCGTCGTAGTCCATCGCCCAGTACTGCGGCACCATCTCACTGCCCTCGCCTACCAGCGACCGTGTGCAAAGCTTCGAGTCCTCGC
>ONMP01000225.1 GCA_900318935.1 uncultured Actinomycetes bacterium
GCGGGATGGTTCGCCGCCCAGTCGGTGGGGCTTGCCAGGACGAAGAGGAACTGGAGCTCGGCTTCTAGCTTCGCGTTCTTCTCGCTATCGGTCCCCTCGGGCATGGCAAGTACCGTCTTCATGCCCTCGAAGCTCACGTCCATGTCCGGGTTGGAGCTCGTCTCCTGGTTGGACTGCCATTCCTGCACGGCCAGCTCGGCCACGGCCAGATCGAACAGGTTCCCTTCGGTCACGTACTCGCGGTACACGCTGCCCTGCTGTTCGCAGAGCTCCTTGAGCGCGGGGGCCAGGGCGTCCTTGTTCTTCATGAGCTCCACCTGGAACGACGACACCAGGTCGCGGTACTCCTTGGCATTCTCGGCGCCGTACTTCTCGTCGCCGATCTTGGTGTACACGAACTCGTAGCAACGCGGGTCCTCGCGGCCACTGCTGAACGGTCCGACGTAGGGCACGTACAGGCCCATGTCCTCGGGGTAGTAGTACGCGTACGACGTGCACACCTCTCCGCCGCGGCTCGTGCCGGTGGCGGTCCACGGGCCGTCGAGAACCTTGGAGAGCTCGGTGTAGATCCGGTGGTAGTCAGCGGCGGCGTTCTCGGACGTCAGGTACTGCCAGCCTTCCGTGTCGTCATTCGACAGGCTTTCGGGCCTGGATTGCCCGAAGAAGCGGTGCTCCACATGGATGTAGTTGCCAGAGAGCAAAGCGCAGAGCTCATGCGCGTCGTCCGTGGCAATTCTCTGATCGAACAGCAGGTAGCCGTCGGTCTCCATGACGTTCGCCTTGGCGTCCTTGACAATACCGACCTCCACGCGCTGCGGGAACGTGCCGGCCGAAGGGTTCTTGTGGTCGAGCGGCTGCTCGAATGTAACAACGTACTTCTCGGCGTACACCTGCGACCCGCTGACGTCGACCGGATCGACGCTCTTCACGCCGTCGAGAGCCGCGAGCGCTTGCGCCATCGACGACCCGCTGGCGCTTGCGGACGATGTGCTTGCGCTCGTGCCGTTCGCAGACGAGCTGTCGGAGCTGCCGGCGTTCCCACCACAGGCGGCGAGCGCCAGGGCCAGAGCGGCAGCCATGGCCATCACCGTAAATGCTTTCAACAATTTCATTCTGTTTCCCCCTCCTTACGAAGCATGCCTTTTCATGATACACCTGACTCGCGGCCAGCGTCTCCTGCGCCTGCCGGCGAGGGCCGCGCCCGCACCGGCGAGGGCAGTCGTGGCAACGCCAGCAACCGACGTCGCGTCGCCTTGGCCATGTCGGCCCCTTTTCCCGGCGCGTCGCGTTGAAGACAAGCGCCTGTTATTCGGTTTCGTGCCGATACGAGGGCGAAAAACTATAATGTGCAATGCGATTCAGGCCAAAGGTGATAGGAGAAGCCCTTGAGGAAACACTGGAAGCTCAAAAAGCCGGTTGCGGTCGTCACCTCGATCGCGTTGGCGTTCTCGCTCGCGGTGGCTCCGAGGGTCGTGAGCGCCCGCGGCGCGGAAGACGAGCTCGCTGTTGGTACGATGGCCATGGACGGCATTCCCGAATGGGCGGTCGACGACGGTGCGGATGCTTTCGCGCTCACCGCGCAATCGGCTCTGCCAAGCAAGTATGACCTGCGCAGCGACGGCTTGGTGACTCCCGTGAAGTGCTAGTCTCCGTGGGGCGCGTGCTGGGCGTTCGCAGGCATCGCCGCAGCCGAGACCTCGATGCTCTCGGCAACGGGCTTCAGGGCTGAGGAGAGCCCAATAGACCTCTCCGAGCGCCATCTCGCATACTTTGCGCTGAATCCCGTCGCCGAGGTCGACGACCCCGCGCAGGCGGGCGAGGGCACGTATACGATGAGCACCGACCGCAATGCGGCGTTCGACGCCGGCGGCTTGCCCGTGTACATCACCACCCTGTTCTCGCAGGGCGTCGGTCCTCAGGCGGAAGCCGTGTTCCCGTACCGCGGGGTGGATGCGCAAGGGGAGTCGCGCCTCAGCACCCAGGCGTTTGAAAGCGATCCGGAGGGCACCACGCTTCTCCTGTATGCATCTGCAGAGGGCAAAACTGCGGACGAGTACAAGAAGAACCTGGAGGAGCAAGCGGGGGAGCAAGGCACGACCTACGAAGAGGTGCTCAAACCTAAATGGAGGAAGCTAAGAAGTACTGTGAAGACTATTCCACCTATTTCTATCTTGACGACTGGACGATCCCCGCAACCGATGGCAGCGGCAACTCAAACCGCACGCTTACCCCCTTCATGACGCTTAGGGACGGCAACGTGCTGCCCGGGTACCAGAACGCCGACAACACGCCCAACGCCCAGAGCATCGCCGCCATGAAGCAGGAGCTGGTGAACGGCCACGGCGTCTCCATGTCGTATAAGCCAGACAAGGCGCGACCCGGCGAGTCACCCGACTCGCGCTACATCAACCGCGATAATTGGGCCCAGTACACCTTCGAGATAGAAAACGCCACCCATGCCGTGTGCATCGTCGGCTACGACGACAACTACCCGAGGGATAAGTTCACGCATGAGGTGTACAAGAGGACTAAAGTCGGGAATGACTGGGTACTCGATAAGGACGCTGAGGGGAATCCTATTGTTGATCCCGATGCCACCGCAGCATCCACGCCTCCCGGTGACGGCGCCTGGATCGTGAAGAACAGCTGGGGCTCCGAGACCGACCAGACAACGGACGACCTCGGCAACGTGATCAACAACGGCACCTATGGCGTGCCGGATGAAAACGGCAAAGCCACCGGGTACTTCTACCTCTCCTACTACGACAAGAACATCTCGCAGCCCGAGACCATGACCTTCTCGCCCGATTTTGCTGGACGAAGCCAACGGCTTCGAGGTCTTGCAGCACGACTACATGGCCGCTCAAGGCGGTTTCTACACCACGCCGGCAACAGCCGACGTCACGAGCTCGGCGAACGTCTTCGAGGCACCGCAAGACCTCTCGATCAAGGCCGTCTCCACGCGCACGTCGGAAGAGAACCAACGCGTGACCTTCGCCATCTACGAGCTAAAGGACGGTGCGACGAACCCCGCCGACGGCACGATGCTTTACCGCACCTCGCGCAACTTCGAGTATGCCGGCTTCCACCGCCTGGACCTCGATTGGGCCCTCGAAGTGAAGGCCGGGAAAAAGATTGCCGTCGTCTCGACCGCGTCCACCTTGGACGGCGGCGGCACGCGCCTCTATAGCGCTTCCGCGAACCAAGCATTATCGAAACAGTCCGTGGAGTTTTTGAACGAGATGAGGGTGCCGGTGCCCCTGTACGGCCAGGCGGTCGTGAACAAGGGGGAGAGCTTCCTGTTCTCGAACGGGCAATGGGTCGACTGGACCGAGCATATTGCCGCGTTGCCAATAGCGGAAGGAGTCCCCGTGCCGGGAGTTACGCTTCCCGGGGGCTCCTACATCGAACAGTTCTCCATCGACAACTTCTCCATCAAGCTGTACGCCGTGCCTGCGGAAATAACGCTCACGCACCAAGAGGCCAAAGAGGCCACCTGCACCGAGCCGGGCAATATCGAGTACTGGTACTACGACACGTCCGAGGGCCAGAGGCAATACTACAAGGACAAAGACGGCAAGGAGAAGATCGACCTGGCAGACACCGTTATCGCCCCGCTCGGCCACGAGTGGGGGCCTTGGACGGAGCTCGATGGCGAGCAGCACCGGCGTGTGTGCGAGCGCGACTCGTCGCATGTGGAGAAGGCGGAACACGTTTGGGACGAGGGCGAGGTGACTACGGAGCCCACGGCCACGAACGACGGCGTGCGCACCCACATCTGTAAGGATTGCGGAGCGACCAAGACCGAGAGCATCCCCGCAACGGGCTCCGCGCAGAAGGGCGGCGACGACAACGCCAAGACTGGCGGTGCCGCAACGACGGGAACGCCCAGCACCGGAGTTCCCACCAGGACGGGCGGTGCCGCGACGACGGGGACGTCCGGTACTAGCAGCGTCGCGGCGAAAGCGAATACGGGGCTGGCCAGCACCGGAGATTCCATGGCGGCGTTGCCGACGCTTGCCGCAATGGGCCTGAGCGGCTTGGTTCTGCTCGTGGCGGGCAGCAGGATGCATGTCGGCCGCCGTCGTGACAAAGGGGATGAGCCTTAGTTCGTCGGGAATGAGCCAGCGGAAAGTGCTCTCACGCACATGGGAACCCGCTGGCAAATGATATCCAAGTGGTATAATGCTCGCACACAATGCATGTTTACAGTAGAAAGGTGATCGCGTATGAACATTCAGCCTCAAACGGACGAGCAATCATACGAGTACACAACGTTTCCCCGTGTGTTTGTGACCTACGCATGGTTCAAGCCGTTGCTGGTTGCCCTGCTTACGGCGGTATTTACTCTCATGATTATAGGCATTACGATCCTCATTGGCCTACTTTGGCTAGGAGACCAAGCATTAGTGATAGAGGCTCTCATGAGCAACTCAAGTCCC
>ONMP01000282.1 GCA_900318935.1 uncultured Actinomycetes bacterium
CCTGCGCGTCCTTTAGTATCGGCCCGAGCTCGACCGCCCCGCGCGCGAACTCCGGAACCTCGGCGCCCAGCGACGCCCCTGGTGCCGCGGCAACCGCCGCCGCTCCGCCCATTGACGCAATGAATTCCCTTCTGTTCATGGTGTACTCCCTGAGTTGGACTTCCTGTCGGCTTGACTTTGGCAGATATTCTACCATATTTCCGCGAGCCGCGGTAAACCGACACGAATTTCCTTCCTTACGCCATTATCGCGTAGTCGCCGGGCTTGATATATTCGCTCATCTCCGCACGAAGCGCGAAAGCCCGCCGACGGACGTCTCGCGGTAGAGGCGCGGCAGGTCGTGCCCCGTCTCGAGCATCGTCTTCACCACGGTGTCGAACGAAACGACGTGGGCGCCGTCTGAAAGGACGCTCATCTCGCCCGCCACGATGCGCGCGCTCGTGGAGGTGTCTTTGCGCTTATCGATGACGTATTCGGCGCCATCGTCGCTAAAGGACACGCGTAGCCACTCCGACATGAGCGCGATGCGCACGCGGATATCGCCCGCGCCCGAATAGGCGTACATGATGCGCTCGATGAGCATTTCCTCCACCGCGAGCCGAATTCTTGCCGCCCGATTGCGCTTGTATCCGATATTGCTGGCCAAATCGCTGACGAGCGACGTTACCGGCCCGATTGCGTAACTCGAATTCTTCACGGTGATCTCGAACACCGTAATGCCACCCGCGAGCTCTTCGTCCACCTCGATTTCGAGCAGCTTCCCAAGCATGCTCATGTACAGGGCGCGTTGGTCGATCTTCCCGTTGACGTTGAGGGGAAATTCGCTATAGGAGAAGATGTGCGCGGGCACCTTGTAACGGGGCATGCGAGTGCGCAGGGCCTCGAGTATGCGCCCTTCGTCAAACGGCGCGCTCCCATGGGTTTTCACGCAAGCCTCGACGCTCTCGCCGAAGATGGCGTGCGGTGCGCCCATGACCTTGGCATCCTCCACGCCCTCGATGGAGGTGAGCTCCGCTTCGATCTCGGCCGGGGAAATGTTCTCGCCGCCGCGGATGATGACGTCCTTGATTCGCCCGGCTAGATACAGGTATCCATCAGGGTCCAAAAGCCCCAGGTCTCCGGTGTGCAGCCAGCCGTCCGCATCGATGGCTTGCTCGTCGGTGGACAGTCCCTCATAGCCATTCATGAGGCAAATGCCGCGCGCCAAGACTTCGCCCACTTCGCCGGTTGGCAAAGTGGAGCCGTTCAAGTCCGCGATGCGCAACTCGACGCCATCCACGGCGCGCCCGACCGTATTCGCGCGCAGCTCAACGAGGTCGGAAGGGTGCACCATGGTAAGCGGCGCGCCCTCGCTCTGGCCGTACATGTTGATGAAGGTGGCGTTCGCGAAATCGAGTTCGAGGCGCATCATCTGCACCGGCGTGGACATGCCGCCGGCGATAAGGCATGTGCGCAGATGGGGCGCGACCTTTTCGCCAAATCCATCGGCGTCTACCAGGCCTTGGTAAACGGCGCCGACCGCGGCCATGTCGCTCACCTGGTTTTCGCCCACAAGGGGCACGAGCGCATCGGCCCGATAGCTGGCGGGTAGGCACACCACAGAGCCCAGTATGAGGTAAACGAAGCTGGTGAGCAGGCCCAAGATGTGGAAGAGCGGTACCGCGATGCAGGCAGAACCGCCCATCGTTCCCTCGAGGCCCGCTATAAGGGCTCGCGCGTCGGCGGTGAGGGCTCGCTGGGAGATGCACACGGCCTTGGGGGCCGACGTCGTGCCGCTCGTGAAGATGATGAATGCGGTATCGCCTTCCTCGTTTGGCTGGCGCTGCTCGGCGAGGGCTTCCGCTTTGGAAAAGGTGCTTGCGAGGTCGCAGGCGTCGCCCCTTGCGTCCACGCAGCGGGAATGCTCGATACCCGCTGCATTGGCAAGCGCCTCCATCGCGTCGTCGCGGCGCTTGGTCTGGCCGTTGTCGCCGCATATGAGAAAGCGCGCATTCGCCTTCTTTAGCAGCTCGGCCGCATCGCCGACATCCATGCTGTAGTTGACCAGCAGCGCAACGCCGCCAGCGCGCACGATGGCGAAGAAGGCCACGAGCCAGTTCGCTGAGTTGTATCCCCAAAGCGCCACGCGGTCGCCCTTGGCCAGGCCCATGTCGTGCAGGCGCGCAGCAAATCCGGCCACGGCGGCGCGAAACTCGCCATACGTGACGGAGCCTCGCGAATCAACGATAGCCGTGGCGTCGTCTAGCCCCCGGGTTAGCATCTCAGAAAATAGCATGCACCAATACCAGCCTTCCAAAGGCGCGCTACCTCACCATGAGCAAATTGTACCTGCTATTTACTAGAGCCCAAAGGCCAAATGAGGGATCGAAGGAGGATTGGCCCGTAACGCTGCCCGGTTAGCCAAGGTCGAGCTCTTCCAGGGAGAAGCGGGCGCACACGTTCTCCTCGCTTGCGATGGTGGACGCCGCGAGCCTTGCGCCGATCGCGCAGGATTCCTCCAGGCCCTTGCCGTAGGTGAGGCCGATTGCCACCCCGGCGAAGAACGAGTCTCCCGCCCCGGTGGTGTCGACCACCTCCACCACGTGCGCGGGGCAGCAGCCGCTCACGCCGTCCATCTGGGCGAAGACGGAGCCCTGCGCGCCCATGGTCACCACCATGCTGCGCAGGCCGATCTGCGCGAGCTTTCCGGGCAGGGCGGCCCGCACCTCCTCGGGCGGCGCGTCGTCGAGATGCGCTTGGAACAGCACGCCCGCCTCCTGCTGGTTGCACACGAGGCACGAGACCTTTCCCAGAAGGTCGCGCCGCTCGCAGGCGATCGCAATGTTCGACACCGGCGTGTAGACCGCTTTGCCGTGCCGCTGCGCGAGGTCGAGGACCCGCTCGAGGATGGGCGCGTCGATGTCGAAGTCGATGCAGACGCTGCTCGCCTGCGAGACTATCTCGTCGCCCCGGTCGACGAGGATGCGCTCGATCCCGCTGGTGTCGGGGCGCCGCGAAATCGACGCCACCACATCGCCGGCCTCGTCGAAGATGGCGAGCCACATTCCCAGCCCGCCTTCGGCGCGGCCGATGTAGCTGGTGTTGCAGCTGTATTCGCTAGGATAAAAATCGACA
>ONMP01000217.1:0-4736 GCA_900318935.1 uncultured Actinomycetes bacterium
GAGGGCGACGCCTTGGCACGCCCTCCGTGCATGGACGGCATCTTTGCCATGATGGTAGCCCTTACAGTCCTGCGCTCTGCACGAAGCCTCCGGACAAGGCGTTGGCCTCGAGCACCTTGGCACAGCCGTTGACGACATTTTCCAATGCGGTAGGGCTAACGTTGACGGGAACGCCAGTCTCGTCGCGAAGACGCTGGTCAAGCCCGCGCAGGAAGCCACCACCACCCGTAAGCAGGATGCCATAGTACATGAGGTCACTCGCGAGATCGGGAGGTGTGGCATCGAGCGTGTCCTTTACCGCTTTCGTCACCTCATCGAGCGGCTTATCGAGGGCTCGACGAATCTCTTCGCTCTCGATGCGCACCGTCTTTGGCATGCCGCTCATCACGTCACGACCGTTGACCTCCACGTCGAGTTCCTCGCGCAACGGTGCCGCGGATCCAACCTTAATCTTTATGTCCTCTGCCGTGCGCTCGCCAATTGAGAGGTTGTACACGTCACGCACGTGCTCAAGGATTGTCTGATCGAATTCGTCACCCGCCGTTCGAATGGACTTCGAGACAACGATGCCACCCATCGCTATGACGGCAACCTCGGTAGTACCGCCACCGATGTCTACCACCATAGAGCCGGTGGGATCCTCAATGGGCAGGTCGGCACCGATGGCAGCAGCCATGGGCTCCTCGATGAGGAAGGCCTGCCTGGCACCAGCAGATATGGTGGCCTCAAAGACCGCACGCTTCTCTACCGATGTAACGCCCGAGGGCACGCATACCACCACGCGTGGGCGAGGTGACCATGGATACTGCCGCTCGCGCGCCTTTTCTATGAAGTAACGGAGCATGACCTCCGTAACATCGAAGTCCGCGATTACGCCATCCTTGAGGGGACGCTCAGCAATGATAGACCCGGGCGTACGCCCAATCATGCGCTTGGCGTCCGCCCCGACCGCGAGCACGCGATCCTCGCTCTTGTCGATGGCGACAACCGATGGCTCGTTCAGCACGATACCTTGGCCGCGCACGGCAACGAGTGTGTTGGCGGTCCCCAGGTCGATAGCGAGGTCGCCGCCATACTCTCCAAACAATGAGTCAAAGAACCCCATCTCATCCTGTCCTTATAGAGGGCTCATCTCGTTCAGCGTACGGTACTAATCGACGGCAACTTCGCCGCCGCTGACGTTTGCGTTGTCGTTGGCTTCGGGGGCAGGGGCCTGCTCGGCTGGTGCCTGCTCGGCTGGTGCCTGCTCGGCAGGGGCAGCCTGCTCGGCAGGTGCTTGCTCAGCTGGGGCCTGCTCGGCGGGAGCCGGCTGCTGGGTCTGATTCGTCGTGTCCGTGGTCTGCGTCGTCGCATCTGCAGCCGTTGCCCCATCGGTAGAAGCATACTCCTCATTAACTGAGTCGACCTTCCAGCCAATGCCGTCTCGCACCATATGAATGCTGAACCTCTTGCTGGCACCCGCATCAAGCGTGGCGGTAACGACAACATCAGAGGAATTCATCGAACGCGTGACGCCACTGACGCTTACGGCCGACGCGTTGGGCACAAGAGACGTGATGTGCTGCTTGTCCTCCTCGGCTAGACCCGAACTCAGGTACTGAGAGACATCCCGACCTTCTGCCTTGGCTTCAAACAGGCTTTGTGCCACGTTCTCCTGTGTCGGCCAGCCAAATCCCAGATAGTATGCGACACCGCAGGCGGCAGCCAGCAACAGCAATATGACAAACAGAGTTACAAAGAAGCGCCTACAGCCACCGCCACGACGCACCCTGCGATCGTTTTCTACAATCTCCTGCTCGCTTACGGAGAAGAAACCCGTGTCCTCTGGACTCGGCATAAGGTTTCCGGTCGTTTCGCCCGTGGGATCGAGCGGATCGGCAAAGTCACCATACCCAGCAGCTGCGAGCAGGTCGTCGGTCTCAGATACGCGATTGCCACTGCGTGCCGCCACAGCATTGCGCGCGGCGTCATAAGCGGCCTGAGCCTCGGGCGAGAGGACGGTACCATCAGCCGTCGCATGGCCAAAGGCATCCACAGCCTCGCTCATGCGATTCGCCGCCACATATGCGAGGGCAAGGTCGCAGTAGATGGCGCTTTGCGACGAGAGGTCGTTCGAGAAGTCGAGTGCCGTACGGAAGGACTCCACCGCATCGGATGGCCTTCCCAAGTCCATAAAGCATGCTCCGAGCTTGCGAAGGGATGTGCTTGGATCGGGATTCGACTCATCGATTGCCGCGTTGCGATACGCTATGCCCGCGCCACGCACGTCACCAAGCGCCCTACACGCGCTTCCCAAGGCCATGTACGCCTTGTAGGGAGTGGAATACTGAGGATCCTCTGTGGCCCTGCGCAGTGCCTCAGCAGCTTCTGACACCCTTCCCGCAGCGAGGAGAGCGCGACCACGGTTCGTGCCGAGCGCACCCTCCAAGCCATAGGACCTGTCAAGCAGGGCTTCACCATAGGCCTGCGCCGCATCGTCATAACGTCCTAGCTTCATGAGGGCGTTTCCACGCAGGTGATCGATTCTCCCGTTGATTTCACCCGGCGCCTTGGCATCCGCAAGCAAAGATGCCGCGCTTGCCCAGTTGCCCGCCTGATACGCCGCATAGCCGGTCTCAAATTTCTGCTGGTTCACAATAGCTCCTCGATGCCTCGGGCAGCGGCGCTTAGGCCTCTGCGTGCTCAATCGTAATCGACTCTATCACGTCGCCGCTCCTCAAGGAGCCAATAACCTCAAAACCCTGTATGGTCTTTCCAAACACGGTGTACCCGGAGTCCAAGCCGTGTTGCGCACCGAGGCAAAAGTAGAACTGCGAGCCCGCAGAGTTAGGGTCTTGCGAGCGAGCCATCGCCAATGCGCCGTCATCGTGGCTGTTATGCGGATTTGTCGTAAACTCCTCACGGATACGATAACCCGGACCGCCCGTCCCAGGACGACCGTCCGGACCAATTTTGCCCGCCGCCACATCCGCGGGGGTCATGCGACGCGTGTTTGGATCTCCTCCCTGAACCACGAATCCGGGGACATAACGATGGAATTTCGTGCCATCGTAAAAGCCTGATTCGGCGAGTTCGCAGAAGTTGGCTACATGAATCGGCGCACCTTCTCCATCTAGGCGCACGCGCACGATTCCCTTAGAGGTGACGAAGGTCGCGACCTCGTCACCTGCCACATGATATGCCGGCGATTTCAGCGGCTCCCCAAATAGTCCCACGCCTATCGTCCCCCTTTACTCCTCAGACACGCTTACTAAGATTTATACCACGAAAGAAAAATTCTATCAGCTCTCGTCACGTTTCACACGTTCGGCATACCGCCCGCCTCATTCCTCTTCACCTACCAATGTCGCGTATGCGTTATCGCTCAGCATGCGCCATTCTTCAAGACTACGCCCGTCTTTGCCGTTAGTTACGGCCGACTTAACTGCCACTATGGCACTGCTCGGCTCTTCCGCACTTTCCAAGGCCTCCCACACACCGCACAGGGTATCCACACGACCCTTTAGATACTGTGCCGTCACGAGAGCCTGTCCCTGCGAGGCTTTGTACTCCGATCCGCGCAGGTCAAGACCTTCAATCTCGTCAGTTGCCACAGACAGCTGTTCGCCCATCTCACGCACGCGGTCCAGGCGTCCACTCCCCTCCTCGAGCTCCTCGCTCTCGAGGTACTTCTCAACCGGGCGCTCGAGCTCGGCGCATTCGCTAGATAGGTTTCCGAGCAGCAGGATGAAATCGCCCATCTTTTTATCGGCATCCTCAAGATACGCCTGACGTTCTTTGCCCTCGATGATGTCCTGGCCTTCGAGGTGTGTCACCGTACCGGGAAAGCCCTCCATGGAAGTGTCCGCATCCTCGGTGGCATGCGTCATATAGGCATTGGGATCCCAAGGACGCGTGATGAGAAGCGCAGTCCCACCGACGAGCAAGAGCGCAGCTATGACAGCAACGACAACGAGGCGAAGGTGTGCTGGTGCATTGTTGGTCGAGACCTCATCCGAATTCTCCTCAGGAGACGGAGGAAGGGCGCTCTCGAGCGTCGGCCCATCTGCGTCTGTGACATCCTCGCTTGCGGAAGCTTTCGCGTCAGCCTCGTCATCAAATGCGCCTTCTACGGGCAACCCACACACGGGGCAGTCCGGAGCACCCTCTGGCACGAGAGAACCGCAGCTCGCGCACCATACCTGAGCATCGTCGACGGTGTTGTCATCCGTAACTTTACCATTGCAGGCGGGGCACACGTCCAGACCGTCCTGGACCGGTGCCCCGCAATGGGGACAATTCAAAGGAACCTCCGAAAGCATAGTGGTTTTGTCGTTTGGCGTTCGATGGTAGTCGTTGCCTCGGATACCTTGCTAATTATCTACCCCTTGTTTGCCAAACTGTCAAGCACGAAGGGCAAGATGCCACCGGACGAGACAAATGCTGTCTCAGTCGGAGTATCTACTCGACATTTGCAGACGAACTCGATGTCGCCGTCCTTCGCATGCGCGACCACTCGCACGGACTGGCCACAGGCCTTGCCACCAGCGAGATCCACGTTCTCAATCTCGAACAACTCCGTCCCGTCAAGCCCGAGCGACTCCGCGCTCACGCCCTCGGCAAACTCGAGTGGCAGCACGCCCATCTGCACGAGGTTAGATCGATGGATGCGCTCGAAGCTTTGGGCGATGACGACCTTTATACCAAGCAGGGCCGGGCCCTTTCCTGCCCAATCGCGGCTCGAGCCTGAGCCGTAG
>ONMP01000217.1:4741-7369 GCA_900318935.1 uncultured Actinomycetes bacterium
TCGTAGATGGGCACGACCTCGCCCGTGACGAGATCACGAGTCCAGCCACCATCTCGCCCATCGGCCAGGAAGTTGTGCAGACGAATGTTGGCAAAGGTACCACGCATCATTACCTCGTGGTTGCCACGACGGCTGCCGTAAGTATTGAAGTCGTCCTGCGCGACACCGTGCTCGCCCAGATAGCGGGCAGCAGGAGATGTCGGCGCGATGCTTCCCGCAGGAGAAATGTGGTCCGTGGTCACGAAGTCGCCCAGCAACACGAGGGCACGAGCGTCCTTGACTGAAATCACGTCCTGCTTGCATGCCAGCTCGAAGTAGGGCGGGCGACGAACATAAGTCGACTCCTCATCCCACGGGAACGTATCCGACTCCTCGCTTGCGATGGCCTGCCATGCGGCAGATCCTTCCATGAGTCCCTTAGCCCCCTCGACAAAGAGGTCCGACGTAAGGACGCGCTCGAGCACCTGAGAGATTTCTTCGCCCGTGGGCATAATCTCGGATAGCATGACAGGGGTCCCATCCGGCGCAAAGCCCACCGGCTGCTCCGATAGGTCTATATCAACAGTGCCCACGAGTGAGTAGGCTACCACCAGAGCTGGCTGGGCGAGGAAGTTCTGTGCCACGTCAGGAGAGATGCGCCCATCGAAGTTGCGGTTGCCCGAGAGCAAGCTCGCCAGCTCCATCTGCTCGGCGCGCTCATGCAACGCCGGATGGATGTCGCCCGAGTTGCCGATGCAGCTCATGCAGCCGAAGCCACAGGTAAAGAAGCCCAGCTTAAAGAGCGAATCCGTAAGGCCAGCGCGGTCGAGCAACAGCTCGGTGGCACGGCTCCCCGGCGCGAGGATGCGCTTGACCCAAGGCTTGGCAACCAGTCCACGTTCGACGGCCTTTTGTGCAGTGATGCCTGCGGCAACCATCATGGCGGGGTCGGTCGCGGTCGTGCAGCTCGTGATGGCCGCGATGGCAATCGTGCCGTGTGCGAGCGCATGGGTCTCTTCGCCACATCTGACTTCGAAAGTTTCGGTGAGGTCGTCTCGCCCATGCTCGGCCGCCACGGAGCGGAATCGCTCCTTGAGTCCTGCCGGTTCCACGTAGTTATGGGGACGAGAGGGACCAGCCATGCAAGTACGCACGGTCGCGAGATCAAGCGTAATGGTGCGGGCATAGCGCTTACCCGTCACCTCGCCCCAAACACCCTGAGACTTGAGGTAGGCTCGCGCGAAGGCAACCTCAGCCGCGTCGCGACCAGTAAGGTCCAGGTAATCGCAGGCGACGTCATCCACGGGAAAGAGCGTCGTGGTGGCACCGTACTCGGGGGTCATGTTGGCAACTGCCGCGCGCTGCGTGGCAGAGAGCGATGCCACACCCTCGCCCGTAACCTCCACGAGCGTGCCCACGACACCGGCCTCGCGCAGAAGCTTGCACACCGTTAGGGCAAGGTCCATCCCCGACGCGTCTGCGGGTAGCGCCCCGTCGAGACGCAGCTCGACTACCGGTGGCACGAGCATCGATATAGGCTGGCCCAATGCGGCCGCCTCTGCCTCGATGCCACCAACGCCCCAGCCCAAGACGCCCAGACCGTTCGCAGTCGTCGTATGCGAGTCGGTGCCCACGAGTGTGTCGAAGCAGGCCACCTCTGCGCCATTCTTTGCTAGGGCGTCACGCGTCACCACGGAACAGAAGCGTTCGATGTTGAGCTGATGACAGATGCCACCGCCGGGCGGCACGATCTCCACGTTGTCGAACGACTTGGACGCCCACTTGAGAAACGCGAAGCGCTCGTGATTGCGCTTGGCCTCGAGTTGCTCGTTCTTGTCCGCCGCGTCGCAGACGCCAGCGCAGTCAGCAATCACGGAATGATCAACCACCAGCGTGCAGGGAATCTGCGGGTTAACCTTGCGCGGGTCTCCCCCACGCTCCACCATGGCATCGCGCATGGCAGCGAAGTCCACAAAGACCGGCACGCCTGTGAAGTCCTGAAAGAGCACGCGAGCAGGCATGAACTCAACCTCGTCACCCGCACGGCCCTCGGTACCCGCCTCCACGACGCGCGCCGCAGCTTCTGCGGCTGCCTCGTCGGTAGGTGCGTTGCGCACGACGTTCTCCAAGAGCACGACAAGAGCCCGGGGAAGCAGCTCCACACCGGGAATGCCGGACACGTCATACACGAGGCGCGTGATGCCAGCTTCGCTGAGCTCCTTGGGGCGCCGCGCTGCCGCGACCGCCTGAACGAAAGATGCTTCTTTGATCATTGTCCCTCCTTAAGCCTGGAGACGACGCCGGCCAGCGGGTCGCTCCTCCCCTCTTTCTCCTCAAAGGCTGCATAGAGCCAGAAAAACAACGCGAGAGCCGCCGCTCCGACCACTACCACGGCGATCAACATGCCTGACGTCATAGGCGACAGCATAAAGAAGTCCCGGAACGCGAGACTGCCGCCAAGCAACAGAATGACGACTGACGCAAGCAACGCCCAGCGAAGCGGTGTGAGCGGCTGCGAGATGCGCACGATGAGCGCTATGCCCACCATCCCCGTGAGGTACATGCTCACCGTTGACGCCTCCGAGAAATCCAGCGGCATGACACGTTCGAGCACCTGTACCGCTATGAGTGCACAGACGATGGCCGCCG
>ONMP01000289.1 GCA_900318935.1 uncultured Actinomycetes bacterium
TGACCTACCGAAGGCCCGACGACCTTGGCGGCGGCACCGGCACGTATGATCTCAAACTCAACATCGTTGCGGACGAGTATCACTTCGAGGGACTTGGCACGCAGCGACACGGTGGATTCATCCTGCCCGGAGAAACGGCAGACGTGTGGCTCCAGGGATACCATCAGCATGCCGTGAAGAATGATGACGGCTCATGGCGCATAGATGAGTCCACCGACGACCTCGCCTATGAATGGGAGATGGTGCCGTCAAAGCCCGAGTACGACGACATCGCCACCATGACCGTAGACGAGAATGACCCGACGCACGTGACCATCAATGCCAAGGTACTCGAGCGCGCTCCTCGTCCTGGTGCAGGTGTAACGGTAAGCGCTCACCTCAAGCACGCCGGAAAGGGCGTCGCACGCGCCGGCTGGACCATCAACATCTGCGACAGCTTCCCCAACTTCGAGCCCGCCGCCATCGACTGCAACCTCGGCGTTGGTGAATCAACCACCATCGACCCCAAGCTTATGTGGCGTGAGCTCCACGATGACGGCGAGATAGTCTCGGAACCGTTCGAGCCGGAAGGGCTACAGCTCTTCTGGTCTTACGACACCGACGCAATTCTCATAACCGATGCCGAGGGCAATGTTGTCGCCAACAGCGAACGGGGTGGCAAGGACACGCTCGCCGGAGAAGGCCCGTACACCGTAGTGCGCCTCAACGACAACGAGACCCTACTTTGCCTCACGGCGCGTTGGCCCGAGGGCAGCGACACGCTGGATTGCGAGGCTCAGTATCGTCTTGTATCAGCTCGGGACGTCACCGCCCACAAGCTTACGCATGTCGCTGCCAAGAAGGCAACGCTCTCGACCGCAGGCCACAAGGAGCATTGGAAGTGCAACGTGTGCGGGAAGCTTTACTTGGATGAGGATGCCACGCGGGCGACGACCCTCAATGACGTCAACATCGCCAAGCTGACCAATATCTCCCGCGCAACCGTCACCTTCCCTACGAGGGTCTACAACGGTAACGAGCGGACAACGTTGCCCGTCGTCAAGCTTGGTAACCGTACCCTTGCTAGGGGTACCGACTACACGGTAGCGGGAACGACCAAGGCCACAAACGCCGGCACGTATGCAGTGACCATCACAGGCATGGGTGCTTACGGAGGCTCTCGCAAGGTGTCCTACACCATCGCCAAGGCGAAATCCACCATCTCGCTCGCCGCGCAGACCAAGACCTACACTGGACGCGCCCTCGCTTACAGCGGCAAGGTGACGAAGAAGGGATCCAAGGGTGCGGTGACCTACGCGTACTACAGCGACGCCGCCTGCACGAAGACGGTCGCGGCGGTCAACGTGAAGAGCGCGCGCACCTACTACGTAAAGGGCACGGTAAAGGCGGACGCCAACCACAAGGCGGCCACGAGCGCGGCGGCCAAGTTCACCATCGCACAGAAGGCGCAGACCATCAGCGTAGCGAACAAGTCCGTCGCGATGGGCAAGACCGTCTCACTCGGCGCGAAGGTCACGCAGGGGTCCGGCGCACTCTCGTTCAAGAGCTCCGCCACATCCGTCGCCAAGGTGAGCGCCAATGGCATCGTGACCCCGGTCAAGGTCGGCACCGCGACCATCACCGTAACCGCCGCCGCCAAGGGCAATTACAGGGCCACGAGCAAGACCGTCAAGGTCACGGTGACGAAGGGAACACAGCCCATGACCGTCAAGGCGCTCACGGCCAAGGTCGCGCTCTCCAAGGTCAAGAAAGCAAACCAGAAGCTCGCGGTCTCCAAGGTGCTCACCGTCGCCAAGGCACGAGGGGCCGTCACGTATGCGAAGACCTCGGGCAACGCAAAAATCACCGTCAACTCCAAGACCGGCGCCGTCACTGTGAAGAAAGGCCTCGGCAAGGGCACATACTCCGTCAAGGTGCGGGTGAAGGCGGCTGGAAACGCCAACTGGAAGGCTGGATCCAAGACCGTAACCTTTAAAGTGTCTGTCAAATAGCGTCACCTGTCTCGCCAGGGGACGGTCCCCTGGCGGGTGTTCCATCTATGGCATAATGCCAAGGCAATCGAACTCATCAAGCAAACGCTCCAGGCGTATCCTACGTCGTTCTTCGTTAGTGCAGAGCCGGATCGCTTCGTGCTTGAGCTGGTTCAGGCATGGGATGCCGAGGGCTGGAAGCGCGGTGAGTGAGCGATGTCGTTCGTCGTCGCGGAGGTTCATATAGGGCAGGGCGAACGAGTCGATGAGGTTGCCCCAGTATAGGGCGTGGATGTCGACGCCCGCGTAGCCCGCGTCACTGACGAGCTCGGAAGCCTCGCCCATCTCACGTACCTTAGCGTGGATCTCGTCGGCGGTAAGCGCGTGGGTGGTGACGAAGGGGTTCTGCCACGCAGGAAGTATGGAAGGGCTCTTCAGGCCTGCGTTGCGCAGCTGTAAAGGCCGGCAAGGCAAACAAATCAAATACGACGGAAACGCTCGTCCAACCACTGGGGAACACGCTAGAGGAAACTCTATTGATTAGGCATTTTGCCACCTGTAATGCGATGTCCTTGCACCTAAGAAGCACCCCCCTCTCCACATTCACAAAAGCACAAAAGCTGCTCGAAAGCAACGAATAGCCTTTGAAGGCGCAGCGTGTCTGACATATAAGATAGAGCTTACGGGCGACACAGACCTAATCTTGGGCGACGGCCACACGCTCGACGTGGAGGGCCTGTATGTTCCCGCCGGCAGCACGCTGACCATCTATGGCCAGAGCGACGGAGAGAACGCGGGCAAGATCTACTCCCATCCCAGCGGCGGCGCGGCCATCGGCGGCGGCTACAATAGCGCGGGCGGCGCCATCTCGATCTGGGGCGGCACCATCACCATCCACGGCGGCAAGGTGACATCCACCAAGGTGAACCAGGGCCAGGGCGCGCGCATCGGCGGCGGTCAAGAAGATTGGGATTACGGAGGAGAAGGCGGGCCAGTCTACATTGGTGGCGGCACGATCAGAATCTATACCCATACGAAAGAAAATGATTTCTGGTTT
>ONMP01000215.1 GCA_900318935.1 uncultured Actinomycetes bacterium
AAGAGATTGCTCCGGCTACATAGGATTTGCAGGGAAAAGTGCCGAAAATAGGGGGCTGAGAAGAAAGAATAACAGATCTGGCGGTAAAGGATGAGAGTCAGGAGATTCGTTTTGCAAAAGGAATCAAAGATAACAATCGCTTTTATGAAAATACATTTGATTTTATACGACAATACTTTTATAATAAGATACAACTGAAGACAGAACAAAGCACATGGGATTCGGTGCTCAGTTTTATCGCGGAGGTAGAGAACACGATGAAAAAAGTTGAATTCAAAAAGAATGACGTAATCTGCCGACAGGGGGAGATCGGCAATTGCATGTACTGCATTAAAAGCGGCAGTGTTGCGGTGTATACCAATTACGGCACCAAACAGGCCAGAAAACTGGCAGAGCTGAAGGAGGGAGAATTCTTCGGCGAAATGGAACTGATTGAGAACGAACCGCGCTCTGCCACGGTGGTGGCGCTGGAGGCGCTCCTGCAAAACCAGGTCCAAGAGGCCTACGAGTCCATCGTCACGCGTGACCCCTCGATGTCCTGCCCGCTGACGACCAGCCAACAGGGCGTCTTTGTGGACTCCGTCGCAAATCCGGGCAGCACAATCTACAACATCCCTTACCTGCTGCGCATTGGTGCGGGTGTCGACCTCGACCGCTTGGCCCAGGCGATAGGCGTGGCGGTTGCGGCGCATCCCTGCCTGGACGTCCGCCTCGTGCTCGATGATGACGGTGAGGTTCACCAGCGCCTCGCGAATGATGCCGAGTCGTTTGTGCCTTCCATTGTTGATGGGCTGGACACTGCGACGCTCGTGCGTCCGTTCGACCTTTTGGGCGGGCGTCTCTTCCGCGTGGAGATTTACCGCGCGACGGACGGCACGTACCTCTTCATCGACGCGCACCACATCGTGGCTGATGGCACCTCGCTCTCCGTGCTGCTCGACGACATCAGCCACGCCTATGCAGGTGAGGCCATTGAGGCGGAGACCTATGGCATGCTGGACGTCGCCTTGGCCGACCAAGAGCTGAGCCAAAGCGAGGCCTATAGCGCGGCGGAGGCATTCTATCGCGAGCAGTTCGAGGGCTGCGCTTCCACATCCGATCTCGCGCACGACTTCGAGCAGCCTCCTGCCCGCTGCGCTTCGTTGGTGCGCACGAGCGCAGCAGTGTCACCTACCGCCCTCGAGGCCCGTTGCGCAGAGCTCGGTGTCACGCCCAACGCGTTCTTTGTGGGTGCCTTTGGTGCCGTGCTTGCGCGCTACCGCTTCCAGAAAGAGGCGACCTTCGTCACCATCTACCACGGGCGCAACGAGGCGCGGCTCGCTCGCTCGGTGGGCATGTTCGTAAAGACGCTGCCCGTGCGTGTGGACACGTCGCTTGCCGCTGCGGACTTCTTCGCAGCCGTGCGCGACCTGCTCATGGGCTGCATGGACAACGACATGTACCCGTTCGCCGAGGCGAGTCGTGCATACGGCATCACCCCCACTACGCTTCTGGCGTATCAGGGTTCAAACTTCAACATACAGGAGCTCTGTGGCGAGCCGGCCGAGCTCGTACGGTTGGATCTCGACGCCGCAAAGGAGCCGCTGAGCTTGTCGGTGGTGGTTGACGGCGACGCGCACACCTACGACCTGCAGTATCGGTCCGACCTCTACGACGAGACGACAGCAGGTTGGTTCATCGACAACCTCGAACTCGCGCTCAATCAGCTCATCGAAGGCTGCGACCCGGCAGACCTGCACTTGCTCTTTGACGAGGCAGCGAGCATGGTGGACGTGCCCGCGCACGCCGGCAAGACCTTCGTGGACCTCTTTGCCGAGACGGTCGCAGCCTACCCGACAAACGTCGCCGTGCGCGATGCCGAGAGCCAGCTCACCTACGCCGAGCTCGATGCCGCCACTGCGGCCGTGGCGGCTCGCCTGCGCGAGACGGGCTTTGGACCCGAGCAGTATGCCTGCGTGCTGGCCGGTCGTACGAAGGAGTTCGTCATAGGCATGATCGGTGCCATGCGCGCCGGCGGTGCCTACGTGCCCATGGACCCGGACTACCCGACCGACCGCTTGGCATACATGTTGGAAAACAGCGATGCCCAACACCTCCTGCTCATGCCCGAGTATGCAGACCTCGTGAGCGGCTTTGACGGCGTGCGCGTGGACCTTTCCGACGTCACAACTACGCCGGCGACGCCCGCAGAGCTCGAGTCCTGGCGTCCGAGCCCGCAAAACGTGGCTTACATGATCTACACCTCCGGCTCTACCGGCAAGCCCAAGGGCGTCATGCTCGAGCATCACAATTTGATGAACCTCATCGAGCATCTCCAGAGCTTCCAGAAGCCCACTGCCGACGACGTGTACGGCGAGTTCGCCAGCTTCTGCTTCGATGCCTCGGTGCATGACCTCTTCCTGCCCTTTACCGTGGGTGCGAGCCTCTACATCATTCCTGCCGAGGTGCGCCAAGACGCCATCGCCGTGTGTCAGACATTCCGGCGAGAGCCCATCACCGTCTCCACCATGCCCACCCAGATGGGCGAGCTCGTGGTTGACCAGCTTGATGGCGACTGCGCGCTGCGCATGATCTTCCTCGGTGGAGAGAAGTTCAAGCGCTTCTACGACCGCCCCTATGTGCTCGTAAACGGCTATGGCCCCACCGAGAACACCGTCGAGTCCACGCTCTACGTGGTGGACAAGCCCGAGGACAACATCCCCATCGGTCGCTCCATCCTCAACGTCCGCAGTTACGTGGTGGACGAGGAGATGCATCGCGTGCCCGTCGGCATGCCCGGTGAGCTCGTGCACGCGGGACGGTCTGTTGCTCGCGGTTACCACAAGCTGCCCGAGAAGACCGCAGCCGCCTTCGTGGAGAATCCCTTCGCCACCTGCGAAGACGAACGCGTGATGTATCGCACGGGTGACCAGGTGCGCATGCGGGGCGACGGAAACATGCTTTACATCGGCCGCATCGACAATCAGGTGAAGATTCGCGGCTATCGCGTGGAACTCGGCGAGATCGAGGGCGCCATGCTCTCGCACGACGACGTGGACGAGGTCGCCGTCATCGCCTCGGATCTCAACGGCACCACCCATATCGTTGCCTATTGGACCGGCGTGGACGTCGATGAGGCGGCGTGGCACGAATTCCTCGCACCGCTGATTCCCGACTACATGATGCCGAGCTTCTTTGTGCATCTGGATGCCATGCCCGTCACCTCCGGCGGAAAGATCGACCGACGCGCGCTGCCAGCCCCGACGCCGGGAACCGCAAAGGAAGGCGACTATGTTGCCCCGACCACCGACCTCGAGCGTCAGCTGTGCGAGATGTTCGAGAAGGCTCTCGGTCGCGAGCGTGTGGGCATAGATGACGACTTCTTCGATCTGGGAGGCACGTCGCTCTCCGCAAGCAAGGTGGCGGTGATGTGCTTCAACGTGCAGCTGCCCATCGTGTACGCCGACCTCTTCGAGCATCGCTGCGTGCGGGCGCTTGCGGCCGTGGTTCAGGAGAACTCACCGGACGCGAAGGCGGCGTCCGAGACTGCGGCCAAGGAAAGCCCGGCAAAGGAAAAGCCCGCGACAACGGCCGCCTCTGAAGCACGTAAGGGCGGCGCACGCAAGCCCTCGTTCTCCATTGCATCAGGTATCGGACACGATCTCGCAGCTGCGCCTGACGCTTACGACTACGCCTCAATCAACCAGCTGCTCGCAGAGAACGTTTCGGAAAGCGTGGACCTCGTGGTAGACGAGGGTCTGGGTGGCGTGCTTCTTACGGGCGCCACGGGCTTCTTGGGCATTCACGTGCTGCGCGACTATCTCGACTCCCACCAGGGCCGCATTTGGTGCGTCGTGCGCAAAGGCAGGTATCAAAGCGCAGAGCAGCGTCTGTCGCATCTGCTCATGTACTACTTTGAGAAGCCTTATACCGAGCTCTTTGGCGAGCGCATCATTTGCGTCGATGCAGACATTTCCGATCCCGCGGACGTCGCATCGCTCGAGCGCATTCCCTTCCGGACGTTGGTGAACTGCGCTGCCTGCGTAAAGCACTTCGCTGCTGGTGACGAGCTCGATCGCGCTAACGTCGCGGGAGTGAGCCACTTGGTGGACCTCTGTGCGAATGGTCACAAGCGTCTGGTGCACATCTCGACCATCTCTACGGCGGGGGAGAGCCTCAACGGTAATCCTGATCCCTCTCACCGCCTGACCGAGGCCGAGCTCTACTTTGGCCAAAATATCAACAATGCCTATGTGCGCAGCAAGTTCTTGTCGGAGCGTTGTGTCCTGCAGGCTGTGGCAGACGGGCGCATCGAGGGCAAAGTCATTCGCGTGGGCAACCTTATGAGTCGCGCGTCGGACGGGGAGTTCCAGATTAACTCCATCACCAATGGATTCATGCGTACGCTGCGTGGATACGTCGCCGTGGGTGGCTTCCCTGTGAGCGGCATGGATGCTGAGATGGAGTATTCTCCCATCGACTCCGTGGCGTCTGCCGTGCTGCGATTGAGCAAGGCCTCATCGCGCTTCACGGTCTTCCATGCGTGCAACAACCATAGGGTGCAGATGGGCGATGCGATATTTGCCATGCGTGAGCTTGGCTTTGGCATCCGTGTCGTGGAGGATAAGTACTTCGCACAGATGCTCGCGGACTACAGCACCCATCACGAAGGCTCTGACGCCGTGAGCGGGCTCATCGCATATGCCACGCACGACCCGCAGAGTGCCTGCTACTTGGGCTATGACAACTCGTTCACGACAAAGGCGCTGTACCGCCTGGGCTGGAAGTGGCCCATCACGGACGACGCCTATCTCAAGGGAGCCATACAGAAGCTCGACGAGCTCGGCTTCTTTGA
>ONMP01000212.1 GCA_900318935.1 uncultured Actinomycetes bacterium
ATGGGCGCCGAACATGTTGTCCAGCTCCTCCAGACGCTTCAGGCTGATATCCAGGATGGTGACGTTGGCGCCCATGCCGACGGCGATCTTGCAGGCGTTGGTGCCCACGGTGCCGCCGCCGAGGACGGTCACGTTGGCCTTGGGCGTGCCCGGGACGCCGGCGAGCAGAACGCCGCGCCCGCCGTAGGTCTTCTCGAGGTACTTGGCGCCCTCCTGCACGGCGAGACGACCGGCAATCTGGCTCATCGGGGCCAGGAGCGGGAGCGACCCGTCGGTCTCGGTGAGGGTCTCGTAGGCGACGGCCTTGACCTTGCCGGCCAGAAGCGCGTCCATCTGCTCGCGGTCAGCCGCGAGGTGCAGGTAGGTGTAGAGAATAAGGCCCTCGCGGAAGAGCGGATACTCTTCGGGCAGGGGCTCCTTGACCTTTACCATCATGTCCACGAGCTGCCAAATCTCGCGCGGGTCCTCAAGCAGGCTGGCCCCAGCTGCGACGTACTCCTCGTCTGCAAAGCCCGAGCCGACACCGGCGCCCATCTCGACGTACACGTGATGCCCGGCCGCAACGTAGCTCTTTACGTTGTCGGGCGTGAGGCCCACACGAAACTCGTTGTTCTTGATTTCTTTGACGCATCCGATCTTCATGGCGTCCTCCTTGTAGGTCGTTCTCCTGATACAGGCACAACCGCTTCACCCTAACAGAATGTCACCCCTCGCTACCACGCCGTAACGCAGGGGTGACAAAAGGTGCGGGCGACCTGCCGCGCGCGGGCTTTTTACCGGGTGACAAGGTGACCGCGACTCGTCACATCTCAGTACCCAAGGGTGCGGTCCACGAGGCGCTCGAGTGGCTGGCCGGCGGCATAGTTGCTCAGATCTTCGCAAAAAAGCTCGACGCAGCGGGTGCGCGTCCAGCCCATGGTCATGTTTCCCGAGACATGGGGCGTGAGGAAGACATTCGGTGCGTCCCAGAGCGGGTCGTCCGCTGGCAGAGGCTCGGGTGTCATCACATCGAGCGCGGCGCCGCCGAGGTGACCGCTTTCGAGCGCGTCAATCAGCGCCGGCTGGTCGATGGCCGAGCCCCTCCCGACGTTGATGACGAGAGCGCTTTCGGGAAGAAGGGCGATTCGACGGGCGTCGAGGATGCGCGTCGTCTCGGGAGTGCCGGGCAGGGCCATGGCGAGGACGTCGGTGAAGGGCAGCACCTCGTCGAGCTGGTCAAACGCGACGACGCGCTCGAATGGGGCGCGGGCATGACCGCTGCGACTCACGCCCACGACGGGTCGGGCGCCGAGGGCGAGGACCTTCTTCGCGTATGCGGACCCGATGTTTCCCGCGCCGAGGACGCAGATGTTGACCTCGCGGATCGAGCGGATGGGCAGTTGGTTCTCCCATCCCCGGGCAAGGGTGATGCGCTGGTAGGCGGGGATGCGCCGCAGGAGCATGAAGGTGGTCATCACCATGTGCTCTGCGATGGTCTCGTCGTAGCAGCCAGAAGAGTTGGTGAGCAGGCAGTCCGGGTTTGCGAAGAGGGACGGGTCGCTGCAGTACTGGTCGACGCCCGCGAAGGTGCAGCAATACCATTGGAGTTGCGGGCCTGCGGCGGCGAGCAACTCGGGCGTGTGACCGAGGAGAACTTCGGCGCGCTGCAGGCACTCCTTGGCCGCCCCTTCTTCGCCTGGCATGAAGTACTCGACTTGAAACCCCAGGTCGGAGGCGGTGCGGCGGATGTGCTTGCGCTGCTCCTCGCTCAACCATTCCACGCAGATGCAAATCGTTCGCGGCATGACCACTCCTTTTTCCGTTTGGGCATAGGCCCGGTGTCGTTGATATCGTAACCCAGATATCGGTGAAGCGTGGCGCGCGCGTATAATCGATGTGCATGCGGCGTCGAGGGGCGGGTACAACGCGAAGGAGGCAACTCATGAAGAGTGTTCTGATTGACGGTGAATGGCTTGCGGTTGCGTTGCCGGAGGGTTTCGAAGTCATAGAGCACCAAGAGCTCGAGACGCTCATGGATCTCAAGTACAAGTACATGTGGGGAGTGCGCCACACGGAGCGGCATATGTTGCTGCGCGTCACGTGGAAGGACTCAAACAAGCTCATCACGAAGCTCGTGAGCGAAAGGTCGTTTGCCAAGCAGATTGACAAGAAGTACGCCCGGTGTCGTCCCGGCAGCGGGTACCGCAGCGAGGGCTTGTTTGAGCGCTCGGTGACTGGTACCGATGCGCCTGCCCAGGGTTTTCGCTTCTCGTATACGGTTGAGGGCGTGGGGCAATGCGGCGAGGTTTTGGTGTTCAAGCGCGGCATTCGCTGCTATACGCTGGTATATTACACGCGCTCGGAGGTCGCCGAGCAAAACCAACCCACCTACGAGGGCATCATCGCCTCCCTCGAGCTGCATTAGGGCCGCCTTTGTTCGAGAGTCTGGTCGTGCCACGCGACGCTGCCTCTCGTGGCTGTTTTCGGATGACTTAAAGTAAACTTGCCAGGTAGGCTTGATGAAACCGGAAACTGCTATAGATTGAAATAAGATGCTTCTCGCGCGGCGTTGCGCTGGATACATCGACGCGAGTTGGGGACGAATCGTAGATTGGAGACCGCCATGAAGAAAGCCACACGTTTCAGCCGCCACGATCCGTTGGCGAGAGGAGTTGCACTTCTGTGCACGCTTCTGTTGGTCCTCTCGATGTCGGGATGTGGTGCGCCGGCGCCTTCGACGTCGGATGCCAAACAGGAGGCAGCGGATACGGAGACCACGACCGCCGCGAGTACGGCCTCAGAGTCCTCGGCTCAGGACGACGTCGCGACCACATCCTTCTCCGCATGGACGGAGGGCAGCAAATCGCTGCAGGCGCTGAAGGACTACGTCGAGGCTGCGACTACGGAGGGTGGCGAAGGCTACGTCCCGCCGGAGTATCGCATCGCCGTCTTTGACCTCGACGGCACACTCATGTGCGAGACCTGCCCGTGGTGCTTCGAGTACATGGTCTTTGCCGACTACGCGCTCAACAATCCGGACTACAAAGCCCCCAAAGACGTCGCCGCAGTCGCGAAAGAGATTCTTGATTCGGCTTGGGGCGAGAAGCCCGACGGCATGAGCACGCGTCAGGCTCAGGCGGCAGCGGTCGCCTATGCCGGACTCACTCCGGCTGAGCTCGAGGCATACGTCGCGTCCTTCAAGAGCACTCCGGCAGAGGGCTTCAAGGGCATGACGCGCGGCGAGGCTTGGTATCAGCCCATGCTCGAAGTCGTGTCGTATTTGCGCGCAAACGACTTCGATGTCTACGTCGTCACTGCGACCGAGCGAAATATCGTCCGCGCAATCGTGGCGGACACCCTTGAGGTGGACCCGTCGCACGTCATCGGTACTGAGTACGGCTATACAGCCACCGGTCAAGGCGACGAGGCTGATGGAGACTACACCTTCCAACCTGGCGACAAGATGGTCTTTGACGGAAGCTACGAGGGCGAGAATGCAAAGATAAGCAAGGTTGACGCCATTGTGCGCGAGATCGGAAAGCAGCCGGTGCTGGCTTTCGGTAACAGCTCGGGCGACGTGGCCATGCTCGCGTACACGCTGTCCGACAACGCTTATCCCAGTGCCTCTTTCATGGTTCTGGCCGACGATGACGCTCGTGAGTACGGTGATGCCGCGGATGCTGCCGAAGAGCGTGCGGAGTGGGAAGACGCAGGCTTCACCGTATTCTCGATGAAAGACGACTTCGCAACGATCTACGGTGAGGGCGTCGAGAAAGCGCCGGTGAAGTAAGCGTCGCCCGCGCCCGCCCTGCCACGCCCCTTGCGACCGCCCCGGCCGCGACCGCCCCGGCTGCCTGGCTACGCCCGCTGCTCCTCGAGTGCGTGATTGCAAATCGAGTGCGTGATTTGAGTCATCCTGAGGGCTCCGAGTGCGTGATTCGGGCGTCGAACCACGCACTCGGGGCCTTGCCGATGACAAGAACCACGCACTCGGTTCGCAACCACGCACTCGGCTGGCTGCGGGAGGGCCCGGCTCTGGTGTCTGACCCACACTTATGGCGCCATGAGGCAGCACCGCGACGCAGCAGACGAGGAGGTGGCCTGTGATTGCCGGATATTTCCGCTGCTCCCGCAGCCGGCTAGAGCGTGCGTGGCCAGCATTAACCGCTGGTTAACGAAATTGGAATGCTAAATAATCAGCGCAGATGCAACAGATGGCGGTGTTATCGCTGAATAACGGAGTGAAGCGCGATTATGCTACTAATCGGACGGCTCGAGGAGCGACGTGAGCTCCAGCGTTATTCGGAGTCGCATGAACCGGAGTTCATCGGCGTGTGGGGCGTGTCGGTGAATACATGCTCGTGGCGTGGCAAGGCGAGCGGGTCTGGTGCCCAAATCGATTTGGTCTTGGATAGGAGGGATGGTGTCGTCAATCTGTGTGAGGCCAAGTGGGTTGGGTCAGGGGAGCAATATCGCATCGAAAAGGATTACTTACAGGATCTCTTGAGAAAACGCGAAGTGTTTGCGCAGGAAACGGGAACGTCCAAAGCCCTCCACATCACGATGATCACCCCCGGCGGCGTGGCACACAACTCATGCTGGCATTCGATTGCGGCAGAGATAACTGCTGAAGACCTCTTCTCGTGAGTCGAGCGTGCGCGCCTGCCGTCGTGCACGCCCGCCCCGGCGCCCCAGCTACTCCCCGCTGCTCCCGTAGTTCGCCAGGACGCGCGCGGAAGGGTCGTCCACGTCGCATCCCTCCCACTCTCGGTTGGGCATCCAGAACCCGGCGACCATCCGCGACTGCCCGGGATAGTGCTTCTCAAAGAGCTCGCGATAGAGGAGCGACTCCTTGGTGAAAGGCCTCGCGTGGTCGAACCGGAGTCGCTTCTCTTCGAACTCCTCGTCGGTATAGCAGCTCTCCGCGTATTCCTTGGCGCCAAAGAATCCCATCGGGAAGAAGCCCCGTGCCCTCGAACGCATGCCGCAGCAGGTACTTGCCCTTGCCGTAGGTGTTGAGCTTGAGCGCGGGATCGAGCGCCATCACGTAGCGCACGAAGTCGAGGTCCCCGAAGGGCACGCGCGCCTCGAGCGAGTTCACCGATATGCAGCGGTCGGCGCGCAGGACGTCGTACATGTGCAGCTCGCGCACACGCTTCTGGGCCTCTTTTTGGAAGGCTTGGGCGGAAGGAGCGAAGTCCGTGTACTTGTAGCCAAAGATCTCGTCGGAGATCTCTCCCGTCAGCAGCACGCGGATGTCGGTGTGCTCGTGGACGTGCTTGCACACGAGGTACATGCCCATGCTCGCGCGAATGGTCGTGATGTCGTAGGTTCCGAGCAGCGCTATGACGTCCTCGAGGGAGCCCACGACCTCCTCGGGCGTCATCGTTACTTCGGTATGGTGGCTCCCTATGAACTCGGCCGTCTTGCGCGCGTACTTGAGGTCGATGGGGTCTTCTGCCATGCCGATGGCGAAGGTCTCGATGGGGTGGGCGAGCTCCTTGGCGGCGATGGCGCACACGAGCGAGGAGTCGAGCCCGCCCGAGAGCAAGAAGCCCACCTTGGAGTCGGAGACCAGCCGTTTGTGTACGCCTGCCACGAGCTTCTCGCGAATCTTGGCGCAGGCGGTCTCGAGGTCGTCTGCGATGACGGCCTCAACGTCGGCAATGTCGCAGTACCGAAAGAAGCGGCCGCCTTGGTAGTAGTGACCCGGCGGGAACGGCATGACAGCCTCCACCAGCCCCACGAGGTTCTTTGCCTCGCTTGCAAAGACGATCGCGCCGTGCTGGTCGTAGCCGTAGTAGAGCGGGCGGATGCCGATGGGGTCGCGCCCGGCGATGAAGCTCTCGGTCTTCGCGTCATAGATGATGCAGGCGAACTCCGCGTCGAGCAGGGCGAAGAAGTCGGTGCCGTATTCGCGGTACAGCGGCAGGATGATCTCGCAGTCGCTGTCGCTCTTGAACTCGTAGCCCTTCGCGCGGAGCATCTCGCGCGTCTTGCCGAACTCGTAGAGCTCCCCGTTGCAGACGACGTAGTTGCCGTCGAGCTCGAAGGGCTGCATGCCCTCGGGCGTGAGGCCCATGATCGAGAGCCGATGGAAACCGAGCAGGCCATGGCCCGTGTCGACGACGCGCGAGCAATCGGGGCCGCGTGAGATCGTGCGATTGAAGCCCTCCATGAAGGTGTCGAGGTCGACTTCGGTGTCGCAGTAGCCCATGATTGAGCACATGGTGATCCGCCTCCATTCCGGTTCTCGTCGTGGGTGCGCGGGGCCCGTCCCCGCGGCTGCCCATGCGGCATGGCGATGACCGTGCCGCATCTGCCACGCAACGTTATCGGCTCCGTGTTTCGCGTCTATGCGAAGAACTGTTCCTGTTTGAATTCGTG
>ONMP01000211.1 GCA_900318935.1 uncultured Actinomycetes bacterium
TCAAGGGCGACAACAAGGTCGATCGGGGGCGCAGCCGACGCGCCTCGCGTTCCCACAAGGTCACGCATCGCAGCGGCAGCGAGATCCTCTGAGACGAGCCGCACCGGACAGAGGTTTGCTGTTGCCCTCCACGAAACGACGCCGCCCCCGCAGAGCACTTTTTGCGCGACGTCACCACGCTGTCCAAGCATGAGCCAGCGGGCTTCGTACACATGGATCGCAAGCCAGAACTCAGCCGGCCTCACCGTCTGGTCAAGGATTTCGTCGAGACGGCGCATCGATACGTCACGTCCGTCTATGGTCGCCGAGAGGCGTTGCAGCTGTGCCATCGTGAGTCCGCATAGAGCATGAAGACGCGCGACCATATCTGCGCAGCGCTGCCCGTCATCAACCGAGGCGCGGGCGCGACGGCTGAGGTCAGTCGTTGTCTGACGCAGCAGGTCTATGGCCTCTTCTATACGTCGAAGCTCCTTGCGATACGCCGTGCACACTTCGCTCAGGAGCTTGCAGCCTTGAACCAGAGTCTCTTCTGGAAGTGCATTCGCAGAGATGAGGTCAAGCTGATCTGCATCGAGCCGTCCCATGGCAGCACGCCTCGTGGGTTGTGGGTTCTCCTGGGCAAGCAGTTCCCACTTGCGAAGGGTGTCGCGGGTGTGCTTGTGGTCTTCCCTCAAGGAGCCAATCTTGCGCAGCAGGGCGTCACGCTCCTTAAGCAGGTCGGCCGCACGGCACACGTTCGCATAAGCGTCGATCAGCTCGCAGCGATCCTGGTCGATGCGACGAAGACGCTCAGACAGCATCTCGGCAGCATCTCCCACATCGCGGATTCGCTGGCCGAGGAACCCAGACGCGCAGTCAAGATAATAGGTACAAGCCTGCGGCACGTACCATGACTCTGCATAGGTGACGACATCGCCCATGAGAGGGTGTCCCAGCCGACTCACGAGAGAACCCGATGTAGGCGTGGCAGACTCGACGGCAAGCTGCGTCGTGCAAATCGTAGGGAGTGGCCCGAGAATGCGCCTGGTCTCCGACCTATCGCTCGCTGCGGCGATGCGCGGCAGCCAACGAGAGCGGAGGGCGGTTTGGCCTGCGGCCGGACGAGATGAGAGCAGGGATTCCATTCCCTCAAGAGTCGTATCGGTCGCGACGCAGAGCATGACAGGGGCGGCATCCCCTCGTAGGGCGCACTCGGTCAAATGGTTTGCCATAGCCGCAAGCGATACCGTCAGTGCGTTTGTGCCCTTTGGTGCACGTATGGCAATGAGGTCCCCCTCGTGCTGACGCGCGAAGGCAATGAGGGCTGATTTGTCGCCCTGCCCGAGCGTTGGCATATGGTCAGGAATCCCACAGAGAAGTTTCGGCTCCAGAAGCTCATCCTGGGGCAGGTCATTGCCCCGCTCACCACCCTCACCAGATGCGGGCACGCCGAGGAGCTTGCGTACTGGCCCAGAAAGGCGACCCGGACCATTTGCATCGCATTCTTCGGCGCATGCATCGAGCAGAGTCGAAGCGCTCGCAAGCGCATCCGGAGACTCCCATATGCGCATGAGAATCGGCGCACTCCGCACGACCCCATGCGCATTCGCGTCCGACTCGATGCTGCACACGGCATCGAACGTAGCGGACGCACGCTCAACGGCAAAGCGCCAACTCCCGTCATCGGGCAAGTCCGACATGCCTTCCTGGTGTGCGCGAAGGGCATCAAGGGCACAGACGGTAGGAACGTCCGCATTCGTCCCATCTGCGGCAAGGCGACTCCAAGGTATCCAGGCGCTTGCGTGCGGATCGGGTCTGAGAGATCCTCCCACGTCCAACGTCCCCGGCATGAGTAACAGGGGCATGCGAGGCGCTCCATCCTCGGGCACAAACCAACGCAAGCACACGACGATAGGCACTGGTCGCTCGCCATATGTCACATCGGGGCATAGCTTCGCATAGGCTTCGAGTACCTCGCGCGTGACGTCTACATCGAGCTGACCCGTGACGAGTGCCTCGTTTCCAAGCTCCCAGAGCTGATCCTCTTCGTCGAAGGGCACGTCATCCCTCCCACCGAAGCGCGCGGCGTTCGAGAGATAGTGCAAAACCATGCCTGTGTCAATCATGCGCCTCACCCCCAAGGTCCGTATGAGCTGCATTGGGCGAAATCGCACACCATCCTAGCAGATGCGCGAACGTGCAAGGTCTCTCAAGTCTCAGTCCACTATCAGACTCTCCAAGGTCTCAAAGAGGACATCGGGCTGTACGGGCTTGCTCAGATGCGCATCGAGCCCAGCCTGCAGACTCCTCTGCACGTCTTCGTCGAAGGCATTTGCGGTGAGCGCGATGATGGGTATCGTTTTTGCGTCGGCTCGATCCATTGCGCGAATGGTCCGCGTGGCCTCGAGACCGTCCATCTCTGGCATGCGCATGTCCATGAGTATCGCATCATAGTGACCTTCGGAAGCCTCGGCGAACTTCTCGACGGCTATGCGTCCGTTTTCGGCAATGTCTGCCTTGATGCCACGCATCTCGAGAACCATCTCCATGATCTCAGCGTTCACCTCGACGTCCTCGGCAAGCAGGACATGCCGGCCCTGGAGCCCTGCCTTGTGAGCCTGCTCTGTGCCTAACGTGCCCTTACGAATTAATGCCGACCTGAACTCCTCAAGTACCGTGGCAGCAAAGAGCGGCTTGGGAATGAAGCAGTCCACACCCGCATGCACGGCTTCCTCCAGCACATCGTCCCACTTATATGCCGTGAGGATGATGATGGCCGACTCGTCGCCCACGATGGCACGTATCTGACGCGTGGTCTCTACGCCGTCCATATCCGGCATCTGCCAGTCCACGAGAATCAGGTTGTACGGCTCTCGACGTGCGTGACGCAGCCGCACCTTCTCGACTGCGATATAACCACTCTCCGCAATCTCCGACTCGATGCCCGCGCTCTGCAGCACGAGTCTGGCATGTTCGCAGGCGACAGGATCGTCGTCCACGACAAGGACGCTCATCTGCTGAGGATCTATCTCGACATCATCGAGCAGGCTCCCCTTCTGGGAATCCGTCAGTGTAACGGTCACGATGAAGGTCGTTCCTTCGCCCTTGACGCTCGTCACATGGATGTTGCCGTTCATCAGCTCCACGATGTTCTTTGTGATGGCGAGTCCAAGACCCGAGCTACCGTATTTGTTCGTGTTCGACGAGTCCTCTTGAGCAAAGGTGTCAAAGATGTGCGGCAGGAAGTCCGTGCTCATGCCGATGCCGGTGTCGCGAATCGCGAATCGCAACGTAGACTTCCCGTCAAAGCGCGCCGTGCGCTCCAATTCAAGTTCTACCTCACCGCCCTCGGGGGTGAACTTCACTGCGTTACCCAAGATGTTTATGAGAACCTGGCGAAGCTTCATCTCGTCGCCAATGTATGCCCCGTCCACCTCGCCGTTTATATGGCACTGATAGCTGAGGCCCTTGTCCTGACACTGGCCGCTGAACATCGTATTGATGGACTCAAGCAGGCGCGAGAACGAGAACTCCTCGTTCTTGAGAATCATACGTCCCGACTCAATGCGGCTCATGTCGAGGATGTCGTTGATCAGGGACAGCAGGTGCTCGGCCGAATCGCCAATCTTTTCGAGATAGCCCCGCGTAACCTCGGGCGTTTCGGGGTCGTTGAGAGCGATGTTGTCGAGGCCGATGATGGCGTTCATCGGGGTACGAATCTCGTGGCTCATGTTCGACAGGAATGCGGTCTTTGCCTGGTTGGCCCGCTCGGCAGCCTCGAGCGCATCGGCAAGCGCGTGGTTCTGCGCCAGCTGGGCACGGGTCTCGGCGTCAACATCCGTGAAACAAGCGCCGATGCTATGCACGAGATGGTCATCACGATCCTCGGGGTGTCGCACGCCGGCGATGCGAGCCATTTCGTAGGTCTCACGTCCGTGTCGGGAGACCATGTAACGATAGGAGATGACGCGACTGTCGCTCAGGCCTTTTCGCACGGACTCGGGATCCACGAAGTTCAAGAAGTCTTCACGATACGCCTCACAGACGTAGGCATTCGCATATGCGGTCGCCGCGTCATGGTAGGAGAAGTGCTCGCCCTCTGCCAAACCATGCTCGAGGTCGGCATGCGATTGGTAACACACGCCATCATCGGCGTCAAGGTCTATGTAGTAGACACTCCAGTAGTCCGAGGATAGGGCTGAGATGAGCTTGTCCTGCTCCTCGGAGCTTCGACGTTCCTCGAGCAGCTGTTCCTGAAGAAGCAGACGCTGCTCAAGCTCCTGGTTGCGCGCGCGGTTCTCGGCCTCGGTCGTCTCCTTCTCGAGGAGAAGCCGCGCGCTTTGACGGGTCTGCAAGACGATGAAGGCAAATAGCACGACAATCGCCGCGACCGTAAGCGCGGTCTGGACGAGATTGCGCGTGATGATGCCATTCGTCACAGAGCCTATCTGCTCGCTGATGACGCTTTCGCGAATGAGGTAGGTAAGCAACCAGTCGGTGCCCTCTATTGGTACATAGCTCAGTGTCTCCTGAATGCCATCATAGGTAAAGGTGACGACGCCGCGTTTCAGCGAACTAAACTCTTGGATAAAACGATCATAGCTGTAGTCACCCTCGAACTGGGCACGCTCCATGGCCTCAATGAGGTTGTCCTCGACAGCGAGACCGCCGAGCACCGTGTCGCTCAACGCGATGCCATCAGTGGTGTAGATGTTGCAGAAGGTGGCATCCCCTTCGCTTGACTCCATCGAGACACCCGAGAGCATCTCCTTCATGTCGATTTCCATGAAGCAGACGTTCAGCGTATGCCCCTCGAAGGCGATGCTCACGGGAACTGCGATGATGACCTTCTTTTCCGTAGATTGTAGATTGAGGATCGAAATCTCAGGCTCCGTAAGCGTGACATGATCGAACTGATAGTCATCGATGTTCGTCTGCGGG
>ONMP01000367.1 GCA_900318935.1 uncultured Actinomycetes bacterium
TCTCGGCGCTGTGGAAGCGCACGACCGCCCTGCCCTGCCTGCTGCGCGTCACGGTGGCCGCGACGCAGCCGTAGAGCAGCTTGGGCGTGAGGTGGCGGTTGTAGTTGTTGACGAGGTTGTTGTCCGTCTCGATGGCACGGAGCGCGTCGGCGTGCTCGTCAACGATGGAGTCGGGCAGCGCGAAGCCCTCGAACGTGATGCGGTCGGCGAGGGCGTCCACGGCCTTGGCAGGCCAATGGCAGCGCTGGTCGTTGTCGATTTCCGCGCCCACGCCGTAGTCGCTGACGCGCACGTTGCCGTCGTAGTAGCTCCGAAGCGTCGAGTTGTGCGCCGCGTGGCTGTTGTACTCGTCCACGAGCAGGCCAGCCCACCACGCGGCCTCCGAGCTCAGACCCTTGGCGCTCGTGATGCCGCTTAGGTCGACCGCCGCCATGGCGAGCGGTCGGAAGGTGTCAGGTTGCATTATCCAATCCTTCCCTTACGTCGAGGGTCGCGTTTCGTCGTTCTCGCTGCCCAGAGGGCGAGCGCACAGGCATCGAGACGTTCGGGGCATTCGCCGCCGAAGCCGTAGCCGCCGTCCTTGCCGATGACGCGCCGCGTGGCACCCAAAGCGCTCTCGGCGAGCGCAGGGTCATCGAGGTGCGTGAGATTGCCGTCGTTAATCGCGTTTATGAGCATCGCGTCTGCCGCGATGGCGTCAGAAGTCCTCGCCACCATGACCGCCTGCTTTGGCATGCCCGCAGAAATGAGCTGTTGCCCAAGGTCGGTCGCGTCAGCACGTCCGTCGATGCCCACTGCCGCAGCCTTGCCCTTGCGAGCGATGAGCCAATCCACGAGCCAGCCGACACCCACGACCGTGGGCTCCGAACGCACGAACTCCACGTGGCATCCGTGCTGGTGGATGACAGCCGTTGCGAGCGTCACGCTGCGACCGTCAGGCGTGAACCGCACGCCATAGGCCAGCTTGTCGAATCCCTCTGGCGGGTCTTTCACCTTTGCCGTGTCCCAGGATTCCTGAGAGATGAGGTGGTCGGTGTCAGCCTTGCTGGTGAACCACCCCAAACGTTGGTGCGCGAACTGCTCGGGGTCTTCCGCTTCGAATTCCGCTTCGACGGTGTCCACGGAGATGAGCACGCCCAGTGATGGGTTGGTGCGCTCCCACAACGCACGGTTGGAAACGTCAGGCATCTCCAAGCTCGAGCCCACGCCCCATTCAGTCCATGCCGTGCGCTTGGTCTTGCCGGAGAGCGCATCGTTACGGATCCGCTCGAACACGACCGAGTTGTCACCGTCTTCTGGGGCGTTTCCGTTGTAGATGGTCTGCGGCCCTCGTCTCGTCTTGCAGGCCGAGATGGCCGAGAGAAAGCTGCCTTGTGCTTGCTTGTCTAGGTATTGCGCCTCGTCAAAGATGAGCAGCGAGCCGTGCTGGCCGTTTCCGCCGTTGCGCGTGCGGGCGAGGAACTTCATGCGGGCGCCGCTCTTGAGCCTGATTTCCTCGCGTCCTAATGCCGTACGTATGCCGTTCGGAGCGAGGAACTTGCGGAGCGCCCTCGTGTCGAACATGTTTGCCATTTCCTCGAAGGTCTCGCTTGAGGTCTTCTGCAGCTGCGCGGTATAGATCGTCGTGCCGTCGTAAAAGAGCATTTCTGCGGCAGCGCGACCGCACATGACGCGAGTCTTGCCGTTCTGTCGTGGTGCTTCGTTGCCGCATGACGGAGCCGCCCACTTACCGTTCGGCAGCACGCCCATCCAGCATTCAAGGAGGAAGCCTTGCCAGTCCATGCACTCGAAGCCCGCTTCTGAGAGCAGGTCAAGCGTGTCCAGCACATCGTTGGCCGATGAGTCTGGCAGGACTAGGCTAGTCGGTACCTGGTTTCCTGTTGCGTAGGATGATGGCAGCAATCTCGTCATCGTCCTCCACACCACCTTCGATTACTGCAATGCGGTTCATGGTCTCGCGGTACTGTCTGGCGAGCTGTGGAACCAAGCGTGGCTCGTCGCACGCATCCAGCTCCATGGCCAGCCGACGTGCGAGCGCTTTCAGGCCAGTCAGCTCGTCAAACTTTGCCGTCGCGCGCCGAATCGACACTGGTCTAGGCATGAAAAATCTCCTTGTGTGTAAATCGCCCT
>ONMP01000208.1 GCA_900318935.1 uncultured Actinomycetes bacterium
CGCACATGTGCGATATCATGGAGGAGGCCTTGGCGCAGGAGCGCAGGGAGACGAGGTATCTGGCAACGCTGACGCACGCGCGCAGCGCGATGGCGCAGTTGGGCTGCTCGGCGGAGCGCGCGCTCGAGATCCTTGGCGTGGCGCGGGAGGAGTGGGGGATCTACCTGCCGGAGCTCAGGGCACAGCCCGTGGCGTAGCACTCCTATGAACCTCGGCTGCGCGCCAAGAGGGGGAAGGATGCCGACGCGGTCGCGGAATTGTGGCCGCGCCTCGAAGGAGGGCAAGACGCTCACTCGGGGAAGTGTCGTTCAACCAATCCCCTCTCGCGCGCATGGGTGACTGAGCTGCAATAATGTAGGCAATGGAATGCATCGCCAACAAGAAGGGATATCGCCATGAAGCTCTGTCATGTGACCATTCAGACCGCAAACTTCAACGAGGAGATTGGCTTTTATACCAAGTACGCCCGCCTCGCCATCCAGAGGGACATGAGGCCCGCGGGACGCAACATGGTGTTCCTGGCAGACGAGCAAGGTGATACCGGGATCGAGATAATCGAGAGGGCCGACGCCACCGACTCCGGCAACGCCAACCTCTCCATAGGATTCGTGACCGAGGACCTCGACGCACTTCGCGACACCCTTGTTGAGGAGGGCTTCGAGCCGACAAACTTCGTCTCGCCCATGCCGCAGGTCCGTTTCTTCTTTGTGAGGGACCCGGCGGGACTCAACATCCAGTTCATGTGAGGGGGGCGAATCGCGCAGGACTAGGCCCCCTCAAGGCGGCCTAGATCGAGTGCACATGCTCACAACACGTCGCACAGGTCGGCAGCAACCTCGGCGCTCACGATGCGCAGACTACAGTCGCCTTCCTTGGGAAGCGCCAGCAACGGTAGCATGCCATACCACGCCACTCGTCCATCGATAACGGCGATTCCCGTCGCGGTCAGCCTGGCGGTCACCGACTCGCATCCAGCCTCCTGCAACATGGACAGCACGGCAGACAAGCGCTCTCGCGCGGCTGCGCCAGAAGGCTCGTCCACAACCACCCTCACCGAAACGCCACGGACGACGGCATCGCGAATGGCCGGGAGCAGCAATGAAGCCACCTTCGCACTCGCGTATGGAGCGGCAATTCTCACGCCCTTCTCCGCCCCTCGTATGTCGACTGAGAGGACCTCTTGCCAGCTAGCCTCGTCCACGAGCGACGCACCATCGCCCTCAGCCCCCTCTGCCTCCGCGACCTCGTACCCGAGACGTCGGTATGTCCTGAGCCGCTTTTTGTACATCCGCTCGAGCATGGGAACAGAAGCGTCAACGTAGTCGTAGACGACGACCTCCGTCTTCCCCTCGTCTTCTCGGTGAAGACGTCCTGCGAACTGGGTGATGACGCCCTCCCACGAATACGGACTCGCCAACATGAGCGTATCGAGACGCGGCAGGTCAAAGCCCTCGCCGGCATAGCTCCCCGTAGCAACGACAGCAAGCGGTTCGTCTCCGGCGTCACGGAGCTGCCTCATGCGCTCGCGCCGCTCGCGGGCGGTACCCTTGCCCGTGAGCAAGAACGTCTTGACGCCCTCGGACTCCAGCATGCCTGCCAAATCGGCGGCATGCCCCACCCTCCTCGAGAGCACAAGCGGCGTCCTGCCGTTGCTTACCGCATCAATAACGTCTTGGACTATAAGCCTGCTGCGCACAGAGTGATCGCAAAGACCTGCCACGACATCGTTGAAGGTAGACCCCGATTCCAGCCGAGGCAACCGCACCCTCGTGAATCTGGGAACCATGAGCCTCCTGAATCCCTGCTCGACGGCCTGCTCCTTGGGGTCAACCTCGTAGCGTATTGGCCCGCATTGCATAAAGACGATCTTCATCAGGCCATCCTGCCTCCTAGGCGTTGCGGATAGTCCATACACACGACGTGCGTTGGCAGCGCGCATCACGCGCTCAAGGTTGGGTGCGGCACCGTGATGACACTCGTCGCAGATCACCATGTCGTACTCGGCAACCATGGGTTTCGCGACCGGGGCCCCAAGTTCGTCCTTGGTTGTGAGCGAATGGAAGGTAGCAACGTCCACGATGCCGCTGACCTTGGTCTTCCCGCCGCCAATGCGACCTATCACGGGACGCTTCCTCTTGCTCGGCCTTCCCGACTTGGTAAGAAATACGGGTCGATCGTCCTCGATGGCGAGGAATTGGCCAAGCCTCTCCACCCATTGGCTAACGAGCTCCGCCCTAGGAACGAGTACCAGCGTGCGCAGCTTGAGTCGCCCGATGAGGTAGGCCCCAACGACCGTCTTGCCAAAACCCGGGGGCGCCGAGAGCACACCGTACTCGTGGGCAAGAAGCGCGTCGGCGGCTCTTTGCTGCGATTCTTGAAGCGTGCCCGTGAACTCAGCGCGTATCAGGTCTCCCTGGTTGCGCTTGTCCCTCAGTACGCAGCGGACGCCGGCGCCCTCCATGAGTCCCATGAGCCTCTCCTCACAGCCCCTTGGCAGCATGATGTAGCTTTCGTCCTCCTCACCGCACCAAATGACGCGAGGCTCATTGTGCGCATACTGGTGCATGGCTTGCGCTCGGTAGAACTCGGGGTTGGCGAACGCGGCGAGCCTTCGCACACGGTTGGACGCTCTTGGCGTCAACCCCTCCTTGGGTATGCAAAGCATGTTCGCCTTGACGACCTCGACGGTCGGAGGAAAATCGGCCGCAGTCAGATCCTCGCCCCGCTTTTTGCCGCAGTACTCCAGCTTCAGCCCATCGGTCGAAGGGGTCTTGTCAACCGAAGAGACTAGCCTGCCCAAGGGACCGTCGCCAGCCTTGGCAACGACCTCGCGCGCCTTCTCGTCTGTGATCCGCGCAAGCGTCGACAAGAACTGCCACTGGTCAGGATACGGATCGAGATTCTTGTCGATGAACATCGAGTTGCCCTGTCTCCTGGCCCTACCCTGGAACGGGAGCGCGATGAGGTTGCCCAGACCGTCTTCCGAGAGCGTAGACTGCGTAGGAAACAACCTATCGTACGCAGAGAAGTCCATGCCGGACGAGCGCTCCATCGCCCACGAAATGAGGGCGCTGCCCAGGTCTCGCGCCAGCGAAGCATCGACTGCCTCCTCGAAGAACAGCCATACGTGCGCACCGTTGCCCGAACGCGATCGCTCCACGGCCGGATCGAGCCCATGCGTCTCGCAAGCCTCACAGTAGAGGGCGACCTCACGCTGCCATCCGTCCTTGTCGAAGTCGGCGGCAAGTATCCACGTCTTGCCTTCCTCGGTGAGCGGATACAGGCCCAGGACATCGCGGAACTCGGGATTCTTGCCTCGAAAATGCGCTATGAGCTTGTCATCGGCAAGGGGAACGTACTCCTTGCGCGGGCACTTCCCACACTTCATCCCGCGATTCGAGCCGTTCCTGCGTGGGCACGACCAAGGAGTGTCGTTTGCGCACACAGGCGCATAGCCAATCTTTTGCTTTCGTTTGTCGAGGTATCCGTGGGCATACACGCCTTCTCGTCCCCGAAACAAGGAGCGGAAGAGAGCGATTTTGTCAGCCGCAGGACTCATGCTCGTCACGATGCCCCGCTCGCGGGCGGAGGCACGGTACAGCTCGGCACCCGCCAGCCACTCTGGCTCGGACACATAGCGGCGCGACCCGTCAGGAGTGCCGAACACACAGATACGGTCGTCTGACGTGGCGTGCGTCAAAACCTCGTCGAGGAATCTCTCAGCCCCATCGACGATAGCGGCTTTTGGCATGCGGTTCTGCTCTGGCATGGATTCCCCTCGCTCGGCGACCAAGACCTTTGTCCCGTTCCCATTCTCCGACTGATTACACCGCTCGCACGACAATATAGCGGAATACCTTTGACGGCGATTCGCGAATTAAGCCCTGGGCGCGCCGAACCCAACGGTTTGGGTCGGCGTCCCGGCGAGTCGTGGCGCTGCTTTCCTGGGTATCACTCCCGAGTGCCAAACGCGGGGGCGAAAAGTGCAGACTTTTGCGAGATGTGAGCAGTTTTTCGGTCTCGGTTTTTACGGGGGCCGTATTCCCGGTACCATCTACCTGCACTTTTGTGTGGTACCTTACCGCCCCTGTGGCGAATCGGCACTCGAAAACTACTCATAAGTCGAAATTCTTTGCACTTTTCGCCCTCGAGATTGGCACTCGCTGGTGGGACCTGAGGGGACGGACTGCCCCAAAGCGCGCAAGCCAATGGCCGCGCGTGAAACGACCCCGTAAACACCGCACGGGTGCACGAGCACTTGGGCGAGAGGGGGCTGTCCATCCACCGGCTGGCAGGTGGACGTATCTCCCGCCGCCCGCATGGCAAACGGGGGACACACCTTGCGTCAAGCACGCCACGTACTCGTGCCCTGCAAGGTATGTCCCCCGTTTGCCACGTGCCTTTTCCGCTTTCTGGGGATGGATGAGGCAATCACGCAGTATTATTGCTTGCCCGTAATCTTGCTGGCGAGGCCGCTCACTGCGCCTGCCGCCTTGCCTGCGAGGTCCTCGGCCACGAGCTGGACCTCTTCGAGGGACACCTTGCCGTCCTCGTCGATGTCGAGGTTCTGCTTGACGCCGTCAACCGCCGCTGCTGCCGCCCCGGCAACGCCCTTGGCGCCCTCGACGACCGCGCCGGCGATCTCTTGTATCTCCACCTTGCCGTCCGCGTTCCCATCAAAGACAGCCTTGCCCTTCTCGAGCAGCTCGTCTGCGGTTTCTTTGATTCCCATGGATGCCCCTTTCCGACTGATTGTCCGTACTTCTAACCGTGACCCCAGTATAGCCCACAACGATTTGGTGATGTGGCATCTGGCACGCGAAAGGGGTGGGATATTTTTGTCCCAGCACCGTTATACTATTGCGCATGAAATCGGCGGAAGGAGACCGCATGATAGAGCTCACTCACGTATCCAAGACCTACGCCGGAAAGGAAGTCAAAGCGGTGGACGACCTCACCTGGACGGTCGAGGATGGCAAGATTACCGGATTCTTTGGCCCGAACGGCGCGGGCAAGTCCACCACGCTCAAGATGATCTGCGGCGTGAACTCC
>ONMP01000214.1 GCA_900318935.1 uncultured Actinomycetes bacterium
GAAGTGGCCATCGGTCGCGACTCAAGCGGCGCGCCAGTAGTGGCTGACATTGCCAAGATGCCGCACATGCTCGTGGCTGGCACCACTGGCTCAGGCAAATCGGTAATGATTAACTCCATGATCATGAGTCTGCTCATGCGCACAAGCCCGAAACAGGTACGCCTGATCATGATCGACCCGAAGCGCGTAGAATTCAGCTGCTACAACGGGCTGCCGCATCTCTATGTGCCCGTCGTGACAGAACCACGCCAAGCGGCGAGCGCATTGCAGTGGGCGGTCTCCGAGATGGAACACAGACTGCGCGTCTTCGAACACGCAGGGGCGCGAGAGATTAAGGTCTACAACCAGATGTGCGTCTCGGGCAAGCTCGCAGAGATGGAGCACCCACCTGAGCCGATGCCCTACCTCGTCGTCATCATCGACGAGCTCAGCGACCTCATGATGGTGGCAGGGAAGGACGTGGAGGCGTCTATCGTACGCATCGCACAGCTGGCACGCGCGGCAGGCATCCACCTCGTCATCGCGACGCAGCGTCCGTCGGCGAACGTTGTCACAGGCCTCATCAAATCAAATATCGACAATCGCGTTGCCCTCAAGGTCTCCTCGGGCATCGACTCGCGAGTCATCCTCGACGAGGCGGGTGCCGAGCGGCTGCTTGGCAACGGTGACATGCTCTTCAAGTATCGCGGGCTCAACATGCGCCGCGTATTGGGCTGCTATACCTCGGACGACGAAATCAACCAGGTGGTTGAGTTCATCCGCGACCAGGCGGAACCTGATTATCACGAGGAGATCCTGACCGCAGTCGTGCCATCGGCTCCCGCAGGTGGCGGCCGCTCCATGGAAGACGATGCAGACGACCCGCTCATCTGGGAGGCGGCGCAAATCGTTGTCGAGTCACAGCTCGGCTCGACATCGGGTCTGCAGCGCCGACTTAAGGTCGGCTACTCGCGGGCAGGCAGGATCATGGACATGCTCGAAGCAAAGGGCGTCGTGGGTCCACCCGACGGCTCGAAGCCTCGTGAGGTCCTGCTCGACGAGGACGGCCTTGAGGAACTGAAGACCCAGGATGCACGGTATGCGGAGGTGATGTAGGATGGAGAGGCCCTATTTTAGTGAGACGCTCTCGGACAGGCGTCGCCAGCTGGGCTTTTCCACTGCTCAGGCGTCGCGCGTGTTACGTCTCAAGGAAGAAGTCATCATCGCTTTTGAGGAAGGCGACTTCGAGGCGATGCCAAAGAGCGGCTATGCCCAGGGGATGCTTTCGAGCTACGCTCGTTACCTCGGCCTCGATGCGGCACAGATCGTGGAGATGTACGCAGACGAGCTTGAACAGTGGCGCCGCGAGGTAACGAGGCATGGTGGCTCTTCGCACGGCCATTCGGGCTCCGGTCAGCTCTCCTATGGGGTTGGTCAACCATACGTCGCGTCACGCGGACTGCTTCCCACGTCTGGCGGCCCGGCTGGAGACATGGGGTCGTTTGCCACCACGAGGGTTCGGACACGCAGGCCGGACGGTTCGTCAGGAGGCGCTTCCGAAGGATCGATGCATGAGTCGTCGAGCGGCTACGCAGGTGGAGGGTATGGCGACCGCAGCCAAGGCAGGCCCTATACCGGACGGGCACCTCAAAGACGCTCACGTACCAGCTCTGGGCCACGTGGCTACGACGACATCCAGACGCGGGACTACGGTGGGCGTGGCTACGAGGATGACTTGCGCATCGGTATGGACGCGCGTTCATATGACGCGGCAACGACGAGGCGCGGTCGCCGCCCCTCGCGAAACTCATCGGGAGGCAGCAACAGACAACGGGTTCGCGGACGGCAGGGCAGCTCTCGTGGTTCCTCTCGCCAACGCTCGCGCACAACGTCGAACAATCGCCGCAGGACACCGTCTAGGGGATTCCCCCAGTCTCCGAACCAAGCTCTTTTGTTGGTCGCGGTGGCAATAGTCGTCTTGGCCACCATACTTGTCGTAGCCATCGGTGGATGCGTCTCTAAGAACTTCAATACCACACGCACTGTTCCCGTGAGCACGGCCACCTCGACTGATTCGACCACAACCACCGATAGCACACAGACGCAGGCGGACAACGCGACGAACGACATGGGCCTCGGCGAACAGGACGGGTCTTCCATGGCAGATGCGACTGCTACGAACACTTCGTCCTCGCGAAACCTCGACACGAGCGTCTCGATATCTGTCGCGGACGGTGCCGTCACCTGGCTTGAGATCACATGCGACGGCAAGAGCGATGTGGCGGAGACCATCACGGGGCCTTGGCAGCACACCTACACCGTCGAAGACTCGCTCACGGTGCAAACAGGTGATACGACGGCCGTCACGGTAGTGCAGGACGGCCGTCAGGTGCAGTTCGACTCGATGGCATCCGGCATCGGCACGATACGCATTCAGGGCAGCAAGGGCACAAAGTCGAGCAAGTCTTCTAAGGACACTTCCTCTTCGCATGATGACACCGAGGAAGATGAGCTCGAGGAAGAGGAGGATGCAGGTTCATCAAGCAGCGGCACCTCCTACGCCGACAATGCACCGAGCGAGCGAACGCAGAGCTCCAAGTCCTCGTCTGGCACCTCTTCCGCAAGGATGGGAAACAATGCCCAACAGAATGAGGACGAAACCGAAGCAGGAAAGGAGGACTCAGGCTATGACAATGAATCTTACTGATACCGAGCAGAGTCCCCAAAGAGACACGGCATGCGGTTCATGCATACCAACATGTATGCTCGTCACGGTCGGCTGCGCAAAGAACGAGGTGGACACCGACCGCATGCGCGCGCTTCTCGTCGACTCAGGCTTCAAGGAGACCGACTCGCCCGTAGAGGCAGATGTCATCATCGTCAATACCTGTTCGTTTCTGGGAGTTGCCACGCAGGAGTCCGTCGAAACGGTGCTCGAGCTTGCAAGCATATCGGCAGATGAGGGGCATGCGCGCGTCATAATGTGCGGATGCGTACCCTCTCGCTACGGAAACGAGCTTGCGGGCGAGCTTCCGGAGGTTGACGCGTTCGTGCCTGCCGACAAGGAAGACCGAATCGTCTCCGTGGCGTGCGACGTTCTAGGTATCCCTATGGAGGCGACACCTCACGGTAGTCGCGTGCTTCGCACGATTGAGGGAGCAAGTGCCTATGTGAAGATCTCCGATGGTTGTGACCGCTGGTGCACCTTTTGCGCCATCCCAGCCATTCGTGGCCCTTATGCCTCTCGCCCCGCCGAGGCGATACTGGACGAGGTTCGCATGCTCATGGAGGGCGGCGTGCGTGAGGTCGTTCTCATCGGTCAGGACACCGGAGTGTGGGGCAGCGACCTTGAGGGAGACCACGACCTTGCCTGGCTGCTGCTAGAGGTTGCTCAAGTGGTACGACCGTATCGAGGCTGGGTGCGAGTGCTCTACCTGCAACCAGAGGGAATGACTGATCGACTGATAGGCGTACTGCGCGACTGTCCCGAGGTGCTGCCCTACATCGACATCCCAATCCAGCATTGCGTGGAGCATGTGCTCCGAGACATGGGACGCTCCGGCTCTCACGACGAGCTTGCATCCCTGTTTTCACGTCTGCGCAAAGAGATACCAGGGCTCGTCCTTCGCACCACGGGACTGGTCGGCTTTCCCGGCGAGACGGAGGATGATCTGGAGGAGCTCTGCGAATTCATCGAGGATGTCGGATTCGACTACACGTCCGTCTTTGCCTACTCTGCCGAGGAGGGAACCATCGCCGCCAAGCTGCCCAATCAGGTCACCGAAGACGAGCTCACGGAGCGCGCGCAACGCCTGCAAGACGTTGCAGAACGACTGGGCTTTGCCTCTACTGCCAGAAGGATGGGCGGCGAGTTTGACGTTATAATCGACGGTGTCGAGGAGACGGACGAAGGCATGGAGCTCATCGGACACGCTTGGTTCCAAGCTCCGGATTGCGACGGAGCCGTCCACATCGAGAGCGGCGAGGCGAGCGTGGGCGATGTCGTGAGGTGCAAGATAGTTGACGCCTTCTGTTACGAATTGGTAGGTGTCATGGTGAAAACTCATTTGGGGGAGTGAGGAAGCATGCAGCGAGGCAAAGTTCGTGTTCAGCGTGGAAGTGACATTTGGACACCAGCGAATATCGTGACGATGGTGCGGGTGGCGCTGGTCCCCTTATGGCTGCTAATCGCCGAGCTCTCCACACCCCAGGCTGGAAGTGTCTCTTGGAGCGCATTGGTGGTCGCACTGCTATACATGTTTATATCAGCTACTGACAAGGTCGACGGATACCTCGCTCGCAGCCGCAACGAAATCACGGCATTCGGCAAATTCCTCGATCCCATCGCCGATAAGCTGGCCGTTATCGTGGCGCTCTGCTTCCTGCTCGAGACGGGTGACGTATCTGCTTGGGTGTTGCTCATCATCATTGCTCGGGAATTCCTGGTGAGCGGTCTTCGCATGATCGTCGCGAGCGAGGGCATCGTCGTCGCAGCCTCGAATCTCGGCAAGTGGAAGACGGCCGTTACGATGGTGGCAATCTGTGGCCTCTTGGTCGTACGTGCGTTTCCAATGCCGTTGTTTGGCTTCTTGCCACTCGATGTCATCTCGTTCTGGACGCTCATGATCGCCGTCGTGCTTACGGCATGGTCTGGCATCAATTACTTCGTTAAATGCTGGCCCTATGTGGCTGGTAGCGCGCGCAAGAAGTCATAGGACGTGGGAGTACATAACTCTCGATAAATTCGTCGAGGGGCTATTTAGTTAAACTAATTCCAAGTTTCTCCTGCTTCAAGGTACTGATTCACCAAATTTCCACATCTTGCCGCTCAAATCCTGTCTGCTAGCGGGGAAAAACGGAATCATAGCTCCTGCTAGAATCTTGCCACGGGTGCTTGCAACGAACGCTTGTTCGTTGTATGATACCTC
>ONMP01000206.1 GCA_900318935.1 uncultured Actinomycetes bacterium
CACGACCTCCGGCACACCTTCGCCACCTTCGCAATCGCCGAGGGAATCGACGTCAAGACCGTGAGCTCCATCATGGGACACGCCAACGCGGCAATGACGCTCAACATCTACGCGAGCGCAGACGCAGACGCCAAGCTGGCGGCCGCCATGACGATAGACGAGGTCATGGGCAGGAGGCTCGCCCCACAGGAGCTGAGGAGCTTCGCATGACCGTACAACCATGCTACGGCTTCTCTATGTTGTAGCAGCGTCGAAACCCTGTGAAGCGTGGACACGCTCACCCGCAAGGCTCCTCATGTGTCCGGAGGGTCTGCGATAATGTCACCCGTGACTGGCTCGCACGCGGGAGGCATACATGGCATCGAGTAAGAAGGCCGCCGAGGAATTCGTCTTACCTCTCATGTGCTTCCTCCATCATCGCCAATAGCTCATCCTTTGATGTGCCTGCATAGTGGCAATGATAGTCTATTGTGTGCAGGCCGCACAGTTGAGCTTCGGCGAGGGCCACTCATGGTCTCGAGTATCGTGCCCTAACACGAGTAGTAGCCCGCAAGCCTGTCTTCACCCTCTTCTCTTCCCTAGCAGCTAGCACACGCGGAAGACCAGGATAGTAATGTCATCCGACTGCTCTGCTCCAGCCGCCCACGTTGCCAGGTCGGCACGGATCGCTGCGTCGAGGTCGCGTGGGGCAAGCTCTACGTTCTGTTCCACCAGCTCCTTGAGGCACGCCTCGCGGTACTGCTTGGAATCGGCGTTCATGGCCTCCGTCACGCCATCGGTAAACAGAAGCAGCTCGTCGTTGGCGGCAAGCGTAAGCGTGCGCTTCTCGAACACGGCAAACTCCGAGAACCCCATGATGGGACCATCGCTACCGCGCAACCACTCCCAGCGTCCGTCCCGCAACAGGAGCGGCTCATTGTGCCCGGCATTCACGAACGTCAGCGTGTTCGTGCTCCAGTCGAACGTTGCCGCCCACACCGTGACAAAGGTAAGCGCATCGTTGCCCTCGCACAGATGCTCGTTTGTCAGCATCATGGCTTCGAGCAGGTCGATGCCCGATTGCATGCGACTGGCAAGCTCGTTCTTTGCTCGCATCATGAAGAGCGCCGCAGGAACGCCCTTGCCGCTCACGTCAGCAACAAGAAACCCGACCGTGTGGTCGTCCAGCATGAAGAAGTCGTAGAAGTCGCCACCGACCTCGCGTGCGGGCTCCATGGAGGCGTACAGCTCGAAGGCATCGGGAATCGAAGGAAAGACCGTGGGCAACGCACTCTCTTGGATGGCACGCGCAGCGGCAAGCTCGCTCTCCATGCGCCGCTCTGCCTCACCGATCCATCCCTTGAGTCGGTCCACCGTCTCGTTGATCTCGGCCGAAAGTGAGGCAAACTCGACGCTTCCCGTCTCGCTCAAGATGACCTCAAGGTCTCCATGCACGATCTGCTCGAGCGAGGCGTTTGTGCGGTCGATCGGCCCGATGAGCACCTTCTGCAACAGACGAGAGCCCAGATAGTACGTGACCGCAATCATGGCGATTGCCACCAACGTGGCTCCCGCCATGGTTTCGCGTCGATGGTCAAAGACGCTGGAAAAGCCTCTCTCCATAAGCACGTAGCAGTCGTCGTCTACGGCAACGCCACAAGCGTAGGCTAGCTCCGTCCTGTCAACGGCGTTGACCATGAGGGTCTGTTCCATGGAGGCCGTGCGGGCGAGTGACGCCACGAACTCTGTGCCGTCCTGCCCAAAGGCGTCCCGAAAGACTTCGCCCGCAGGATATGCATTATTGTTCGAGCAGAACACCACACCGTCTCTGACAATGACAAGCGTACCCAGGTCCTGCGAGTACTCTTCCACGGCGCTTCGTACGGAAACGTCATCCGCAATCGCACGTTGCGCGTCGCTGGAGAGCTTGCCGAGCTCGCCCGTCGCCTCCAGCTCCTCGACACGTGCCCATCGGCCAAGGCACTGGTCGCGCACGTATGCGAGCGTCGATTGCATGCTGCGATACGCGTCCTTGCGATCGGCGCGCGTGATGGCCACAAAGCATGCGGCCAGGGTGGCAACGAAGACGACAGCGAGCACGACGATCATCTGCGTTCGCACGATGGTGCGTACGCCCATGTACTGACGGCGCTCGTACCAACGCATGGCCACATAATCGCAAACCAGCGTGGCGCATGCCATCAGGACAAGGTCGGCATGTGGCTCACGGGTCGCAACTACGACTTCAAGCGCGACACCTCGATGATGCTCGTGCATTGCACGCCCAAGGACGGATACGAGTCGATCGCGTTTGCGGCCCTCGACAACATCGGCGTGGTCGATTCCACGACAAGCCTCGTCAAGCGCCTGGCATGCCTCACGACACCGTTCATCTGCCTGGACGGCATCAACAGCCAGGGCGTCACGGTATCGGTGCTCACGCTCGACAGCAAACCGACGGCACAGCACACAGGCAAGCCAAAGCTATCCACATCACTCGTCATGCGCCTCGTTCTCGACCGCGCCGCAACGACCGACGAGGCGGTGGACCTGCTCTCCCGCTACGACATGATTGCCCTCATGGGGCGTGACTATCACTTCTTCATCAGCGATGTCACGGGCAAGGCCGTTGTGGTGGAATACGACTGCAAGACGCCCGAACGCACGATGACCGTGACGCCGAGCAACGTCGTAACGAACTTCTACATCATGTACGGGCAGGACGTGAGCTTGACCGACAACGCCTCCGAGTTCGGACACGGATATGACCGCTACGAGACCATTCTCGACATCCTGTGCCGCGAGGATGGCGAGTACCGCCTCGAGACGGTATGGGATTGCTTGCGTGAGGCCTCACAGCTTCCCAATCCCGACGACATTACGAGCAACACGCAATGGTCGGTGGTGTATGACCACGTCAACCGTACTGCTGACGTGGTCCAGCGCCGACAATGGGAAGAGACCCATCACTTTGCGATCGGATCTCAGTAGGGAGAGTTTGACGCGTTCTCCAAGGAGACGAAGGTCTTATGAGCGAAGCAACCGAGCGCGACAAGGCGCTCTACCAGCAAATCAAGGACGCCAGGGGTCTGTACCGGGGACTGGCGATAGTGTACCTGCTCATACTGGTCGCATGTGTCATCATGGCAATCGCCTGTGTGATCACCAGGAAGCTCCATGGCATCCTCCCGCTCGTCGGCTTCGCCTCTGGCGCATGGTTCTCCGCCAGCCTTGCGCATATCCGCTACAAAGACTATGCGTCTGCGCTCGAGGAGATCGGCCCTGACCCAGCGGGGCTCGACACGTGCGAGACATACTCTGAGACAACCGCCTACGCCATCGAAACCGCGCGAATGACCAAGAAGGAGCTGTTGCAGCAATGGATTGCCTACAGCATCCTCACGCTGACGCTGCTTGGCATGGGCGCACTCCTTCTCACGTTCTACGCCATCTGGGACCTCGAGAAAGAGTATCTGCTCCTCGGTGTCGGAGTCGGCATGGTCGCCGGCGGCTTGGTCTTGGCGTCCCTCACGGCGAAGGCCTTCCACGGCTGGCTCGTCCTTCGTCGCATCGAGAAGTATGAGGCTTCCATGTGAGTTCTGGCTGGCTGACTGCCGTCTTTGTCTCATAGGTCATGAATCAATACGTTGTGCGCGTTTTGCCTCATGAGTACTAGTTCTCTGTATCAGATCAAAGCTTAACGAGGTTTTGAAGAGTGACCTTCGTTCAACACTTGGACCAATCCAAATGCACGGCTTACTACAGCGAGTCGTCGTCCATCTTCGAGATGACGTAGGCGCACTGCATGGCCATGAGCCCCGCCTCCTCCGCCCCAGCGCCCGCCTCGATCGCCTTCAGGATGATCATCTGCGTGGTGATGCCAAACAGCATCGGCCACTCGGACGGATCCTTGCAGTAGTTCGCGGTCATGTTGTTGTAGATGCCGTCCCAGCATTCCTTGATCTTGGGATAGACGCTCTCAGGCGTCATGCCCCAGATGTTGAACCTGTCGGAGCCCAAGCTGTTGGTCATCTCCACAGCAATACCTGCTACCTGCTCCTCTTTGAGGTTGCTTACGGCGTTCACAAACGAGAGCACGCTCAGGTGGTCCTCCATCAGGTACTTGTTGACGGCTTCGCCGTAGTAGTACGTCTTGTCGTCCTTGGTCGTGATGACGGCGACATGCCCGCCTAGCGCCTTGACGGCCTGACGGCAGGCGTAGCCCGCGAGACCCGAGGCATACAGCAGCGGAAACTTCAGGTCGACGCCCTGTGGTCCGCGTAAGGTGCCCATGAGCATCGCAGCCACCCGATCAGCGCCCCTGGTGAGACGATCCAGATTCTTCTTCTCGCTTTCCTGCCTGTTGAACAGCCCCATGGCCTCTCCCCCATCTAGTCATCGGGTCGAATTATATGACCTCTTGACCCGATGACCCAAGCAGCACGATGCTCTCACTCATGGAGACACCTTCTCATTCCCATCCCATACCTAAGATGCACAGATTCTAGCAAAGGGGTTGGACACAAACAGTAAATGCGTCTTCCGGCTCATTTGCGGATACTCGTTTCCTATCTCTAGCACTATGAGCTCAGGGAAATCCGCAGCTTGCCCACCGGACCAGATCCGGTAAAGCTGTCCTCTGCCTTAATGTTGCAGATGTTCTCCATACTGTCGTGGTCAAGCCGACCAATAATCACGCATCTACGCAAGAATCCCATGCTCGCGCGATTGTAGATATCAATCTCAACGTATGTCCTTTTATTCATTCCGATGTGCCTATTCGATAGTATAAGGGCTATGTCGCCTCGTTTGATCGCATGAACGCGCGCTTTGCGAGTCACATCCGCCACAAGGGCGTCGCTTTCGAAGATGGCATATACATACGACACGTTCCTGAGAATCAGCTTTCCGGCGTCAAGAGACGAAGGAATGTACGTGATGGCCCTCTCACCCTCCTCGCTATCGAAGATGATTGCGCCTAAGCTGACATCTTGGCACGTCAGGGTGATGGGATGTCCGTGGACCTGCGTCCCTCCGCCGGAAATTCCACTGTCACTGTCGATCGTCGTGCCTTTGCGCAGGATAGGCAACTCGCTAGCCTTCTTTGCAA
>ONMP01000202.1 GCA_900318935.1 uncultured Actinomycetes bacterium
GGCAGCTCTGGGCGCGTAAAGTAGGCCGCGATGAAGGTTACAAAGAGGGCCACGATGAAGGTCATAATGAGGGCCGTAAGGAGGGCCGTAAGGAGGGCCTCGAAGAGGTGGCCGGGCGTATGCGCGAGATGGGCTACGATGACGATACTATTGACGACATCATGAGTGGCCTCAAGGAGTCATCAGAGTGCTGAGGTTTTATCAGGGAATTCCCTCTCGAGGGTAATCATTCACTTGCTGTTGATGAATCGCCTTACAAGAAGGGCAGCTCCCCAAACGAGGAGCTGCCCTTCAGCACGCTTATTGTCGTGATGACTACTTCTTGGCCTTGCCCTGGTTGGTGACGGCGTCGATCTTGAAAAGGAACACTCCCGCCCCTTACGGTGCGGGAGTGCGCCGCCAAGATCGGCTCCTGGCGGAAAAGGTGCTGTGTCCTGTTACTACTTCTTGGCCTTGCCCTGGTTGGCGACGGCGTCGATCTTGGCGGCGATGACGTCGGGGTCGCCAATGTACTTCTTCTCGACGACGTTCCAGTCCTGGTCGAAGGTGTAGGCCAGAGGTACGGCGGTCGGGATGTTGACCTCGAGAATCTCCTCCGGGGTGAGCTTGTCGAACATCATGACGAGGGAGCGCAGGCTGTTGCCGTGGGCGGCGATGAGGACGCGCTTGCCGTCCTTGAGCTGTGGGGCGATCTCGTCCTGGAAGTACGGCCATGCACGGGCGATGCAGTCCTTCAGGCACTCGGTGTAGGGGAGCTGGTCCTTCATCGCGACATAGCGATACTCTTCGGCGATCTGTGCGCAGCGCTCGTCACCGGGCTCGAGGGGCTTCGCGGGGATGTCGAAGGAGCGACGCCAAATCTTGACCTGCTCGTCACCGTACTTGGCGGCGGTCTCGGCCTTGTTCATGCCCTGGAGAGCACCATAGTGACGTTCGTTGAGCTTCCAGCTCTTGATGACGGGCAGCCACTCGCGGTCCATCGCGAAGAGGACGTTGTTCAGCGTGTGGATGGCGCGCTTGAGGTAGGAGGTGTAGCAAATGTCGAAGTCGTAGCCAGCGTCCTTGAGGGCCTTGCCGCCGTCGAGGGCTTCCTGCACGCCAGCCTCAGAGAGGTCCACGTCGGTCCAACCGGTGAAGAGGTTGGCCTTGTTCCACTCGGACTCGCCGTGGCGAATAAGAACGAGATGCATCAGGTTGTCGGCCATAGGATAGGTCCTTTCTCTCAACGTCGGCAGTAATCTGCCCGAATGCCCTAAGTATGCTACAACTACAAGTCATATGGCGCGTCTTTTCCGCGAACGTATGATGTGCCGTGGAAGCGTGTGCGTCCGCCCGCATCCGCTTGCAAAAGCGGTAACGGGGCCGAAACATCAATGTGGCATGGTCTTGTACCGAAGAACAGACCGATCGCCATATGCTGGGAGGCAATATGAGCAATGACCGCAACGTGGACTTCGTCCTGCGCACCATCGAAGGCCGCGACATCCGTTTCGTGCGCCTGTGGTTTACCGACGTGTTGGGAAACCTCAAGTCCTTCTCTATCTCGCCCGCTGAGCTCGAGGAGGCGTTCGAGGAGGGCATCGGATTCGACGGCTCGTCCGTCTCGGGATTCGTGCCGGCCGTCGAGTCGGACATGCTGGCTTTTCCTGAAGCAGACACCTTCCAGATTCTGCCATGGCGACCCAGCCAGAGCGGTGTGGCGCGCATCTTCTGCAACGTCTGCACTCCAAAGGGCGAGCCATTTGAGGGAGATCCGCGCTCTTGTCTCAAGCGCATCTCCGAGAAGGCAGAGTCTCTGGGCTTCGTACCCAACGTCGGACCAAAGATCGAGTACTTCTACTTCGCCAACGAGACGGAGCCGACACCGGTAGACCATGCAGGTTACTTCGACCTCACGCCATACGACTCGGCGCGCGACATACGCCGCTTGACCACCCTGACGCTCGAGAAGATGTCCATCCCCGTTCAATACTCATATCACTCCTATGCGCCTTCCCAAAATGGTATCGACCTGCGCCACTGCGAGGCCGTGAACTGTGCGGACAGCATCATGACGGCGCGCTTGGTCATCAAGCAGGTGGCCAACGATCAAGGGCTCTTTGCCTCGTTTATGCCGAAGCCACTCGCAGGTTGCTCAGGGTCGGGTATGTTCCTGTGTCAGTCGCTGTTTGGCTCGGATGGCGAGAACCTCTTCTGGGGGACCGAGGACTACCATCTCTCGGAGCTGGCGCATCACTACATCGCGGGCATCCTGCGCTATGCGCCAGAGTTCGCGCTCGTCACGAATCCCACGGTGAACTCCTACAAGCGCCTCGTTCCCAACGGCGAAGTTCCTATATATACCACCTGGGGCCGCAGGAACCGCTCGGCACTCGTGCGCATTCCCGTCCACAAGCCGGGCAAGCATCAGAGTGCCCGCATCGAGCTAAGAAATCCCGACCCTACCGCCAATCCCTACCTCGCGCTGGCAGCCACCATCGCGGCTGGTCTCAAGGGTGTCGAAGACGAGCTGCCGCTACCCGTGGAGTACACCGGCAAGGACGTGACGGACGCACATATGGTGAGCATGGGCCGCACGCATCTGCCGCGCACGCTGGGCGAGGCCATCGAATCCTTCGAGCAGAGCGAGCTCATGCGCGCCGCGCTTGGCGACCACATCTGCGACTTCCTGCTCTCCGAGAAGCGTCGCGAATGGAACGACTACTGCACGAGCATTACTGACTGGGAGAAAGTCCACTACTACGCCGGATTCTAAATATCCAGCTTGTTAAATCGTCCGCGATGCGTTGAGGCGCATTGCGGACGTCGTTCATACTAGCTAGCGCACAAAATGCAGGGAATCTGTTTCCGCCATCCAAGGAGAAAGGGACATCTCAATGAAGAAGACAAACAAAGCTTGGCTTTTCGGTGCGTTCGCGTGCCTGTGCGCCCTGGTACTCGTACTCGCGGGTTGCGGCTCCACCTCCACTGATGAGGCTGCGACCGACGAAGCTGCCACTACCACAGAGGATGCGACTGCCACGACCACCGACGACGCAACCACCGATGATTCAACCACAGATGCGACAACCGCCGACTACACCCTCGTCGAGGACGGCAAGATCATCAGCGTGTCCGACATGGAATGCCCGCCGTTCAGCTCCTACAAAGACGGCACCTCCGAGCCGGAGGGCTTTGAGGTTGACCTCATGAAGGCCGTTGCGGAGAAGATGGGCCTCGAGTCCGAGTGGCTGCCAAAGATGGACTTTGACGCCATCATCCCTCTCATCAAGCAGGGTGGCAAGGCAGACGTGGGTGTCGCGAACTTCACGATTACCGACGAGCGCAAGCAGGAGATCGACTTCACCGATCCGTACTACATTGCAAACATCGCCTTCGTGACCAAGGGCGACACCACCGCCAAGTCGAGCGAGGACTTCAACAAGGAGGGCATGCGCATCGGCGTGCAGGCCGGTACCACCGGCGAGGCTTGGGCCAAGGAGAACCTGCCCAAGGCCACGCTTGTCTCCATGATTCCTGCCACCGCAATGCTCAGCGTGCAGTCCGGCGGCGAGGAGGGCTCGGAGGCTCTCGACGCCATGGTCAGCGACCTGCCCGTGGCAAACAGCCTCATCGCCAAGTCGTATTCTGACCTTGTCGTGCTTGAGCAGATTGCCACTGGCGACGAGTTTGGCATCGTAGTCTCCAAGGACAACCCACAGCTTACGGCCAAGCTCAATGAGGTCTTGGCTGAGCTTCAGGCTGATGGAACCATCGACGAGCTGATTGAGAAGTGGCTCTCCTAAGAGTTATCTGTATGAGTCTCTTTTGAGGGATAGATTGGTAAATTGCCGGGACGACCGTCGTCCCGGCTTGTTGCAAAGAAAAAGGAGTGTTTCAGCATGAAGAAGAAGGTATCGTTTGCGGCGCTGTTCGTATGTGTCCTCGCTGTCTGCGCGCTCGTCCTCGCCGGATGCGGCGGCGGCTCCTCGAGCGACTCGACGGCTACCGATTCGGCATCTACCGATGCGACGGCTACCGACCAGGAGGCCACGGCGGCCACAACAGGCGACTACACACTGGTAGAAGACGGCAAGCTCACCTGCATCTCCAACCTGTACTTCCCGCCCTTCGAGTCCATGGATGACAAGAGCGGCGAGCCTGTCGGCTACGACATCGACATGTCCAAGGCGCTGGCTGAGCACATGGGCCTTGAGGTCAACTGGCTGCCCAGCCAGGCTTTCGATTCGCTGGTTCCCACCATTAAGACCGGTGGCACCGCTGACATCGCTATCGCTGGCATGACCATCACCTCCGCACGACAGGAGGAGGTCGACATGTCCGACCCCTACATCGACTCCAACCAGTCGCTCGTCACGAAGGTCGGCTCGAAGGAGACCATGGAGTCGCTCGATGACGCTAGCAAGAAGGTCGCCGTCCAGGCTGGCACGACTGGCGAGGAGTGGGTGCTCGAAAACTTGACCAACGCTACCGCTGTTCCGCTTGATGACATCATCTCTGCTATGACGGGCGTGCAGACAGGCTCCTACGACGCTCTCGTAACTGACCTTCCCGTCGCGTCCTACCAGATCAAGAACTCCTTCGCCGACCTCCAGATCGTCGAGTCGATTCCCACGGGCGAGCAGTACGGTATCGCCATCTCGAAGGACAATCCTGCCCTCACCGCCGCCATCAACGAAGCTCTTGCCGAGATGAAGACGGATGGCACCATGGATGATATCCAGGTCAAGTGGTTCGGATCCAAGCTCTAGTTATACCTACACTACTGCGTCTGTACACGTTCTAAGGAGAGGGGCTATGACAGTATTTGGCATGCGGACAAAAGCATGTCTTGCGGCCGTAATAGGCACGCTTCTGCTTGCGGTTGCCTGTGCGTTGCCGCAGCCGGCACTTGCCCTCACTACCAGCAAAGCCACTGCGCGTCCCAACGAGGATGGTGGCAGTGGCGTCATCGGTGGGATGAAGACACGACTCACTTGGGAGGGCATGGTCGACGAGGGCGAGTCCATCAAATCCGTGACGCTCGAGCTTCCCAATGGCGGGTCGTTCGATGGGGCCAGCACTAAGGTGACGGTTCTTGACGGTCTCGACCGTACCCCTATTGAGGGGGAGGCGACCTCGGGTGGCGCAAACATAAGCGTATCGCTCTCAGAGCCGGCCGAGGCGGGCTACAAGCTTCGTTTGG
>ONMP01000199.1 GCA_900318935.1 uncultured Actinomycetes bacterium
GGTGACGGTGCGCAGGATCGACTGCACGAGCCCGACCTGGTCCCTGAGGACCGCCCTCATGAACACGTCGTCGACCAGGCGAAGGCCCTCGATCTGCGCCAGGGCCTCCCCCTGCGTCCGGCCCCTACTCTCGCCACCCGTGTCTCTCTTCTCGCCATCCAGCCCCTCTTTCTTGTCGCCCAAGCCCTTGTTTGCCATGCGCCCTCCTCCCGACGCCGCCGATGGGAGGGCACACGCTAGCACACCGAGCTTGCAGCTTTTTCCCCGCCAGCTGGCACTTTTTTCCCCGGTTTCTGCACCGTCGCAGGTAGACGTGTGCGTTTCGGCTTGCACCGCATTGACCTTGGGACTTGCTGAAATTGACGAAGCGGTGGCAAGCGGGAAGGCTCTCCGATTTCGCTGGCCTGAGCACCGCGGGTGTGCGAAATCATCGAGACGGTAGAGAATCTCGACTGCGGGCACCACCGCCTCGCACTCGGCACCCTGCGCCTGTTGGTATTCATCGCCAAGAGGGAAGCGACACCTTCAGGGTGCGGAACCCCCCTCCGAGACGTCTTCTCCGAAATCGCCGTTGCCGTGGCAGGCGTTCCATGGATTTGACGTTGGCGTGGCGCGCGTTCCATGAGATTGTCGTTGGCGTGGTTTTTTGCCCCCTGATTGACGTTGGCGTGGCGATTCTTGCCACGGGAACGCAAATCACGAGGAATCTGGCCACGCGGACGTCGATCCCGGGGAAAGCGGGCCACGCGGACGTCGATCCCGGGGAAACGCCGCCACGCGGACGCAAAACCCAAGGAACGCGACACGTGGTCGCCAACCACGGCGGATGTCCGGGAAGGGAATGCCAAAAGCACGATCTCCACCCACAGGTTTTGGGATTGGCCAAAAAAGCCCCCGCACGTGGCAATTCACGTGCAGGGGCTTTCGAGCAAAGCGGTTCGGCGACTACTCGCTCATGCGGGCGGCAATCTCGCTGGCCGACATCGCGCTCGTATTGCCAATGGAGGGCACGGCGGCGCCGCGTGCCGAATGTGCGCCCTCAAGCGGCTTCACGCCCACTTCACGTACTTCCCCGTCACCGAGATCGGGTGCGTTGTCCCATGAATCCGGACGGCGAGCTGCCACGACAGCAGCTTGAGCGGCGGCACGCGCACGCTCGGCAGCCTGCTCGGCAGCCTGAGCCCGTGCGGCGACTTCGGCCTGCGCGGCGGCCTCAGCTTTTGCCTGCGCAGCGGCCTGACGACGAGCGGCCGCTTCGGCGCTAGAGATGTCAGAGATTGGTTGATAGACGCCGGTGTGGCTCTTGCTCCTGCGCACGCGACGCTCGCGCCCGGTGACACCCTCCTTGTAGTAGTACTCGTAGTAGTACTCACTGGATTGCCTCTCGCAGAAGTTCATGACGATACCGGCTAGCGGCACGTTGGCGGTCTTGAGCTGCTCGGCCGCGCGAACGAGCTCGTCGTGATGGGTATGACGCTCGCGCACCACCATAAAGAGCGCATCGACATGCGACCCGAGTACTGCCGCGTCGACGAAGGTGCCCACGGGCGGCGTGTCAAACACGACGTAATTGTAGCCCCCACGCAGAGCCTCGACCAACGCGGAGAAGCGACGCGTGTTGAGCAGGTCAGAGGGGTTGGGGATATGCGGCTCCGAATCGAGGAACTCCAAGCGCGGCCCCACCTGCACAACGGCATCGGCAAGCGAAACCTCGCCGGACATTACCGAATACAGACCGTGTTGGGGATGAACTTCCAGCTCACGTGCCATGGAACGGCGACGCATATCGCACTCGACGATAAGCGTACGCATGCCAGACGAAGCCATAGCGCGCGCGAGATTCGCCGCCACGAAGGTCTTGCCCTCATTGGGTACGGCGCTCGTGATTGCGATAGTGCGTATGGGGTCATCGACGCTCATGAAACGGATGTTTGCGAGCAGCGTCTTTGCGGAGTTGTCGATACTACGATCGGTCTCGTTCTGCTTCGAGTTTCCCTTAAGTGCCACAGGTGGCCCTCCTCTGCATACGTATTGTTCTTAAGCCACCTGGGGGAAGTGACCGACGACAGGTACCCCGACGATTTCTTCGGCCTCATTGCCGTTACGAACGCGTGTGTCAAGCGTGTCACGCACGACGACGATGGCTACCGCCAGCAAGAAGCCCGCCGCGACACCGATGGCTGTATACAGCATCCTTCGGGGGCCTGACGGCGAGGTTGGAACGTCAGCGGTGTCAATGACGTTGACCGATTGGATCTGCATGACGCCAGACGCGACGTCCGACACCTCTGTGACAGTGGCATTCGCTACGGCCGCCGCCATTTCGGGGTCCTTTGCGGTTACCGCAAGCGTGATGACGCGCGTTGTCGTAGAGCTGGTGATGTCAAACTTGAAGCCGTTGAGATTTTGGAGGCCGAATTGTTCGGCAACGTCCTTCTTTACACGGTTCGACTTCATGATGGTCGTCACGTCATTCGTGAGCATCTGGCCGACGCTCATCTCCTGCTGAGTAAGGCTCTCGGCCGCGCCTTCTTTATCGTTGCGCGAGAGAACGTACATAGTCGTGGATGCCGTGTACTCGTCCGGCAGCAGCTTCGCCCCGCCAAACACGATGAGACCGCATATGACTGGCAGAATAATCACGAGTGCCAGGTGCTTGCGCAACAGACCAAATAGCTCGAAAATCGTCATGGTTCGTTACTCTCCGTCCTTGGGCCAGTGCCCGAAGCCGCGCCAACAGAACTTCCTTATGAGTGTGTGGGAGCAGTCCCACAAATCACGCAGCGTACATTATGCACCCATGGAAAGTCATTGTGAGAAAAAACCACGACTCTCCATGGGTCATATCTCAGATTAGAGGCTACCGTCGCCTTCGCCCGCCAAGCTACCACCTGCGTCAGAGCTGCCACCGGCATCGCCACCAGTGTCACCGCTGCTGCTGCCACCGGCATCGCCGCTCGTGCCGCTATCGCTGCTGCCACTATCGCTGCTGCCACTATCGCTGCTGCTACCGCTATCGCTGCTGCCGCCGCCGTCGACCGTGCCCGAACCACTGTCGCTGCTGCTGCCAGAGCCGCTGTCGCTACCGGTGTCAGTATAGTCATAGTCATAGGTCGTCGTGTCATAGGTGGTTGTGTCGTACTGTTGGCTACCATGGCTCTGGCTGGTGTCCGACTGCTGGTTCTCGGTGTCAGTGTCCTCGGTCCTAGTCTCGTTGGAGTCCCTGTCTTCCTCAGTAGTCCTGGTAGTCTGCGTGCTTTGCTCGGCGAGTGCGTCGTCGCGACGGTTGCGGGCCGCCTCGCCCAGCTCCTCGGCAAGGTCCTTGCGCTCGGGATCCTTGCGCACCCACTCCAAGGCCTTCTCAATCATCTCGTCCGTAACATCCTCGCCAGCGATGACCTCGAGCACAACGTCGACATCGGGAGCCGTCTCGCACTTGCCGTCTTCCAAGACCTTCACGGCATAAGCTTCGCTGGGAAGCTCGTAAAGAATCCCGTCGGTCGAGATGGGAGAGGCGATAACGCTGATCTCGAACTGGCCCGCTGGCAGGACGAGACCCTTCCCCGAGTAGGAGAGGTACGTCTGCTGGTCAAACGCGCTACCATCCGCAGCGGTGCCCTTGACCTGAACGGGAACTCGGCTGCTGTCCGCACCAAGGCCCTCAGCATACAGCGGCACAGCAACTTCGTGCGTCGGAACTGGGGCGGCTGGTGCGGCCGGCTCCTCGGGCTGCTTCTTTGGAGTCTCCGGCTTCGGAGTTTCTTTGGCGACGATAGGTTTCTGCGCAACCGGCTCGACGGCATGCGCACGCGAGTAAGCCATAGCGTAGGCCCCGCCCGCACCACAGAGCAATACCGCCGCGATGGCGATGGGCAGCCACCTAGGCCTAGCGGGCACGGGATCTTCTTCGCGCCTTACCTTGCGCCTGACTCTGACGGGCTCTGTGCTCGGCGTGAAGTCGTCATCGTCACGCGGTGCCGGAATCTCAAATTCGAATTCTGGAGCCTCGCCAGCGGCGTCCGCGACGGTCAAGTCGTCGTATTGCGGAATCACGAATTCGGGGCCCGAAGCAGACGCAGCATCCGCCGCCACGCCTCCCGCGGCTACCTCATCGCGAACCGGAACCTCAAAGGTCGGCACCTGCTCGTCGGAACGTTTCTTTTGCGTACGCGGGGCGTCCTGCGCACCCGCGCCATCCTGAACGGCACCACACACCACGCAGGTCTTGGCGCCATCCATGATTTCTGCACCACACTCTTTGCAAACCATGTATATCTCCCCTCGTCGTACTGAGACGTATGATATGTGAAAGATGGACATTTTTGCACGCAAACGGACAATTCTCAAGGAGTCGCTACAGTCTGGCGGCTCACCTTGAGTCGCGAGCCTTTTATACTGATTGGGTACCCCCAAACAGTGCATCTTATACGCCATCCGTCCCGTCTGCCGGGAACGGTGGGCGATTTTGGCAGAATGCCTCAGCGCAAGCAGTCCTTTGCGCGCGGTACAATGTTGAAAGGTATCTAGCGTCGAGAGGTGCGCCATGAAGCTGAGTGAGAGCCGCGAGAGGGTCATCAAGGCTATCAACGACTATCGTACCGACCTGTGGTTTCGCGCCGAGGCTTCGGTGTACATGTCCTGCGGCGTCAACATTACCTTTTCGATATATCAGGTCCTCATCGGCATCACTCGCCAATCGTACTGGTTCACGGCCCTCGCCCTGTACTACGTGCTCATCACGGCCACGCGCGTGCTCATGCTGTATTACATTCGTCACGAGGCCGAGGACGGGCGCGAAGAGCTGCGGCGCTATCGCAAGTGCGGCATCATGATGATGGTGCTCACCTTCCTGATCCTCTTTGGCGGCATGCTCATGAACAGCGGCAACAGCACGCCGAAGTCCTATCCCGGGCACATGGTCTTCGTCGTGGGGGTGTTTACGGTCTACACCTTCATCAACTCGATTCTCAACCTGTGGCGGTATCGACTGCTCGAGAGCCCGCTCATCTCGGCGAGCAAATCGCTGAACCTCGCCACTGCGTTTGTGTCGCTCTACACCTTCGAAGCGGCTGTCTTTGCACAGTTCCGCGCTGACATCAATCCGTCGCTCATCACGTTGCTCAACGTGCTGACGGCCGCCGGTGCGATGATCGTCGTCACGTGGATGAGCCTGCACATCATCGTGCGCGCGTCGCGTGCGCTTAAGGGCAAAGAAGACCTTTACATCGTGATCGATGACGCGAAGACTGGCTATCAGAAAGAGTTTCGCTCCGACGTGA
>ONMP01000266.1 GCA_900318935.1 uncultured Actinomycetes bacterium
GTGAGCTCGGTGGTGATGGACCCCTGGCGCTCACGGTTATACGTTCGGCTGAGTGCCGTGATGACTTCTTTGGCATTGTCGGTAGCCGACTGCATGGCGCGTCTGCGTGCACCATGTTCGGCCGCCGCCGAATCCAGAAGAGCGTGATAGATGATGGTGCGTATGTATGCCGGCATGAGAAAACCTAGCACCTGAGAGGCAGATGGCTCGAACTCGTAGCCCGTGTTGTATTGACCCTCGATTGGCGTTATCGCCTCGGGTTCACGCGGCGCATTGACCATCACGAGATCGTGCGCCGTCACAGGCAGCACCTGCTCGGTCACGAATTCCTGATCGACGCGATTGCGCGCATGGCTGTAGTACAGCATCACGCGATCGATACGCTTACTCACATACCCATCCATAAGGTAAGAGGCAATGCGATCGGCATCATCCATTGTCGGTTCTGACGAATTGCCCTCAAACGAAAGCGCCGGTTTCCTATTTCGTGCCGTGAAGTACTCTGTCGGACGTCGCCCGCACGTGATAAGCTCGCAGGCTATCCCGCGCTTCTCCAAGGAATCCATTTCGCGCTGGACAGCACGCTGTGGCTGGATGTTAAAACCACCGGCCATTCCTCGGTCGGAGGCGATCAAGACGAACAGCACGCAACGCTCTACCTCGTGACTCTGCAAGAGAGGCTCGTCCGAATGGCCGCTCGCACCCGCCACGTGCGACAGCATGCGCGTGATGGCCTCCTTGTACGGCTCTGCCTCCTGCGCGCGCTCAAGCGCACGCCGAATCTTCGCCGTGGAGATCATCTCCATCGTGCGTGTCACCTGCATCGTGCTCTTGACGGAATCGATGCGAGCCTTTATCTCACGGAGGTTTGCCATACTCTAGCGCCCCTAGCCCGCGAATCCCGGCACAGGCTCTTCGGCTTGCGCCTCTTGCTGGATGATGCCATGATCAGCCATAAACTGCGCCTTGAAGCCTTCGATGGCGGAGCGCAAAAGATCCTCAGTCTCGCTAGAGAGACGGCCTTCGCGAACCTTGTCGCGCAGCCTCGAGCACCTGCTTTCCATGTAGGAAGCGAGCTCGTCACGGAACGGCACGACCAACGACAAATCTAGGTCGTCGATGTAATTCTCCTTGGCGGCAAAAATCGCGATGACTTGATCGGCCACGTCGAGAGCCGCATAGCGCTTCTGCTTGAGAAGCTCCATCATGTGCGCGCCATGGTTGAGCTGGTACTGCGTCGCCTCATCGAGATCGGAACCAAACTGACTGAACGCCTGCTTCTCACGATAACTGGCCAAGTCGAGTCGAAGCGTACCGGCAACCTGCTTCATGGCGGCTAGTTGTGCCGCACCGCCTACACGGCTCACCGAAATACCCACGTCTACCGCCGGTCGTTGGCCTTGGAAGAAGAGGTTTGACTGAAGATAGATCTGTCCGTCGGTAATCGAAATCACGTTCGTCGGAATGTACGCCGAGACGTCGCCTTCCTGCGTCTCGATAAGCGGCAAGGCGGTCATGGAGCCTCCGCCATTCTCATCGCTCATCTTGACCGCACGCTCAAGCAGGCGGGAGTGCAGATAGAAGATGTCGCCTGGGTATGCCTCACGTCCAGGCGGACGATGCAGCGTGAGCGACATCTGACGATAGGCTACAGCCTGCTTGGAGAGGTCGTCATAGACGACAAGCACATGTCCGCCCGGATGATTGGCATCCGCCGGGTTGCCGTCTTCATCATTGTACATGAAGAACTCGCCAATTGCGGCACCCGCCATCGGCGCGATGTATTGCAGCGGAGCAGAGTCGGCTGCCGTTGCCGAGACGATGACGGTCTTGTCAAGCACACCGTGGCGCGAGAAGGTCTCACGAATGGCTGCGACCGTCGAGGCCTTTTGGCCAATGGCTACATAGATGCAGACGACGTCGGTATCGCGCTGGTTGATAATCGCATCGATGGCGATGGCCGTCTTTCCCGTCTTGCGGTCGCCGATGATCAGCTCACGCTGACCACGCCCGATGGGCACCATGGCATCAATGGCCATGAGGCCCGTCTGCACGGGCTCGCACACCGGCTGACGCTCCATGATGCCAGGAGCTTTGAACTCGATGGGGCGATAATGCGTGGTATCGATGGGTCCGAGACCGTCAATCGGCTGGCCCAAAGGATTGACCACACGGCCAAGCATGGCACGTCCGACGGGGATGTCCATGACGCGGCCTGTCGTCGTGCACTCGTCGCCTTCCTTGATGGTATCAACCTCACCAAAGAGCACGGCACCGACCTCGTCCTCCTCGAGGTTCTGCGCCAAGCCATATACGTTGCGACCCGTCGCGGAACTCGTGAATCGAAGAAGCTCTCCCGACATGGCCGAGCGCAACCCCAGCACGCGTGCGATGCCGTCGCCCACCTCGGCAACGGTAGATGCCTCTTGCCGATCCACAAAGAACGAAACACCATCGAGCTCCTTGCGAAGGCCGCGCATAATCGTGGACGCATCAACGACGGTCCTTGGCTGACTTGCTGTCTGATCACTCACTACACGTCACCTCCCCTGAAGGACGCCGAGAGCGTCTTGCGTATGTTCATGAGCTGAGCACGAACGGAAGCGTCGCGGCGCTGACCGCGAGCCTCCAAAATGATGCCGCCCAGAATCTTTGGCTCGACATGCTCAACCAGAAAGATGGGCGCATTGAAGTCCTCGGCGCACTTGGTACGCACCTTAGCCCGCAGTGAGACATCCATGGGAACGGCAGTCGTCACGTCTACCGTCACCGTCTCGTCCTCAGAGTCAAGCATGTTTCTAAGGTCCTCGTAGACCTGCTCAATGAGGGCGATGTCGCTCTCGTCCGACATGCGCTTCAGGGTCTCTAACACCTCAGGTGAGAACTTGATGGCGTGACGAAGCTGCTGCACGTCACGCGGCGCGCGCCCCTCGCCTCGAGCCGCGTCAAGCAGCGAGCGAGCGTACGCCTCGATTCTCTGCTTTTCGATGGCCCTGCTAATCATTGAGGCTCCCCACTTCCAAGAGATACTTCTCGGCGAGATGACGCTGCTCGGCCTCGTCGAGGGCATCACCAATGATCTTGGACGCAATCTCGACTGACAGGTCAACGACTTGACCAGAGAGCTCGATCATGGCCTTCTCGCGTTCATTCTCCACCGTCTCGTGCGCCTTAGCGACAATATTGACAGCGCTGGCCTGTGCCTCGGCAATGATCCTTGTGCGCTCTTCTTCGCCCTCGCGCTTCGCGGCAGCGATGATGTCAAGCGCCTGGCGCTGAACGGCAGCCAACGAATCTTGCGCCTCCTTGGCGGAGTTCTCCGCCTCGTTGCGCGACTGCTCAGCCGCATTGAGGTCACTGGCGATCTTTTCCTCGCGGGCGTCAAGCGTGCTGACGATCATCGGCCACGCGAGCTTGGCAAGAAT
>ONMP01000082.1 GCA_900318935.1 uncultured Actinomycetes bacterium
ATGCGGATGACATCCAGCGTGCGCAGTGCCTTGCCACCCACCTCGGATAGCCACTCGTCAGCGCACTCTGCGACTGGGTGCAGAATTACAATTCCAATCAAATTCGTCATTTGTTACGCTCTATGGGCGAATGCTGTCGTCAACGCAAGGGGGAAACATGGAATACAGACGACTGGGCAAGACAGGCCTCATGGTATCGGAGGTCGGCTATGGCGGAGAATGGCTCGGCCACATGACCGCCGCCGAAGCCCGCAACATCACCGAGCGTGCCGCCGAGCTGGGCGTAAACATCGTCGATTGCTGGATGAGCGATCCCGAAATCCGTTCGCGACTGGGCGATGCCGTGGCAGAGCGTCCTGATCACTGGGTCGTTCAGGGCCACATAGGTAGCACGTGGCAGGACGGCCAATACGTGCGCACGCGCGACGTCGAGAAGTGCAAGGTTGCTTTTGAGGATCTGCTGGCTCGCTTTCACACCGACCACGTAGAGTTGGGCATGATGCACTACATCGATGACCTTGATGAGCTCAAGCGTTGTCTGGACGGTCCCTATCGAGATTACGTCGAGTCACTCAAGGCGCAGGGCGTCATCCGTCACATCGGTATGTCGACCCACAGCGCCGTCTGCGGTGCATACGCTGTTGAGCAGGGTGCCGTCGAGATGATGCTCTTTTCCATCAACCCCGCCTACGACATGCAGCCCGCGTCCTTCGACATCGAGGCGCTCGCGAGTGGGCCCGACGCCAAGCTCGACGGTTTCGACGAGGGGCGTATGGAGCTCTACCGTGCTTGCGAGCGCGCCGACGTCGGTCTCACCGTCATGAAGGCCTTCGCTGGTGGCAACCTGCTCAATCCCGAGAGAAGCCCGTTCGGCGTGCCGTTCACCACGGCGCAGTGCATCCACTATGCGCTCACGCGCCCAGCTGTTGCCAGCGTGCTGGTGGGATACGGAAGTGTGGCGGAGCTGGAAGACTGCGTGGGCTACGAAGATGCCAGCGAAGAAGAGCGCGACTACGCGAGCGTGCTTGCCGCAGCCCCGCGCCATCCCGTGAGTGGGCTGTGCACCTACTGCGGCCACTGCGCGCCATGCCCAGTGGGCATAAACGTGGCGCAGGTCAACAAGTTCTGCGACCTCGCGCAGGCGCAGGTGGACAAAGGCAATCCCGTGCCCGCCCTCGTGCGTGATCACTATCTTGCGCTCGAGCACAGGGCGGGCGAGTGCATCTCTTGCGGCGGTTGCGAGTCGCGCTGTCCCTTCGGCGTGGAGGTCATTCAGCGCATGACACGTACTGCTGAGCTCTTTGGTGCGTAGGCTCCCGTCGTGCAGCCTGTCGCTATGCCCGTGCGCGCTTCTCCCAAGGTCGCGTGGTCACGCGCCAGTGCAGGTAGGCCAAGCATCCTCCTGCGACGCCAACGAGCACGATGCCCGCGATGATGGGGGCCGCATACGAACCAGTCACATCGTAGGCAAGACCCGACGCTACGACGCCCAGCGCGGATGCGACGCTGGTCACGAGCGAGATGGTGGAGTAGGCGTCAGCATACTGTGCGTCGCCAAAGATGTAGCGCGTAAGCAGCGAAATGCCGAGCGATCCGATGGAGAAGCACGTGCCGTAGAGGAAGCCCGAGGCCAGGAGCGCCGCCTGTCCGCCCAGATTGAACAGGATAAGCAGCAGGCCCACGAGCGTCGTCACGAGCGAAATCACACAGGCACGGAAGGCGCCGATGCGGTCGGCGATGGCACCGAGGGCGAATTTGCTCACGACGTTGCCCACCATGGACGCCGAGAGGAGCAATGCCCCAACCTGTGCGCTGTAGCCGTAATCTTGGGCGAGCGAGGCCATGTGTCCCGAGAGCGTCGTGATGAGCACGATGGCAATCACAAACACAACCAGCACGATGAAGGTCGGCGAAAGAAGCACGAGCTTGAGCCCCAGGTCCTCGGATGCCGGCTCCGCGTCTGCGGTGTCCTCGTCCATCTCATCCGCGCCATACGGTTTGAGTCCGACCTCTTCGGGCGTGAGCGGGCAAAAGAGCATCACAGGCAGGATCGTGAGTACGGTAAAGGCGACGAATCCCAGGTAGGCCACCTGATAGCCGAAGCTTCCGATGCAGGCGGTGACGATGGGGCTTGCGATGGCCGAGCCGATACCCGATCCAGAGAGTGCGATGCCTGTAATCGTGCCGCGACCCTTCTGGAACCAGTTGCCGATGTAGAGCGTGATGATAAACATGGAAACGGCAGCGAAGCCGATGCCGCGCACCACGGCTGCCACATCCATGATGAGTGCACTAGGCGCGAACGCGATGACCACGCCGGACACAAGCACGAGCGTAGTTGCCACCATGAGCACATTGCGTATCTTGTGATTGTGCGCGAGCGACTTCGCAACGATGGGCGTAAAGAGACCGATGATGAGGTTTGAGATGGACATGTGCATGGTCACGGCACCGCGTCCGGCTCCCAGTGCGTCCGACATGGGGGTGTAGAAGACCCCATATGCGTTGGGAAGTCCCATGGTTCCGCAGGCCATGAGGCATACGGCGACCGCCACCACAACGTATCGTATGTTCAAACGCTTCTCTTCCATGGCCCCTCCTTCTTCAGGTTCTTATCTCCAGCTCAATTTTGATGTGTTGCAACTTGTATTTCAAATGACTATATTGAGATTTATCGTATGCTCGGCAAGCATGGAAGAGGCACTATGGAGCTTAGGATCCTGAGATATTTCGTCGCCGTTATGGAAGAAGGTTCGATAACGGATGCCGCCAAGTCCCTGCACGTCACGCAGCCAACGCTCTCGCGCCAGTTGGCGCAGTTGGAGGCGGAGATGGGGGTCGCGCTCTTTACGCGAGGCAGAAGCGGAATCGAGCCTACCGATCGAGGTGCGGTGCTTCACCGCTACGCACTCGACATCTTGGCACTCGCTGACAAGGCCGAAGAAGAGGTGGCCATGCCGGAGAGCAGTGTTTCTGGCACCGTACACATCGGTGCGGGAGAGACGCGGGCGTTCTCAATTGTCGCGACCGCCTGCGCGCGTGTGCGTGAACGCTATCCGGGCATCATCTTCGACGTACATGACGGCACGTCGGCAGACCTCAAGGAGCACTTTGCACGCGGCTTTTATGACTTCCTGCTCGACTGCAACTCTGGCGAGAACGCCGAATTCAATCAGCTTGCGTTGCCTGTGCACGATGATTGGGGCATCGTCGTACGATCTGATGACCCCCTTGCCACGCTTGACGCCGTGCGCGCAGAAGACTTGCTGGAGCGTGCGCTCATCGTGCCTCCGCACTGCCTGAACCGTACGTTGCGGCAATGGGCGGGGTCTGTGCGCCCGCAACTCGAGCGCCAAATCGTGGCGATTCACGGGCTACCGCTCAACTCGAGATACCTTGTGAGTGCCGATGTGGGCGTCGCGTTCACGTATGGCGGGTTGATAGACGGCCAGAGCGATGCCGGCGACCTTCGCTTCATTCCCCTGTCGCCGCGCGTAGAGGCCACTCACAAGCTGCTCTGGCGCAAGGTCATGCCCACGAAACCCATGCAAGCCCTCATCGACGAGCTGGTGCCCCTGTGCGAGTGACCACTTTCCCGCAGCGGGATCGTGGTCACTTTTGACCACGATCCCGCTGTGGGAAAGTGGTCATATAGAGTAAGGACGAACGTGAGAGGCGGTATCTGCGCCACCTTGAACGTGCCGTTTTAAACCGAGACGAAGGGAAACTCCCATGATTACGAGGCGAGAGGCGCTCAGGCTCATGTCGGCAACGGGCGTTGCGGCTACGTTGCTTTCTGGATGCGCGCAAGGAGGCGGGCAAGAAACGCCGAAGGCGGGTGAGGCCGAAACGAAGCGCCTGCGGGTGCTTGCCACGAGCGACTTGCATGGCATGTTTGTCCCCTGGGACTACGCGCTTGATGCCGAGGATCCGTCTGGGAGCATGGCGAAGCTCGCCACGGCCATCAAGGAGCTGCGCGACGAGCAGACCCTGCTCGTTGACGCAGGCGACACCATCCAGGACAACATGGCCGACCTCTTCATCACGGATGAGGTCCACCCCATGATCGCCTGCATGAACGAGCTCGGCTATGAGGTCGGCGTAACGGGAAACCACGAATACAACTTCGGGATGGACGTCTTGCGCAAGACGGTCGCTTCTTTTGCGGGTACGGTGCTTACCGGCAATGTGATAGACGAGAACGGCGACCCCGTAGCTGACGGCTATACCATCCTCGACAAAGACGGCGTGCGCGTGGGACTCATCGGTATGGTGACGCCACTCATCGCCCGCTGGGACAGGGAAAACCTTGAGGGCTGCGTAGTGAGTGATCCGTTGGAGGAAACGCGCAAGATCATCGACCAGATCAAGGGAGATGTGGACGTTCTCATCGGCGTGATGCACATGGGGGTGGACAACGAGTACGACCTCCCCAACACGGGCGCGCGCGATATTGCGGAGGCGTGCCCGGAGTTTGACCTTATCGTCTCGGCCCACGCGCACAAGCTCGTGGAGGGCGAGGAGATTAACGGTGTGCTGGTGGTGGAGAACCAGTACCATGCGCAGACATTGTCAGTTGTCGACCTGACGCTTGAGCGGGTTGGCGAGGGCTGGAAGGTCGTCGAGCGCGCCTCGAACCCAGTCGAGGTAGGCAGCTACGAGCCAGACCCCGACATCATCGAGCTCATGGCCCCCTACGACGAACGAGCAAAGAAGTACGCGCGCGAAGAAATCGGCGTCTTGGAGGGCGGACCTCTCGCGCCAGAGAACGAGTTCGAGGCCATCCCGGCGGCAGTCATCGCTGATACGGCCTTCATCGACCTCATTCATGAGGTACAGCTCTATCACACCGGCGCCGACATATCTACTACTGCGTACTTCTTGGCCGATGCCAACGTGGAGCCTGGCCCCATCCGTCGTTGCGACGCGTCGCTCATCTTCAAGCACGTAAACACACTCTACGCGCTCGAGATGACAGGCGCGCAGCTCAAGAAGTACCTTGAGCTCTCAGCGACCTTCTACCAAACGTTCCACGAGGGCGACCTGACGCTGTCCTTCAACCCCGAGATGCCCATGTACAACTACGACATGTTCCAAGGGGTGAACTACCAGGTGAACGTCGCCAAGGAGCCGGGCAAGCGGATCGAGGGGCTGAGCCGACCTGATGGGACTTCTGTCCAGGATGATGATGTCCTTGTAGTTGCCGTGAATAGTTATCGCGCGAATTCGCATCTGCTCGTGCCAGGAGTGGTGTTTGAGGAGGGCGACATGCCCAAACTCTTGGAGGCCGACGTACATGGATACATTGGTGGCATACGCGAGATGGTCGCCGACTACATCGAGAACGTCAAAGGCGGCACGATAACGCCTGCGTGTGATGACAACTGGAAGCTCGTCGGGAACGATTGGGACGAGAAGCTCCATCAGCGCGTCGTTGAGCTTGTCGCGGACGGCGAGCTTACGTTGAACTCGGATGACAAGCACCTGCCCGATACCCCCATCACCGAAGATGACCTCAAGGGCGCCATCGAAGAGAAGGCGGCATAGGGGCGGGGCGTCCGGGGTTATGTTGCTCGGAGTATCCCCGGCAACACACAACCGGGCGTGAACACTCCTACGTTGACACACGAAGTCAGTGAGCCTTTTTGTCGAACGGGCGGGCGCCGAACCGTTATAGTTTATGCCATGTAAGGCGAGGAATCGCGGAAGGAGAGAGCCATGGAGCAGGAGCGCAGACGCATAAAGCGTGCTGCCGTGTCGGAAGAGACGCGACACGGACGGAGGCGAGCGGCAATCAATCCGAACGCTCGTCGCGTCGACGAGGACGTGGACGTGGAGAACGAGGAAGACGAGTACACCGAGCACAGGCCCAGCAGACGAAGGGGTGAGCATCGATGAAGAGGTACGGACGCAGTGGTATTGCCATCGTGGCCTCGGTCTTGTTCGTGGCGCTCTGCCTTGCCCTATCAGCGTGCGGCACCATGGTCATGGAATCTGCGGACGACGGTGGCGAGACGCTCGAGGAGCGTGTGGCGAGCGGGCTTTCGGTGCAGGCGCAGCGTGGCAGCAAGGATCTCACTATTAATCGCGCCTCTCTTTCGGGAAAGCGTCCCTCGGGCATCGAGAAAGACAGCTGGACCGTCTTTGTGTATCTCTGCGGATCTGACTTGGAGACCCGGGGAGGCGCCGCGACGGCGGACCTCGGCGAGATGGTCGGCGCGATCGGCAGCGAGAACGTGCGCTTCGTGGTCGAGACAGGCGGTGCGAAGGAATGGCACGGCAAGCAGGGTTCGGGCAGGAACCTCGACCGCTACGTGGTGCAGGACGGGTCGATTACCTCCGTTGGCAGTGTCAAGACTGCTGACATGGGCGACCCCAACACGCTGGCTGACTTCCTGACATGGGGACTCAAGAACTACCCGGCTGAGCACATGGGCGTCATCATGTGGGATCACGGTGGCGGCTCCATCACGGGCGTGTGTTTTGACGAGCGCAACGGCTACGACTCGCTCATGCTCCGCGAACTCGATCATGCCTTTGCGCGCACGAGCCTCACGATGTGGCAGAAGTTCGATTTCGTGGGCTTCGACGCCTGCCTCATGGGCACGCTCGAGACCGCAAACATACTTGCGACCTATGCTGACTACATGGTTGCGTCTCAGGAGGTCGAGCCAGGGACCGGCTGGGAGTACAGCTCCATCATGGAGTATCTGGCCCAGAATCCTGGATGCACGGCCAAGGAGCTTGGCCAGGCCATCTGCGACGGCTACATGGAGTCGTTACCGGGGTCGCGTTCGAGCTCTGCTACGCTCTCCGTCATCGATCTCTCGCAGATGGATGGCCTCATGCAGGACTTCTACGGCTTTTCGCAGGAGATGTACGAGACAGGCAGCAACCAGGCAGACCTCGCGGCCATGACGCGCGGCATCCGCAGAGCCGAGAGCTATGGCACAAACAACCGGATGGAGGGCTATACAAACATGGTGGACCTCGGAGGCATCGTGGATGCCTGTGCCGCCACGTCGCCGAGCGCGGAGGATGTGCGGAAGACGCTCGCCAAGGCTGTCACGTACCAGATTAACGGTCGCAACCATGCCGGTTCGAGTGGACTTTCGCTGTACTATCCCCTCAGCATTCGCGATTCCAAAGAGCTCACGGCGTACGAGACGGTAGCCGCGAATCAATCATACCTTTCGTACGTGGACCGTCTGGCCCATGGCGCGACCTACAACGGTGGCACAGAGTACACCTCCTACACCAACGACTCTTGGTATGACAGCGACGGTCTGTGGAGCTTGCTCACGGATGAAGAAACCCTGTCACTGCTGATTGGTGCCGTGAGCAGCATGCGCTCGGTCGATCCGCACTGGGAGTACGTGGACGAACACGACCCGGAGAGTAAGCTCGTGACCTTCGCCTCAGAGCCGCAGGTGGACGACGAGGGCGTGTATTGGATGCAGTTCGACAAGCACGGAGTCGACAACGTCGCTTCGGTGGCGGGCCTCGTATATCGACAGGCCGAAGGTGGCGATGCGGTCGAGCTCGGCCAGACCTATGAGGTGTGGGCCGAATGGAATGAGGGCGAGGACCAGGGCTTGGTCGAAGACGGCTTCGACGGCAAGTGGCTCTCGCTGCCCGATGGACAGAACCTTTGCCTGTATGTGGTGGAAAACAAGGCGAGCGAAAACTCCGACCTGGGCGAGGTGGTGTTCACGTCGCCGATTCGCCTCAATGGCGAGGACTGCTACCTGCGCATGACTCAAAACCTCGAGACCGGTAAGGTCGAGGTCGAGGGCGCATGGACAGGAGAAGGCGACAACGGCCTTGTCAACCGCAACTGCATCCCCATCGCCAAGGGCGACAAGGTCGTGCCGCTTTATGGAACCGATCGCAAGGTCGAGGGCAATGAGTTCACGGTGAGCGAAGACGCGCTCGCGATTGAATACAAGGACCTGCCGAAGGGCACGTACCTCTACTCGTTTGACATCACCGACGTGTTTGGCGACCGCTTCATCACCGATCAGGTGCAGTTCGACATCGAGGAGGACGGCATCTACTTCGTCGAATAAGCGTCGGACTGGCCTATCGGGCTCATCTTTGCGCAAGTGCCCCTTGGGGAATTACTTGAACCGCCCGCATTTCTCGTGTCCAAGAAATGGGGGCGGTTCACTTCCTTATTCTCTTGATGTTGTGTCCGAAGTCGGGTAGCCTGATTCTAGGAGTCACGACGTGACGTTTGACAACGGAGGGGAGAGGGCACGATGATCGCGGGCGCAATCTTTGACATGGACGGCCTGATGTTTGACACGGAGCCGATTTGGACGCAAGCATGGGAGCCGGTCTTGGCGACCATTGGCGTCGCGTATCCCCACGGTCTGGCCGATGCGGTGCGTGGCACGTCGGGCAAGAGCATGGAGGCCGTCATCAACCGTTTCCTTCCCGACGTGGACGCGTCGTATGTGCGTGAGGCCGCCTACGCCAAGGTCCACGCAGACGTCGCGAAAGGCGTGCCAAAGAAGCCCGGTCTCGACGAGCTGCTTGAATACCTGCGCGGCGAGGGCGTGCCCATGGCGGTGGCCTCATCCAGCTCGCTTGCCAGCATAGAGACGAATCTTTCCAACGGTGGCGTGCGCGAGTACTTCGGCGAGCTCGTGACCGGCGTGGGCATGGCGCATCCCAAGCCCGAGCCCGACATCTTCCTCAAGACAGCTGAAGCCATGGGGGTCGAGCCCGCGAAGACGCTGGTCTTTGAGGACAGTCTCTCCGGCGTCCGTGCCGGTGTGGCGGGCGGCTTCATCACGATTATGGTTCCCGACATGGTGGCTCCTGACGATTTCGCACGCGAGAACGCTGCCTGCATCTGTTCGGACCTCCTTGAGGCGCGCGACCTTCTGGCCGCAGGGAAGCTGGGCTAGTGTCTCAACGCTACGCGATCTTTTCGGCGCACTATGCGCCACATACGGGTGGCATAGAGCAGTTCACAGAATGTCTTGCGCACGAACTCGTGCGCGAGGGACATCTCGTGGACGTGGTCACCTCACAGGTGGCGGGCCTTGCGCCGAAAGAGGAACCGGTTGAGGGGCTGCTGGTGTGGCGGCTCCCGTCAAGGAACCTGCTTGATGGGAGGCTTCCCCTCGCTCGGCGCAACGCGGGTTTTCGTGCGATGATGGCCGAGCTGGCGAAGGTGCATCACGACGGCGTGCTTGTGAACGCGCGCTACTACGACCTTTCGCTGGAGGGCGTTCGGTTTGCGCGGAAGCAGGGCATTCCGGTCGTCTTGCTCGACCACAGCTCGGCGCCGATCGGCTTCGGCGTACCCGGCTTGGATTCCGTGGTTCATCTGTATGAGCGCGAACGGACCCGGCGGATCAGACGTTACGACCCGGCGTTCTATGGCGTGTCCCTGGCTAGTGTCGAATGGCTGCGCAGCATGGGCATCTCTGCGCGTGGGGTCATCCACAACGCCGTCGATGCGGAGGGATTTCGGACGTCGTCATCGGGTCGTGACTATCGCACTGAGCTCGGCCTTGCTCCAGGGATGGCCATCGTTTCCTTCGTAGGGAGGCTCGTAGCGGGCAAGGGTGCGGACGTGTTGCTCGAAATTGCGCGTCGTATGCCGCAGGAGGTGTGCGCGTTTCTCGTGGCTGGCGACGGTCCCCAGTACCAAGAGCTGGCAAACAAGGCTCCATCGTCGTATCACCTCCTCGGTCGTCTGAACAAGCCAGACGTGAGTGCGCTTCTTTCTCAGAGCGACGTGTTTTGCTTTCCGAGCACCTATCCCGAGGGGCTGCCCACAACCCTGCTCGAGGCGGCGGCATGGGGCGTGCCCATTGTCTCCACAAACGCAGGCGGCGCGCGTGAGATCATGCCTGACGACAGCTACGGCGTGGTGTTGGAAGAAGCGACCCCCGAGGGTTTTCGCAACGCCATCGAGGGACTCTTGTCGAATCGAGATCAGGCGCTGGAGCAGGGTCGTGCGGCGCGCGCCAATGTGGAGCATGAGTTCTCGTGGGAGCACACCGCGCACGCGCTGCTTGAGGCTTGGTCAAGGGGGCACTAGGGACCGTCCTCAACTGGGAAATGCCTTGCGGTGGGTTTGGAGTCGGGCTGAGGGCCGGGCCGGGGTCGGCTCGTAAAGTTGTGTACCACTTCTACCCGCTTACCGATGCGTGCGGGCATCCGCTATACTCATTGCCACATGTGACATATCAAATCACAGAGATAGGAAGCAACTATGTGTGGAGTCGTGGGATATACCGGTAGGAATCAGGCTGCGAAGTGGCTGCTCGACGGATTGCAAACGCTTGAATATCGCGGATATGATTCGGCGGGCATTCAGGTGGTTTCGGCCTCAGGCAACTTGCACGGTGTGAAGTGTGCCGGCCGTGTTGCCGACCTGCGTGAGCGCGCGGCGGCTGCGAATCCCGACGGCACGTGCGGCATCGGCCACACGCGCTGGGCGACCCACGGCGCCCCTACCGACCGCAACGCGCATCCGCACCTGGATGGCTCCGGTCGCATCGCAGTCGTCCACAATGGCATTATCGAGAACTATCAGGAGCTCAAACGCGAGCTGATGGCGAACGGCCATGTGTTCCGCTCCGAAACAGACACCGAAGTCATTCCGCACCTCATCCAAGAGGCATGGGAAGGTCCCGCCAAGGGGAACCTTGCCATGGCCGTGCGCAATGCCTGCGATCGACTTGAGGGCTCATGGGCAGTCGGGTGCGTCTGCGCCGACGTTCCGGGAACTCTCGTGGTGACGCGTAACGGCTCGCCGCTGGTGGTGGCGTCCACCGAGGACGGGGCCTATGCGGCCTCCGACGTCATGCCCCTGGCCGATGTCACGTCCCATGTAATTCAGCTCAACGACTACGACGTGGCGACACTCACGCCTGATGGCGGCATCACCATCGTCGACCGCGACGGTCGTCCGGTTGAGTCACCGAGTAGCTTTGACATCGATTGGGATGCCTCGGCGGCAAAGATGGGTGGCTATTCCGACTTCATGGCCAAGGAGATCAACGAGCAGCCTGAGGCTATCGAGCGACTGCTGAAGGACCGTCTTGGCGAGCATGGTATCGAGCTGGACGAGCTGTCGATGAGCAAGGCAGAGCTTGCCGCCATCGACAAGATTGTGATCATTGCGTGCGGAACCTCTTACCACGTGGGTCTCGTCGCCAAGGCCGCCATCGAGCGCTGGGCGAAGGTCCCTGTGGCGGTTGAGTACGCGAGCGAGTTCAACTACAACCAGGACTATCTCGTGACCGACCACACCATGTGCCTCGTCATCACGCAGTCCGGCGAGACGGCCGACACGCTGACGGCGGCCCGTCGCATGAGGGGAATGGGCTGCAACGTCTTTGCCATCACCAACGTGCTCGGGTCCACGGCCGCTCGCGAGGCGGACGGTGCCTTGTACATTCAGGCTGGCCCGGAGGTCGCTGTGGCATCTACCAAGGCATACACCGCTCAGATGCTGGCCTCTTACCTGCTGGCCTTGCG
>ONMP01000207.1 GCA_900318935.1 uncultured Actinomycetes bacterium
GCTCGTTGCCCATGCGTGCATACACCACCTGCTCGAGTTTGTCAGGCAGATCTTGCAACACGTCACGCTTGGTGCGACGCAGTATGAACGGACTGATGGCGCGCGCAAGCCTTTCCGCGACGGCATCGTTTCCCTCCTCTGCAATGGGCCGTTCGAATCGCTCGCAAAAGACGTCGTAGGTTCCAAGCAGCCCCGGCATCAAGAAGTCAAAGATGCTCCACAGCTCCGCCAGACGATTCTCCACGGGAGTTCCCGTGAGCGCAAAGCGGTGCTCGGCTCGTAGCTCCTTGACGGCACGGGCCGCAAGCGTTCCTTGGTTCTTTATGTACTGTGCCTCGTCTAGCGCCACAAGCCAGAGGCGCATGCTGGCATAATCCCCTACGTCACGACGCAGGAGGTCGTAGGAGGTGACGAACACGTCAGCGGGACGCCCACGCAGCTCCGCGCGCTCGTCCACCGACCCAGCGACCACCAGCACATCAAGCTCAGGTGCGAACCTCGAGAACTCTTGTGACCAGTTGTAGACGAGCGACGCAGGACACACCACAAGTGACGGACCGACGATTCGCGCCTCGGCATGCCATGCGAGCAGAAGGGTGATGAGCTGTAGCGACTTGCCAAGTCCCATCTCGTCTGCAAGGATGCCTGCAAGACCCTTTTCCTGAAGGGCACACATCCATGCGAATCCGTCACGCTGATAGGGGCGCAAGGTGCCCGCAAGTGATGCCGGAACGTCTTTAGACCCCTGGCCCAACTCTCCCAAGCTGGCCAAGTACTCCCCCACCGACCGATCGCCCCGCGAGGCGGCAAGCTCTTGGTCGAGCAAGAGCGCGCGATATGCCGGCATGGTCTGGGTTCCACTCACGAGCTGTCGCTCCGTAATCCCCAGCTCTTCCACAAGGCACGCCACCTCCGAGCAATCCACCTCGCCAAGGTCCAAGAACGACCCATCACGCAGGCGGTGATAGCGTTTGCGAAGCCGATAGCTCTCCAAGAGCTCCGCGAGTTCACGCGCACTCAACCCATCGGCGCTCACACGCAAATCAAGGAGATTGGATCGGACGGAGAGCTCGAGCTTTGGCTTGGGCCGCACCTTCGACTTAAGCCGGTCGTACGCATCGGTGGCATAGACCGTGCCTAGCCTCTGAAGCTCACCCACCCCCTCAAAGACGAACGCCGCAACCGCGTCGGCATCGTTCGCGGGCACCAACAGAGCACCGTCCTCAGCCATGGTGAAGTAGCGTCTCACGGCCGTGCGACCTTGAGCCTCAGCCTTTGCATCACGGACGGGCACGTGCGTCTCGTCTTTGCGCTCACCCTCTTCCGTGGCAGACCCACCCATGAGCGAAAGCTTGCTACCGCCATAGACCGCATACGGCTCGCACATGACCCCGCGATCATTCCGGTCGAGATAGAACTCGAGCTCCAGCGGCGCAGGGCGCAGGACTTCGAGTTCGGAGGGTACCTCCGTGCGTCCAGCCCTTTCGAGGAGCGGTAGCCCCCAAGCCACAAACGCCGGCACGTCACGCTGAGCAACCACGAACTTTTCAGGGCCTGACGTGAGCACGTCCCCCAGCATGCTGACACACTGAGAAAACCGCTCCGAGCAACAGTACAGGCAGTCATCGTCCCATGCGAGAGCCCGCCCACCCGACGTCACGTATCGAGCACCACCCTCACGCGTGATTTCGTAAGCTCCGTCCGCAAAGTCTGTGAGCGAGAAGCCTAGCTCCGGGTCTCCATCAATCACACGCAGCTTCTTTGCCGGGCTCTCCCCCTCGCTTGGTGTCGCGTGGTCCTCAAGGACGATAGACTCTCCCGCATAGATGGCCAACAGGTCCCAAAGCTCCACCGACGAGAGATGCATATCTCGCTGAGGCGCCCCATTCGTGCCCAACGGCCCCTCGCCGACCGCCCGGTCAAAGGCATAGGCACGGCGGTTTCGCACGGCTCGCAACAAACATTCCGCAACCTGCCAGCCACGTTCCGTAAACGCACCCTCATCATGCACAAACGATAGCCGTCTCCCATAAGAGGCAAACGTACGCCGCTCGACATTGGACACGAACTCGGATATAGATCGCATCACATAGCTGCCTTGCGACCCCACCAGGCGAAACCGTGCGGAAAAGCCCGCCTCATACACAAGGCCAAGCTCGATGTCCACGGTATGTCCTCGCGGTTCGGTCGTTGTACCCGCCGCGGGAACGTCTGCTCGCATGGTACGCTCGATGAGGCTGACGATTGCGCGCGACGTACGCACACGTCCAGCCACATCGTAGCCCTCATAGCTATCGGGCCTCGTACAAAAGTCCAGGACAAGTGCTGCTGAGTGCTTGCAGGGCTTATTCGTGCCCCGCGAACTCGCGCAGTCGCATTCAAAGTAGGTGATGTCGCCCTGCTCCTCGTCGATGACGACCTGCGGACGATGCGGACCATCCCAGCTGGCAGAGGAATCGACGCGAGCGTCTATGACGGTCTCCTCCCCCTCATAGCGACACCTCCGCACGTGCAGCGCATCACCTGTAGCCGCCAACCGACGTGCACGGCTCAGGACTGCCGGCGTGCAGAGCTTCTTAAGAGAGCTCTCCAGACTCATTGCCCACCTTCCAGTCGCAGGTATACGGAAACTTATAGCCTACTCCCTTGAGGTCATCCGACGCAAGCTTACAAAATGAGAGAAGGTAGCTTCAGCCGTGTCGAAAGCCGCGCGCTGCGAAGGTCTTTGCCGCACGATTCGCTAAGCCGCTCGACCGCCCCGAATCGAGTGCGTGGTTTGCGTCATCGTAGAGCGGCCGAGTGCGTGGTTAAGAATCGAGTGCGTGGTTTGCGTCATCGTAGAGCGGCCGAGTGCGTGATTCGAGACTCGAACCACGCACTCGGAGGCTTCAGAATGACAAGAAACACGCACTCGAAATACTGGTGCCAAATCGATGGGCAAAAGCCAGCGTTTACGCTGCCCTTCGAGCGGGAACAAGTTCACTTAGGAGCACTGCGCCAAACACCATACCGAAACCAAGGGCCAGCTGTGGCGTCAGCGCCTCTCCATAGATGAGCACGCTGAACGCCACGCCAAAGACACTCTCCAACGAGAGCAGCAATGACGCCTGAGCAGGTGGCACGTGAGCCTGACCTACGTTTTGGAACACGGTGCAAATGCATGATGAGAGCACGACCAAGTAGGCCATCTGCAACCAGAAGTCCGCGCCTGCAAAGACGTCCGGCGAAGGAAACGGCTGCGCCACCACGCCATAGAGCAGGCACACGAGGCCCATGACGAAGAACTGTCGCGCCCCTTCGCCACGGCCACCATCACCTCGATCTGCACGGCAAACCAGAACGCACCAACGATGGTCATCCAGTCGCCCCAGCGCAGGGCAAACGGCTCAGCACCTCCCAGCGAGAGCACGCCCACGCCACCGAGCGCAAGCAACGCTGCCGCCACGTTCGCAAGCGTGGGACGGACACGCGTCGCCGCCCAATGTAGGAAGGGCACCATCACGCAGTAGGTGGCTGTGAGGAATGCGTTGTGCCCGGGCGTCGTGTCAACGAGACCAAGATTCTGGATGAGGTAGCCAAGGCCTCCCGTCACGCCGAGTGCCGTACCCGCAAGAAGCTGCGAGCGGTCGAGCGTCGCCGCGACACGTCGCCCAAACACGCATGCCATGAGGATGCCAGAGAGCGTGAATCGGATGCCCAGCAACCATGATGGCTCCACGACATCAAGCGCACCCTTGAGCACAACGAACGAACCGCCCCATAGCGCCGCCGCAAGCACGAGCATGAGCTTGTACGGAGGAGCATGCCGGGCGGCCTCAGTTCCCGACGATCGTGCGCTACGTCTCTCTAGCGCTGCCAATACACCACGGCACCCTTGAGGCGCTCGACCTCGTCGTCGCCCTTGAAGCGGCGCACGATCTCTAGGGCGAAGTCGATGGCCGTGCCCATCCCCTGGCTCGTGGTGAAGTTGCCGTCCACCACGACGGGCTCGTCGGCGAGCAGCTCAGCGCCCTGCTCGGCCAGCACGTGCTGGAAGCCAGGATTGCTCGTGGCACGACGACCCTTGAGCAGGCCTTCCTCGGCGAATATCGAAGGCGCGGCACATATGGCCGAGAGCAACTTTCCCTTTTCCGCGAAATCATGCACGGCCTCCATGAGCGGCGCACAGGCATGCAGGTTCGGCGTACCAGGAATTCCACCCGGCAACACCAGCATATCGTAGGCAGAGAAGTCCACGTCCGAGACGTGCTTGTCCGCCACGATGGTAACGGCGTGCGAGGACGTCACCTTGCGGCCTTCGGCGACAGACACCGTGTCACAGGGAATAGACGCCCGATACAGGATGTCCACAACGGTCAGGGCCTCAATCTCCTCGCATCCAGGTGCCAAGAATACGGCCACACGCTTGTCTGACATACTCTCCCCTTTCGTAGGGTTTTCTTCAGTGAGGGGATTCTATCACACACACGCCGTGTTCCTGGGAACGCGCTTCCATCCATCGAGGGAAGTCTTCTCGCTCGATGAACTCTTGCACTTGTGTCTCCTCTTGGCACGTTGAACAGCGACTTTTGCACCTTCCACGGATTGCTCCAAACTTTTCGCACACATCGTGGTTTTCGGCGCGTATCATGCCGCTAGCTGTGCAAATGGTGGGGTGCCACGGGGTTGCCCCGCAAGATTTGTGGAGAGGAGCTTTTATGCAGTATTCGTCAGATGTGGAGAAGATGTGCCCGGTCACCAAGGGTGCATACCACGGACCTGCACCCATTCCCGAGGAGGGCGCGTGGGTACAGGCAAAGCAGCTTGAGGACATCTCGGGCTACACCCATGGCATCGGCTGGTGCGCACCTCAGCAGGGCGGCTGCAAGCTGAGCCTCAATGTCAAGAAGGGCATCATCGAGGAGGCCCTCGTCGAGACCATCGGTTGCTCGGGCATGACCCACTCCGCCGCTATGGCCGCCGAGATTCTGCCGAAGAAGACCATCCTTGAGGCGCTGAACACCGACCTCGTGTGCGACGCAATCAACGTTGCCATGCGCGAGCTGTTCCTCCAGATCGTCTATGGCCGCACCCAGACCGCTTTCTCCGAGGACGGCCTGCCCATCGGCGCTGGCCTCGACGACCTCGGCAAGGGCCTGCGCTCCATGGTCGGCACCACCTACGGCACCGCCGCCAAGGGTGCTCGTTACCTCGAGCTCACGCAGGGCTACATCACCCAGCTCGCCCTCAACGAGAACAACGAGATCATCGGCTTCGAGTTCCTGAACCTCGGCAAGTTCATGGAGGACGTCAAGGCTGGCAAGGATGCCAACGAGGCCATCAAGGCCAACACCGGTCGTTACGGCCAGTGGGACGCCCCCGCAAAGACGATCGACCCGCGCAAAGAGTAACTTCAGGAAGGGAGTGATATAGATGGCAGTTTCGTTCGAAGGCTATGAGCGCCGCATCGACAAGATCAACAAGACCCTCGCTGAGTATGGTATCGCCGACCTCGAGGAAGCTCTGAAGATCTGCACCGACCTCGGCTTCAACCCCTACGACATCACCGAGGACATCCAGTCCATCGCATTCGAGAACGCCAAGTGGGCCTACACCCTCGGCTGCGCTATCGCCATCAAGAAGGGCGCCGCGAACGCTTCCGCAGCAGCCTCTGACATCGGCATTGGCCTGCAGGCCTTCTGCGTGCCCGGCTCCGTCGCTGAGGACCGCAAGGTCGGTCTGGGCCACGGTAATCTCGGCGCCATGCTGCTCGGCGAAGACACCGAGTGCTTCGCGTTCCTGGCGGGCCACGAGTCCTTCGCAGCCGCTGAGGGCGCCATCGGCATCGCCAACAACGCCAACAAGGCTCGCAAGAAGCCGCTGCGCGTCATCCTGAACGGCCTCGGCAAGGACGCCGCCCAGATCATCGCCCGCATCAATGGCTTCACCTATGTCCAGACCAAGTTCGATTACTTCACCGGCGAGCTTGAGGTCGTCCAGACCATTCCGTACAGCGATGGCCCGCGTTCCAAGGTCAACTGCTACGGCGCCGACGATGTCCGCGAGGGCGTTGCCATCATGTGGCACGAGAACGCTGACATCTCCATTACCGGCAACTCGACCAACCCGACTCGCTTCCAGCACCCCGTGGCGGGCACCTACTTCAAGGAGCGCACGCTCGCTGGCAAGAAGTACTTCTCCGTCGCTTCCGGTGGCGGCACTGGCCGTACGCTGCATCCCGACAACATGCACGCCGGTCCCGCTTCCTACGGCATGACCGACACCATGGGCCGTATGCACAGCTCCGCCCAGTTCGCCGGCTCCTCCTCCGTGCCCGCGCACGTGGACATGATGGGCCTCATCGGCATGGGCAACAACCCCATGGTTGGCTGCACCGTCGCATGCGCCGTCGCCGTCGAGCAGGCTCTCGCCAAGTAGTTTTATCTGTACGTTGACTCGGCATTCGGGCCGTCACCTTCGGGTGGCGGCCTGTTCTTGTTCGTCGTGCTACTATAGTACGCAAACTCCAAGTCGAGGAATCGTGAGGTTGTGCTATGGCCCGACTCAAGTTTGTCGTGTATATCTTCCTCGTAACCCTAGCGATGGCCTTTGTGCCATCTGCGGCATTTGCCTCAGATGTAGAAGCCCCCGTCGTCAAAGTCGGCTACTTCGAGAACGAGGTCTTTCAGGAAGGCGCCCTACCCGACGCCATGAAACGCGGATATGCCTACGAGTACTACCGAAAGATTTCTGAATACACAGGCTGGAGCTACGAGTATGTATATGGCGACTTCGCAGACGTCTACCAGATGCTCCTTGACGGAAAGGTTGACCTGCTCGCTGGCTTGGCACGCACCGAGGAACGCCTGGGACTCATAGGCTACCCCGAGGCCCCGATGGGCAACGAGTCATACTACCTCGTGAGGCATGCCACGGACGAAACGGTCACGACAGATCCCGCGACGTTTGCGCACAAGCGCATCGGGGTGCTCGAGAGCGCTCTGCTTGGCGAGCTCAAGAACTACCTTTCACAAAACAACGTTGATGCAGACGTCATCTCCTATCCTGACTATGGGGTTCTCTTTGCGGCCTTTGACAATGATGAGGTCGATCTCATCGCCGCCGAAGGCGATGGCGCGTACCATCGACAGGATGCTGAGGTGGTCTGCACGTTCGGGTCATCTGACTACTATCTATGCGTGAGCAAAGAACGACCTGACCTACTCGCCGCGCTTAACGAGGCGCAAGCCCAGCTTTCCGTGGATGAGCCTAACTATCTCATATCCCTACGCTCAAAGTACTATGCCAGCAGCCTGCAGAGCACCTCCCTCACGCCATCCGAGGCTGCATGGGTCAGCAGCCATGACGTCATGCACGTCGGCTATCTCAATCGCTTCCTACCCTACAGCGACACAAACGAACGTGAAGAGACCACGGGGCTCGTAAGCAATGTTCTCCCGCTCATCATGGATAAGCTCAACGTCACGAAGGTCAAGCTTGACTATCAGGGCTTCGACTCTTATGCGGACATGATTGCCGCCGTCAATGAGGGAGACATCGATGTCGCCTTTCCCGTTGGTGGCGGGCTCTACTACTCGGAGGAGAACGGCATCTACCTGTCGAATCCGGTCATAACCTCTACCATGGAGCTTGTTTACGTCGGCGATTACGCTGATGCCAGAACGGCACACTTCGCAATCAACGAACGCAACGACATGCAGCGCTACTACGTGCAGACTTTCTTTCCTGATGCGGAGGTAACGACATATCCTTCCATCGATGACTGCCTGTCCGCCGTCCTCTCAGGCGAGGTGGATTGTACGACACTCAACGGCCTTCGCGCCAAGGACATTCTCAGGAACAGCAAGTATGAGACGCTCTCCACGCGACAGCTCCCAAATAGCGATGACAGCTGCTTCGGCGTTCGCATTGGCAACGACGGACTCCTCAAGCTCCTCAATCGAGGCATCAACGTCATCGGGCAGGAGTATTCCCTTGATCGTGCCTATGCCTACACCAATGAGTTGTATGTCTACACCGCATACGACTTCTTGCGCGACCACATGGCCTTTATCGGTACGCTCGCTCTGGCTATCGCGTGTTTTGTCATCCTCCTACTCATGCGTGACTCACGTCGCTCGAAGGCACGTGCTGCAGACAAGGAGGCAGCGCGCAAGGTCCTAGAGGAAAAGAACGCCGAGCTGGCCGAGAGCCAAGTCGCCCTTTCCAACGCCCTCGTTGCGACGGAGGAGGCGAGCAGGGCAAAGACGGTCTTTCTCAACAACATCTCCCACGACATCCGAACGCCGATGAACGCCATCGTGGGCTATACGACACTCGCCCA
>ONMP01000081.1 GCA_900318935.1 uncultured Actinomycetes bacterium
AAAGTCAATCACCTTGCCGGCGTCATAGAGCTCTTGGAACGCCTTTGCAATCTCCTCGGGCACCATGAGCGCATCGGGTCGATGCAAAAGCAGCGAGTCGACATGGTCGGTCTGCAGAGCACGCAGGCTGTTGTCCACCGACTCCATGATATGCTCGTACGAGAAATCGAAGTAGTTGGCCTTGCGCTGGGGATGCGGCCTGATTCCGAGCTTCGTCTGGAGCCAGACGCGATCGCGCAATCCGGGACGTGCTGCGAACGCGTTTCCGATGATGCCTTCGGACGGTCCGTAGATGGGTGCGGTGTCCACGGCGTTGATACCTGAATCCAAGGCGGTTTCGATGAGCGTCGCCACCTCCTCGGGCGTCTTGTCGGCAATCCTCATGGTGCCCAAGATAACCTCCGACACCTTAGTGCCACGCTGTCCGAACTCGATGTAGCGCATAGCCTCTCCTTTCGATATGCACAAACGCTATGATTCATTATATACTATGCTCATGTATGATTCAGCGTGACTTACGCCCATCTGACGAGTGCTGTCTTTACGCGCTGACCGTGCATGCGTGGTGCTCATAAGTGCGTGAGGTGTTACTCCTTTGCGTGTGCTTGGGCTTGTGCGGGGACGTAATGCCCGTAACAGATGGCAAATAGCACGCCGCAAAACCTGCGCTAAAATGGGCATAGTAACAGCGACCATGGTGGGGGGGCTTCGCATGAAGGCAAAGAGACGGTTGTTTGACCTGGACATCAGGCGGGTGTTGGCGGCGCGACCTGATGCCCCGCAAGACTCGAAGTTGACACCGCTCACGACGCCATGGGGCGAGGCGCTCGACCCAGAGCGGGTGCTAAGTGAGCATCCTCGCCCGCAGTTCGAGCGCGACTCGTGGCGAAGCCTCAATGGCTGGTGGGATTACGCCATATGCGAGGCGCCCGACGCTCGCGACGAATGGTCGAACGCCTCGGCACCAACCGCATGGGATGGCAACATCTTGGTTCCGTTCTCGCCTGAGGCATCCCTCAGCAGCGTAAACAGGCGACTGTCACCAACGCAGCTCTTGTGGTACCACCGCAAGGTGGAGATTGCCGATCTTTCCGCCGACAATCGACTTGTCCTGCACTTCGAAGCGGTGGACTATGCCTGCGCCGTGTATGTGAACGGTGCGCAGGTGCTTACACATGTGGGTGGTTACCTGCCCTTCGAAGCAGATGTGACGGATGAAGTGCGTCTCGGGACCAATCGCATCGAGGTCTGTGTCTATGACCCGAGCGAGCAGGGCGTGCAGCCACGCGGGAAGCAACGAATCACCCGCGGCAACATGTGGTATACAGCCCAGAGCGGTATCTGGCAGAGCGTATGGCTGGAAGAAGTACCGGAGGCGTATGTAGCTTCGATGTGCGTGATGCCTGATGCAGATGCAGGGACACTAGAGGTTGACGCCGTATTGACCGTTCCAGGTCACATGCTTACCGTTGAACTGCTCGATGTCGAGGGACAGGCTGTGGCGCAAGCGAGTACACAAACGGTGGCGAACGAGGCTCGCCTGCGCTTGGATATCGCGCAACCCCGGCTCTGGGATGTGGACGAGCCCTATCTGTACGGGCTGCGCGTGATCTACGGCACGGACGTGGTGCGCAGCTACTGCGCGTTCCGAACGGTGGGCATCGAGAGAGACGAGAGCGGCGTAGCACGCTTCTGCCTCAACCATAAGCCATTCTTTGTCCGTGGCGTGCTTGACCAAGGCTACTGGCCTGACGGTCTCATGACGGCTCCTGCCGATGAAGCGCTGGTGGCCGACATCGAGGCGATGCGCGCGGCCGGCTTCAACATGCTACGTAAGCACATCAAGGTGGAACCTTCGCGCTGGTATTGGCATTGCGACCGGTTGGGCATGCTCGTCTGGCAAGACATGGTGAGTGGGGGCGGCATCCCTGGCGAGTGGGCGAGCGTAAACATTCCCACCCTGATTCGTCGCTCATGGACGAGTTTGAGAGACACGAGTCCGCGCTCATGGCAACGGTTCGGGGCAGGCGACGAGGCATATCGCTCGGAGTGGCTGCAAATGGCGCGCGATACCATCGCTCATCTTGTCGGGCATCCGTGCGTAGCCGCATGGGTGGTCTTCAACGAGTCCTGGGGGCAGTTCTGTTCCGCTGAGATTACCGAAGAGCTGCGTGCGCAGGATCCGACGCGTCCCTTCACGGCTGCGAGTGGTTGGTACGATCAGGGCGCTGGTGACTTCTTTGCGGTGCACAACTACTTCCGCAACATGCGCGTCTATCGCGATCCGCATGCGGGGCTTCCGTGGCGCCGAAAGCAGCGCGCGTTCATCATCGACGAGTTTGGCGGGCTGACCTGCCCGGTGGAAGGGCACATGTCGCTGCCCGACATCACCTATGGCTATGACGCCTTCGATGACCTCGGTGCGTGGCGTCGCGCCTTTGAAGAGCTTCTCACGCAGATGGATGCCCTCGAGGCGGAAGGTCTCGTTGGCTTCGTATACACGCAGTTGAGTGACGTAGAAGAGGAGACGAACGGGCTCCTGACCTACGATCGTCGCGTGAACAAGCTCGTAGCCGAGTGAGCATGAATGGGAGCACCGGAGACGCCCGGTGCCCCTAATGCCCAAAGTACATGGCCAGAACCTCGCGGCTCCACTGCTGCAGACGGCTTGTGGGCGGGGTGGGGCAGCTGATTGGTGTAAGCTCCACGCCCTCCGCACGCCCTTCGGCAACGGCTCGATAGAGGTGGTAGTCGTTTGTGAGTACGCATAGCTGCTCGTCGGGAAGCTCTCCTGAGGGGCTTGCTTCTCGCAGCAACTCAAGCGAAAGACGTATGTTTTGCCTCGTATCGCGAGCTTTGCGCTCGAGGAGCAGGGAGGTGCTTGGAACCCCGCGCTCGACGAGGTATTCGGCCATGTAGTCAGCCTCGGTGCGCGTTTCGCCCCGTACGAGGCCGCCGGTAAGCAAGAGCTTCCGCTCAGGCGACTCTTGCCAGAGGCGCAGTGCCTCGTCCAAGCGAATCTGAAGCGTGAGGCAAGGCTTGCCGTCACGGATGGTGCCTCCGAGTACGACGATTATGGCATCGTGTTGGATTGCGTGCGCATTGCTGCCCATCGCCCGAAAACGCCGAAACCACACGGCAAGGATGGCAATTGTCGCGCAAGAGCCTATGAGGATCGCCCACAGAACCACTCGCACTACGACACCGACCTCGCCAAAGACGAGGGCGAGCGCTGCGGGGCCAGCAAGAGAGGCCATCGCGAGAGGCATCATGCCGATGTTTGCCCGCCGATGACTTACGGCGTATCGCAGGTTCGAGGCGGTTGGCAGTGCCCAGCAGAGGAGGACCGCGCTCCAGGCAAGCCAGTTCTTTCTGGGAGATACAAGCCAGAGCATCCATACGGCTGCGAGGATGCACACCGCTTGGGTGATTGCGGTGACAGGTTCCATCCGTCTCTCACGTGGCGTGCTGGCCCCTCCTGTCATAGCTCCTCCTCACCTGCCCTAACGCGGCTTGTGCCCATTATAAAAGGTACACGAGAGCTTGCCCCTCGTGTACCTTGATTACGGTCTTGCTGTGGGTGAGCGGCTACTTGCTAGGCATCTCCACGTAGTTGAGCTTGTGCTGTTTCTTGTTGCCGACGAAGAGCGGCACATACTCGTACATCACGCTGGCATTCGTGAGGCCGTACCAGTGGGCGGGTGAGCCGCAGAAACCACGGATGCGATACTTCGCGTGCAGCACCATCAAATCCATGGCCGAAAGGTCCGCAGCCTCGGTGGGTACCTTGCGAACGAGGCAGAAGCGGAAGTCGCCCACATGTCCGGTACGTTCGTAGATACTGAAGCGATGGTCCTGTGGCGGGAGACGGCCTTGTTCCACCATGGCGGAGACGATCTGGTAGAGGTACTCGTTGACGCGTTGGTTGACCTTGAAGCCCAGCCGCAGCTGTACCTTAAAGACGAAGTCCGTGCCGAAGTCGTTGACCCAGAACTCATGCGTATAGGGCTCGTCAGTTACCGAGACGTTGAGGAACCAATATGCCTTGGCGCGCTTGGGTCGCTTGTCAAGGATGGAATAGAGAATGTCGCGGTCGAGCGTGCTCGTACTTGGGTCATTCGTGAGGAATACGAGATTGTCAGCCAGATAGGGAACCTCTTCGTAGCTCGTGAGCTCATGCATCTGTCCCAGGTAACCAACGACGGGGAGGTTGATGCGCTGGCTCATCTCGAGCTGCGTGCCACGATGCCAGATGTACATAACGAGGAAGATGGCGAGGGCCAGAAGTACCGTCACGTAGCCGCCATGCATGAACTTGGTGAGGCTGGAGAAAAAGAAGAATGACTCGATGGCCCCAAAGAAGATCGCGAACGGAACGGCCAGAGCTCGGCGATGGCGCACCTGCGAGAGGAAGATGGTGAGTAGCACGGTGGTCATGAGCATGGTGACGGTGATGGCCAGACCATAGGCTGATTCCATCCGCTCTGAGCTGCGGAAAAACAGAACGACACCAACGCAGCCAATCCACAGTATGCGGTTGATGATGGGGATGTAGATCTGACCCTTCGTCTCCGAGGGATACTCGATCTTTACGTGCGGCATGAGGTCGAGGCTGATGGCCTCACTCACGATGGAGAAGCTGCCGGTGATGAGGGCTTGGCTCGCGATGATGGCGGCGAGCGTCGAAAGCACCACGGCAAAGATGCGCATGCCGCCCGCAGGTAGCATGTCAAAGAACGGGTTCATGGTCGCTCCCATGGCGATGAGCTCGGGATTGTCGCGCATCGAGAGGATCCATGCACCTTGTCCGAGGTAGTTGAGGATGAGGCAGGCCTTCACGATGGGCCAGCTCGCGTAGACGTTTGCCTTGCCGACATGACCCATGTCGGAGTAGAGGGCCTCGGCGCCCGTGGTGCAGAGGAAGACGTTACCGAGCACCATGATGCCGGCGGCGTTGAGGTTTCCGTCAAAGAGGAACGTGATGCCGCGTATCGGGTTGAAAGCGCGTAGGACATTGAGGTCAGCCCCGATATGCAGAAGGCCGATGATGCCCAGATACCCGAACCAAAGACACATGATGGGACCAAACGCACGCCCAATGCTGCTCGTGCCTGCGCGTTGGGCAAGGAAGAGGGCACTGATGATGGAGATGGTGATTAACACCACGATGCCCTGTCCGTCTCCGATGATGCGATGCACGAGGTCTATGCTGCGCAAGCCCTCGATGGCTGTAGTTACGGTGACGGCGGGGGTGAGGATGCCGTCAGCCAGAAGCGCCGCACCACCGACCATGGCGGGCACGACGAGCCACGCCCCGCACTTGCGCACGAGGCTGTAGAGGGCAAAGATGCCGCCCTCGTTGTGGTTGTCGGCCTTCATGGCGACAAGCACGTACTTGACAGTCGTGATAAGCGTCATGGTCCAGATGAGGAGTGAAAGTGCACCTATCACCACGTCGGGTTGCATCGTGGGCAGGCCGCCATTGCCGTGCATGATGGCACGAAGTGTATACATCGGGCTGGTGCCGATGTCGCCGTAGACGACGCCCATGGTGACGAGCACCATGCCCATGCTAAAGGGAATCGCGCGATGCGAATTGCTCTCAGATGACATTGCCGTTCCTTTCGAAAGACGACTACAGGCAAGGATAGCCATATCGGCGCTTTGTAGCGATGTTTATGCCGTCTTTATGCACGTGCAAAGGAATTGCTACATCCTATACAATGTCATGATGCTGTGTTGTGACCCATGGCACACGGACCTCGGGAGGTGGCTGTGGCAAGAAACATCGTGGCGACGTGCGTGCTGCAGGTGCTCGCAGTCATATGCGCCATGACGCTCGATACGCTGGGTTTTTCCGAGGCCACTGTCGTGATCGTCTTTGTTCTCAGCGTGCTGCTCACGGCCCTCTGCACTACCGAGGTGTCGTATTGTCTTGCGGCCGCGATTCTCTCTACCCTCGGCTTCAACTTCTTTCTCGTTGACCCAAGGTTCTCCTTTCGCATACGTGGCGCGGACGTTCCCGGAACGATTGCGGTGATGTTCGTGGTGGCGTTTGTCGCGAGCTACCTGGTGACGCAGCTGCGGGCGAGCGAGCGGGCCTCTGTCGAGGCACAAATAACCGCACAGAACGAGCAGCTGCGCGCCGATCTACTCAGGTCGGTATCGCATGACCTGCGCACGCCTCTCACGGCGATTTCGGGCAACGCTGACGTGTTGCTCGACCAAAGCGTGATGCTCGACGAGGCGCAACGTCGGGCGCTTGTCGAGGACATCCACGACGACGCGACATGGCTCACGGGCGTAGTCGAGAACCTATTGGCTGTGACGCGCTTGGAAGACGGCAAGGTGGCGCTTGAGCACGATGTGGAGCTTATCGACGAGGTAGTGGAGGAAGCCTTGAGACACGTGAGTCCCGATGTGAAGTATCACAACCTTGTCTTTGATTCCACTGAAGAGATGCTGCTTGTGCGTATGGATGCGCAGGTCATGGTGCAGGTTGTGGTCAATCTCGTAAACAACGCGATCGTGCATACTCAGGCCGGCTCGCACATCCACGTGAACGTGGCACGTGACGGCGCATATGCAAGAGTCTCGGTGGCGGATGATGGTCCGGGCATTCCCGACGAGGAGAAGCCACGCGTATTTGAGTCGTTCTACACCGTGCCGTCTGCGGCGAGCGACGGCCGGCGCGGCATAGGTCTGGGACTGCCCCTGTGCAAGGCGGTCGTGGAGGCGCATGGCGGCGAGCTGTGCCTTACTGACGCTGTGCCTCATGGGGCGGTCTTTGAGTTCACGCTTCCATTGGAGGAGGTTATGGACAATGAATAACAAGCAGACGTGCGTGCTTGTCGTGGAGGATGATGCGGCGGTACGCAACCTCATCACGGTTGCCTTGGGGTCGCACGGGTACCGATGGCTGTCAGCGGTGACAGGCGCGGAGGCCGTTGACGTTATCTCGGCATCCGATCCCAGCATCGTACTGCTTGACCTGGGGCTTCCCGATATCGATGGCCAGGACGTCATAGCGAAGCTTCGCACATGGTCACAGGTGCCGATTATCGTTGTTTCGGCGCGCGCGGATGACCTCGACAAGATTCGTGCACTTGATGCCGGTGCCGACGATTATCTCTCCAAGCCCTTCTCGGTGGGCGAGCTGCTCGCACGCATCCGCACCTGCGAGCGCCATCTGAGTTACATGGTACGTGAGGAGCCACATGAGTCGACATTTCGCAACGGCGACCTAAGCATCGACTTTGTGGCGGGGACGGTGATGCTCGATGGGAAGGAGCTCCACCTCACACCGCGAGAATACAAGCTGCTGTGTCTGCTTGCACGCAACGTCGGTCGAGTACTTACGCACCAGTTCATACTACGTGAGGCGTGGAGCGGGACACAGGAGGGAGACCTCGCATCGTTGCGCGTCTTTATGGGCAACCTGCGCAAGAAAATCGGCAAGCGCTATATCCAGACCCATGTGGGGGTGGGTTACCGCATGGTGCGGGTATAGCAGAAGCGTGCCCACCCGCTTTCTTATCGCTCATATCACACCACCTGCAAATATAAAGACAAGCAAAGCATGTCTAAAGATAAGCTAATGATTCCTTATCCTATCAGTCGTTCGGGTGGATGGCATGGAGAAGTCCGCGCGCGTTGCGAATATGTAGTATCATTTCTTCGCACTATTAGATAATGCAGGCAAGGAGTGACTGGCATGATTGATGGTATGTACACCGTCGAGGCAAAGACGCCTCTGGGCAAGAAGGCCGGCGAGCTGGTCATGGTGACGCAGGGCGACGTCTGTGCAGCCGACCTCACTGTGGCGGGCAAGACGAAGCGGCTTCAGGGAAAGATCGTAGGTGACGAGGTCACCTTTGAGGGAAGCATCCACCTGCCGTTCCCCATTGGCAACGTGGCATGGACGCTATCGGGTACCGTTGTCGGCGATGACCTCAAGGGTGTATGCCGTACAAAGAAGTTCAGCTTTGATGTCACGGGCAAGCGCATCGCGTAGCCGAGGAGGATGCAGATGTCCAAGGATTCGGAGTACAGCTCAAAGCTTCCCACCGAAGAGGAAATCGAGGAGGGGCGTAGAAGCTCGCTCTTTGTGGGCGTGATTATAGGTGCCCTCGTTATTGCGGTAGGAATCGTGGCATACCTGCTCTTTGGCAAGTACTTCGTCTGATAGACGCGAAGCTATCCTCAAAGACCACAGGCCCCGGCGCCAGTACCGCGCTGGGGCCTAACCTGTGGTCGTTTGTGGATGGTTTACCTGTGGTAGAACGTATGCCGCTCGTACTTGGGCTCGCAGCAGACATTGATGCCGAGGCTGCGGTAGAGCTTCTCGTCGGTGGGCGAGATGATGACGGTGAAGTAGGCGTCGCAACCGCGGAGCTCCTCCATGGCGGCAATTGCTCTCGCGGCGTCGGGGTTGACTGCCGAGCTTATCGAAAGCGCAATGAGCGTCTCGTCGGAGTGTAGGCGCGGGTTGATGCTATGTAGATGATCGGTCTTGAGCCGACAGATGGGCTCTAGCGCCTCATTGCTCACGATATAGGTCTTGCGATCGATGCCGGCTACGCGCTTGAGGGCGTTGAGCAAAAGCGAAGAGGCCGCGCCGAGGAGGTCACTCGTTTTGCCTGTGACGATGGAGCCGTCGGGCAACACCATGGCGGCTGCTGGGGCGCCAGTCGCCTTCTCCTTCTCGAGGGCGGCTGCACGAGCGGGGGAGAAGTCCTCGGTGAGACCAGCCTTGCCCATGAGAAGGTCAATCTTTGCCAGCGCCTCGGCCCCTTGCCCCGTGCGCTCGAGTTCGACGGCCGTCCAGAAGTGACGACGAACGATTTCGTGGGAGGCAGCCTCTTGGCAGACCGTATCGTTGACGATGCAGTTGCCAACCATGTTGACCCCCATGTCGGTGGGGGACTGGTAGGGACTCGTTCCTTGGATCCTTTCGAGCAGGGCGTGGACTACGGGGAAGGTTTCGACGTCGCGGTTGTAGTTCACGCATACCTCGCCGTAGGCTTCCAGGTGGAAGGGATCGATGATGTTGCGATCGTCAAGGTCAGCGGTCGCTGCCTCGTAGGCTATGTTGACCGGATGTGTGAGGGGCAGGTTCCACACGGGGAAGGTCTCGAACTTGGCGTACCCCGCCTCGACACCCCGCTTGTTTTCGTGGTAGAGCTGGCTCAAACAGGTTGCGAGCTTGCCCGAACCGGGTCCTGGGGCGGTGACCACCACGAGAGGTCGCGTCGTGGGGGCGAAGTCGTTCTTTCCGAAACCCTCGTCGCTTACGATGAGGCTCGTGTTTGCCGGATAGCCGTCGATGGGGTAGTGGCGATAACATTCGACGCCCATAGCTTCAAGGCGATGCTGATAGGCCTCCGCATGCGGCTGGCCGGAGAAGCGCGTAATGACGACCTTGTTTGCCAGAAGTCCCATGCCGCGAAACATGTCCATGAGTCGCAAGACGTCGTCTGCGTAGCGGATGCCGATGTCGCTGCGGCGTTTGTTTGTCTCGATGTCCTGCGCATTGATGGCAACGAGTACCTCGGCGTCGTCGGCGAGCTCGGTGAGCATACGCGCCTTCGAGTCGGGGGCGAATCCAGGGAGTACGCGACTGGCGTGGTAGTCATCAAAGAGCTTGCCGCCGAACTCAAGGTAGAGCTTGCCGCCAAATTCGCCGATGCGCCGCCGGATGCGGTCTGCTTGCATCGTGATGTAGCGGTCGTTGTCAAAGCCTGCACGCATGGGACCTCCCGCCCTCTAGTTTGAGTTTTAGTCTCGCACAAAACGTCCCGTCGCGCTAGATGGAAGCGGGCACCGCCCATGAAAAAGCCCTGTTACTGTTACCAGTCGCTGTCCCAGTCGGTGCTGCTGGAGTCCCACGAGTCGCCGGAATCCCAGTCCCAGTCGTCATCGTCCCAATCGTCGTTGCTCGAGCTGCTTGGTGGCTCGTAATAACTGGAATTGGAGAAGTCGCTCGCGCCCCATGAGGAGTTCCAAGAGTCACCCTCCCAATAGTCGTCGGAGTTCTCTGTGAGCGTTGTCGGGGGGTTGTTGTCATACTGCCATGAGCTATGCGAGCTGTCGTAATAGTACCAGTCGTCATCCTGCAGGTAGTAGTAGGTGTTGTCGTAGTGGTAGTACCCATCTGATGGCATTCTGGAGATGGCAAAGATGCCTGCGACCAGGGCGGCGGCGATGGCTATGGTTGCGAGGATGCCGGCCGTGCGTGTCTTCTTTTGTGCCTGCTGTACCTTGACGTTGCCAAGGCGGTTTCGCTGGTTTGCGACCTCGCTCTTCATCTTTTGGTAGAGCTCGTTCACAGCGTAGGCCTCGTCCTTGCCGCGATAACGCACGGCGCGAGTGCCATCGGCTTTGTTTTTGTACACGACGAAATTGTCGCCATCCTGGTAAATGCCGAACGCACGTGGCTCCTTGTAGTCCTCGCCGATGAAGAAGCGCATCTGCTCGAGTGGGAGGTTGTGACGTGCGCAGAACTCCTTGAGTTCTTCGATGGTCTTTGGTACGCCTTCGCCCGAGGCCATCATGTGCTCGTTTGCGCCACCGCAGTGCGGGCAGACCTCGTCGGTGTCGTCAATCCAGTTTCCGCAGTACTCACACCTTTGTTTCATGGTGGTCCTCTCGCCGTGGCGCTAGTTTTATCACAGTATAGCAGCGATATTGGCCAAAGTGTTTTTCTTGCAAACCATACTTCGAGGTGATATGCTCTTGTTAAACAGACGTGCTAAGTGTAAAACAAAGGAGCCACAATGCCTTCCACCTCAACGGTCGCGGCGCGCTTGGATCCGGAAGTCCGTCGAAGGGCTCATAGCGTGCTCGCACGCTCGAACCTCAGCGACTCGCAGTTCATCCGCCGCATGTACTCGTACGTCGCACAGGCACAGGAGATACCCGAGTGCATACTCAGCGTGGAGTATGACGGCGTGCATGCGCGCCCGCGTCCCAGCAAGTTCGAGAGCTTGGCTGCTTGGATCGAGGAGGGGCCGTATGACACGATTGACTTCACGTTCCTCACGGATGACTCAGTAGCACGGACGCTCAGCGAGAGGGATGCCTCATGGTGAGGATTTTGCTCGACACCAATGCGATTCTCGATCTCGTTTTTAGTCGTTATGCAGAACGTCATAAGGCCATGCTCAATGCTGTCCGTGGTTGCGAAGAGGGGACTCACGAGTTGTACGTTGCCGCCCACTCGCTTTGCGACATGACGTATGTATTGGAAAACAACGCTGGGATGAAGCTGGCCATACCGAACAAAGCCGAGCGAAGGGCTTGTGCGCAGTATGCCCGCGAGACCGTGTTTCGCTTCTGCGAAGTGTGTCCCATTGATGAGCGTGTCTGCTGGGATGCGCATCGCGACCGAGATGAGCCTGTCTTTGAGGATGCACTGGTGATGGCGTGTGCACGGGCCTGCGGAGCCGAGGTCATCGTGTCGAGTGACTCGCGCGCGTTCAACGGGGGGATTCCTCGCAAGCTGTCACCGCAAGAGTTCGAGCGGTTCGTGTGCGGTTGAG
>ONMP01000067.1 GCA_900318935.1 uncultured Actinomycetes bacterium
GCCGTACCAGGGGTGTAGCTGTCGAGCAGGAAGGCGCCGTTGCAGAGGAAGGTGTCCGGGCTGGTGCCGTAGGTGCCGTCCGCGAGGCCGTTGTAGAACTCCTCGTTGATGGGATAGAAGGTCGGGAAGTACATGAGCGAGTCGAAGTACGGTACGGGAGCTTCGAGCTCGACCACCAGGGTCTTGTCGTCCTTGGCGGTGACGCCGAGAGTGGTCTCGTCCTTCTCGTCACCCGCGACTATGGCGGCCGCGCCCTTGATCTGGCCGATGTCACTCATCATGTAGGCGTACTCGCCAGCGTTCTTGCAGATACGACGCCAGGCAAAGACGAAGTCGTTGGCGGTAACAGGCGTGCCGTTGCTCCACTTGGCATCACGTAGGGTGAAGGTGTAGGTTTTGCCGTCCTCGGAAGCCTCCATCTTCTCGGCGAGCGCCTCAATGGCCTTGCCGTCGGCGTCCATCTGCATGAGGCCATCGATACAGTCGGCGATGACCTCAAAGGAGTCACCGTCGGTCGCGAGGTCGGTATCGAGCGACATCACGTTGGTGTAAAGCATGACGCCGATGCTGCCGCCACCAGCCGCACCATCGGTCGGAGCCGCGTCACTCGAGCCAGAGTCGCTCGAGCCGCCGCCACATGCAGCGAGGAAGAGGGCTGCCGTCGACGCGCCGGTGGCGCCCAGGAACGAACGGCGAGTAAGCTTTGCCATTGATGATCACATCCTTTGCTTGAGATTCTGACTACGCGCTGTAGGACGAGTAGTGGAAGAACTTGTAACCCAGAGGAATGCTGAAGAAGCCTTGGACATCCTTTGAAATCATGTACATGTCGGTGTAGAAGTAGATGGGGCAGATGCAGCCAGTGCTCATGAGAAGGTCCTCGGCCTTGTGCATGAGGGCATAGCGCTTCTCGTTGTCTGTCTCGGTCTTGATGTCGCTGATGAGAACGTCGTAGGTCTCTGCCCACGTCCCAGCCTTGACCTTGGTGTCGTAGCCGTCGATGTCGCTGAGGTCGAGGTCATAGAGCTTGACCTTCTCGTGATCGCCGCGACCGAACTGCACGTCGTTGTTGCCCGAAACCGTAGTCCACATGTCAAGGAAGCAGATGGGGTCGGTGTAGTCAGCCACCCAGCCGTTACGTGCAATGGCAAAGTCGCCCGCCTTGCGGGTATTCAGGAAGGTATTCCACTCCTGGTTCTCAAGCGTCATCGTGAGGCCCACCTGGTCAAACGCGGACTGGATGTAGGCAGCGATGGCGGCATGTGACTCATTGGTGTTGTACAGATAGACGAGCGTCGGGATGTCGGTGAACTTACCGGACTTCTCGTCAAATGTGTAATACTTCTTGAGCACTTCGATGCACTCGTCGTAGTTGCTCTGCAGGTCATCAGGCGCAACGGAGTAGTACTCGCCCTTGCCGCCATTGCAGGTCGAGGTGAAGTCGCTGCCATCGGGGTTCATCATACCCATGGCGACGAACGAAGCGGCGGGAACCTGGCCACCCTGTGCAATCTCCTCGCAGATGTAGTTTCGGTCGAGAATCCAGCTCAGTGCGGTACGAATCTCGGCGCGCGCGGCCTCAGCCTCCTCTGGCTTCTTGAACTTCGAAGGATCAGGCAGAATCTCCTGGTTGACGTTCCACGAGATGTAGTAAGTGCCAATCTGTCCGTCAATCTTGAACTCGTCGGGGTACTGCTCCTTGAGGGAGGCAATCTCGTTAGTGGGTACGTCGTCGATGAGCTGCCAGGTGCCGTTCTGGAAGTTGGAAAGCATGTTGTTCGCATCATCGGAGAGGTAGAACTCGATCTTGTCCATCGTGATTTCGTCGGCCGCATGATAGTTCGGATTCTTCTCGACGGTAATCACGGAGTTGTGCGTCCAGCCCGTCATGGTATAGGCACCGTTGGAGATGTAGGTAGACGGATCGGTTGCCCAGCCTTCGTCAGCTACAACATCCTCGCGCACGGGGAACATCACGGGGAAGGCCAGCAACTCATTCCAGTAGCTGACGGCGTTAGAAAGCGTCACCTGGAAGTGCGTGTCGTCGATGGCCTGGACATTGAGCACGGCTTTCTCGTCCTTCTCGTCATAGCCATCAACGTTTTCGAACATGTAGTAGTAGTCGCCGCCCGTTCCAACGTTACCGGCGCGCTTCCACGCAAACTCGAAGTCGCCCGCCTTCAAATCCTGGCCGTCAGACCACTTGAGACCTTCAACTAGCTCGTAGGTATACACAACCTTGCCGTCGCTCTGCTCCTCGCCCTCGGGAAGCTCCTTGGCGCAGTCAGGAACGATGACATACTTGTCACCATCCTTCTCCCACTTTGCGAGACCCGAGAACAAGTGAACGAGCATGGTGGCACCGTCAACGGCCGAGTTCATGCAGGGATCGATGTTGTCGGGCTCAGAAGCCAAGCAGACAGCAATGCTTTTGGCAGCATCATCTGCGCCTGCCTCGGACGAGCCGCTGTCACTGCTCCCGCCCCCACATGCGACGAGCATGCTCGACGCGCTCGCGACGCCAAAGGCTCGCAGAAAATCCCTACGAGTTAAACCGGACATGATGCGTTCTCCTTTCGAAAAGCCAACAAAAGACAGTATGAGACACAAGTGGGGACTATGGTAGCACTCTGAGTATCGTTTACCTGCTAAACAGTCGCTATTCGTAGTACGGTTTCGGCCAAACGGGATGCCACTAATGTGAAGAGGTTGTCTTTTATTTCCAACGTGTTACACTGTGTCACCGACAATGCTCAGCGAAAAGAAAGGTGGTAGCAGATATGGCATGTGCGGCTTTTTTGGCTTCGGTCGTAGCGGTTGGCGTAGTTGGTTCCTTCATCCCGGGAAGCGACACTGCGACAACGGAACGACCGGACTATCACTACGTTCCCTATGCGGGAGACAGCCTCGGCATGTAGGGGTCGGGTACCAAGGGGACTGTCCCCTTGGTACCTTTTTTCGCTTAGTTAATTTCGTCAGTACGGTGGCACGCCACGAAGTGTCCGGTTGACACCTCACGGAACTCGGGCATCGTCTGCGAGCAAGCCTCGGTGGCATACGGGCAGCGCGTACGGAACGGACATCCAGAAGGCGCGTTGAGCGGACTCGGGATGTCTCCTTGCAGCGGGATGCGCTTGTTTGCGCGAGCAATCTTTGGGTCAGGTATGGGAACCGCCGAGAGGAGCGACTTGCTGTAGGGATGCAGCGGATGGTCGTAAATCTCTGCGGCGTCAGCAAGCTCGACCATCTTTCCCAAGTACATGACGGCGATTCGATCGGAGATGTGACGCACCACGAGCAGGTCGTGTGCGATGAAGAGGTACGTGAGACCCATCTCCTCCTGCAACTCATCAAACATGTTGATGACCTGAGCCTGGATCGAAACATCGAGTGCCGAAACCGGCTCATCGCAGACGATAAACTCAGGATTGACGGCCAGGCTGCGCGCAATGCCTATGCGCTGGCGCTGTCCACCACTGAACTCATGCGCATAACGTGACGCATGCTCGGAGTTCAAGCCAACACGCGCCATGATCTCGAGAACGCGGCTCTCGCGCTCTTGAGCATTGGAGCACATGTGATGCACGTCAAGCGGCTCCGCGATGATGTCCGAGACGGTCATACGCGGGTTGAGTGAGCTGTACGGATCCTGGAAGACCATGGTGGTCTTCGTGCGATACTCGTCCAGTGACATCGTTGACTCTGAGAGCGGATGAGGATCAGACGTGACGCAGAACTTGTTGACGTCTACCTTCTCCTTGGAACCAACGACGGCCCTTCCGTCGTATATGACGACGCCATCAGTGGGCTGGTAGAGATGCAGCATCGTACGACCGACGGTCGTCTTGCCACAACCCGACTCCCCTACCAAGCCCAATGTCTCGCCACGCCTGATGGTGAAGCTCACGTCATCGACTGCCTTGAGCGGAGTCGTCTTGAAGAAGCCCGTATTGACCGGGAAGTACTCCTTGAGGTGACGCACCTCGACCAGCGGAGCGTCGTTTCCTTGTGCTGTCATCACCGTTTACCGCCCTTCCTTGGCTTCTTGCCATGCACCGTGGGGTTAGGAGCGCTCGCAGAGCGATTGCCCATCTCGCGGGAGTTAATGAGTGCTCCGTCGCCCACGATGTCACCATCCGAAAGGTTGCCGGCACTCTCCTCCTGTACCTCCTTCGCAGCCCGCTTTCGTGCAGCCTCAAGTTCCTCCTCGGCTTGCGCAGAATGAACTTCCGCAGACAGTACCGAGGCGCCCAGTCCACCAGCCTCGATTGCCGTGGCGATGTCAGCCGCATCGTCGTAGTCCATACCGACCTTTTGCGCCTTCTGCATTGCACTAGCGCCGATGTTACGAGCTTTTTGCTTCACGTTGATCCAGCATGAGGCCTTATGCGTCTCGCTCAGATCCATGTTTTCCGCCGCCTGCCGAATGCAAATCTTCATGGCTGCGTCGCAACGCGGCGCAAAGGGACAGCCCTTGGGAAGGTTTAGCAGGTCGATGGGCGTTCCCGTGATGGGCTGCAGTTTCTGTCCCATAGTGCCCATCGTAGGAATGGATCGCAACAAGCCTTTCGTGTATTCGTGTCTCGGGTCATAGAAAATCTCATCAGCCGTGCCACGCTCGCAGTACGATCCCGCGTACATGACGACGATCTCGTCGCACATCTGCGCAACGACGCCGAGATCGTGCGTAATCATGATGATGGCCATGCCCAACTCGCGCTGTAGCTGCTGCATAAGCTCCAAAATCTGGGCTTGGATCGTGACGTCAAGGGCTGTCGTCGGCTCGTCCGCTATCAGGATATCAGGCTCGCAAGCCAAGGCCATGGCGATCATCACTCGCTGTCGCATGCCACCCGAGAACTCGTGCGGATACTGTTTCATGCGCTTCTCAGGCTCGTTGACGTTGACTAGACGCAGCATCTCCACCGCACGGTCCCACGCTTGTTCCTTATTGCGATCGGTATGCAGCAGGATGGCCTCCATGAGCTGGTGACCGATTGTGTAGGTAGGATTGAGCGAGGTCATGGGGTCCTGGAAGATAATCGAAATCTTGTTGCCCCTGATGTCACGCATGACCTTCTCGCCCGCGCCGACGAGCTCCTGTCCGTCAAACTTGATGGATCCCGAGACAATCCGTCCCGCGGGAGCCAGAATCTGCATGATGGAGTAGACGGTTACGGACTTGCCAGATCCAGACTCTCCGACGATGCCGAGCACTTTGCCCCGGTCCAGATCGAAGGAGACGCCGTTGACGGCCTTGACCTCTCCTGCATCAGTAAAGAATGACGTGTGAAGGTCGCGCACTTCCAACAATGCCATGGTATCTCCTTTCTACTGATTGAGCTTCGGATCGAAGGCGTCGCGCAGACCATCGCCAAAGAGATTGAGTCCAAGCACGATAAGCGAGATGACAAGCGCGGGAATCACGAGACGGTATGAATAGCTACTGATACCGTTAAGTGCCTCAGAAGCGAGACTGCCAAGTGATGGCATCGGCGCGTTGACACCAAGCCCGAGGAACGATAGGAAGCTTTCGGTAAAGATGGCACTCGGAATCTGAAGTGCCGTAGAGATGATAATGACAGAGATGCAGTTCGGGATGAGGTGCTTCTTGATAATCCAACCCGCCTTGGCGCCGGTCGCCTCAGCCGCAAGCACGTATTCCTGCTCGCGCAGCGAGAGAATCTGGCCACGGATGAGACGCGCCATCGAGCACCAGTAAAGGAGTGCAAAGATGACAAACAGCGAGATGATGTTTGAGCCGATGGCGGCTAAGACCGTACCCTCGAGGGCGCTTCCTAACGTCTCGCGCATCACCGAGGCGAGCAGAATGACCATGAGCATGTCGGGCAGCGAGTAGATAACGTCCACGATGCGCATGATCACCATGTCCACACGCCCACCCATGAAGCCGGCAATCGACCCCAAGGTCATGCCGACCACGAGCACGATAATGGAGGCAAAGAAGCCGACCGCGAGCGAGATACGCGTACCGTAGACCACGCGGATGAAGTAATCGCGTCCTGCCGCGTCAGTGCCAAAGATGTGGGGAAACACGCTCTCGCCAGCATCTATGCGAGCCTGCTCGGACTTGCTGTATTCCATAGGAGCAAGGTTGTTGTACGAAGAATCGACGGGCTTTCCCGGTTGTACACCGAGTTGCTGCTCATACGAATACGGCCACACCATTGGGAGGAAGATAGCTGATATCGTAATAAGGATGATGACGACCATCGAAACGAATGCAACCTTGTTTTTAAACAGGCGACGGCATCCGTCCTTAAAGAACGTGGATGACGGGCGCATCTGCACCATATACGCCTTTTCTTCCTCAGTTGCTGGGCGGAAGTCATCCATGTCCACCGGCATGTTGGGCATTTTATCCACTACCATGGTCACACCTCCTTATTCCAGCGTGATACGCGGGTCGACTACCTTGTAGAGAATGTCAGAGACGAGGTTCATGATAACGATGAGAGACGCCAGCACGACGGTGGTCCCCATGATGAGCGTGTAGTCACGTCCGGTGATAGAGTTGACGAATGCGCGCCCGATACCCGGCACGGCAAAAATCTGCTCGACGACAAGCGACCCGGTGACGATGTAGGCCAGTTCGGGACCAAAGTACGTGATAACGGGTATGAGCGAGTTCTTGAGCGCATGATGCAGGAGCACATCTCGCTGCGACACGCCCTTCGCCTTGGCCGTACGGATGTAATCCTGGCCAAGAACGTCGAGCATCGACGAGCGCGTGAGACGCGTTATGTAGCTCATAGGATAGAGCGCGAGAGTGATGATAGGCAGGATAAGTCCACCCTCCGCTGCGCCGTTTGCCGGGAGCCAACCTAGCTGTATCGAAAAGAGGATCAGCAGGAGCGAACCCATGATGAACGAAGGCATGGAAACGAAGGCTGTAGTCATCACCATGATGATGCGGTCAATGATGCTATTTCGCTTGAGTGCCGCAACGGCACCAAAGAGGATACCCGACACCGTCGCCACGATGAGTGCAATGATGCCAATCTTGGCCGAGGTCTTCATCCCGTCCATGATGATGGCCGTCACGTCACGACCGCGCTGCTTGAGCGAAGGACCGAAGTCAAAATGTATCGCCCCGCTCAGATAGTTGAGGTACTGTTCAAAAAGCGGTTTATCCAAGCCATACTTTGCTTCAAGCGCAGCACGAGCTGCCGGCGTAACCGCCTTCTCCGAGGCAAAGGGGTCACCAGGGACCGCCTTCATCACAAAGAACGTAATCGTGATGACAGCCCAGAGGGTAAACACCGCCATCACGATGCGTTTGAGGATGTACGAGACAGTTTTAGAATCCATAAACACCCGCCTTTTGGTCAGAAGTATTGACACTGGTAATTATAGAGCTGCAAACAAACGTGCTTACACACGTAGGTTTCTAGACTGTTAAAAGAATCCCCTAATCGCTAACGATTAGGGGATTCACAGCAGATAAATCATTTGTAATTGTCACTACATTCCAGCAATGGTTCCCACTGGGAAAGTCAAAGCCATAACACAGATGCAGATGCCAAAGATGGCAGCAAAGATGACAGTCAAGCGATCGAGGTTCTTCTCCCAAATGCCTGATCCCGCAGTGGCGTTGTACATGGAAGCCGCAATCATGTCAGACACGCCAGTCCCCTTGCCAGAGTGCATGAGGATGAGGATGATGGTGAAGAAGGCCGAGATGCCCATGATGACGAGCAGGGCGATGTTCAGAGGGCTCACGATGGATAACTCCTTGGGTAGACAACATTCACGTGCAAAAAGAAATGCTAGCACAAATAATCCACGATTGGCAAGAAAAATTTCTCAGGAGTCGAGTTGTCCTCGCGCAGCAGTATCTAGCACCTGAAGATTCTTCATGCTCATGTCAAGGATGCCAGCCGAGTGCGTCAAGGCACCGCAGGAGATCACGTCCACATCGAGATCAGCCAGATACTCCACGTTCTCGCGCGTGACGTTACCGCTGATCTCGGTGATGGCCCGACCGTCGATGAAGGCTATCGCCTCCTTCATCTGCGCCTTGCTCATGTTGTCGAGCATGATGACGTCGGCTCCGGCCTCGACCGCCTCACGAACCATCGCGAGGTTCTCGCACTCCACCTCGATCTTTGTCATGAAGGAACAGCGCGAGCGAGCCATTCGCACCGCCTCGATGATACTGCCCGCAGCCTCGATGTGATTGTCCTTCAGGAGTATTGCATCAGAGAGGCTCTGCCTGTGGTTTCCGCCACCTCCGATGCGCACGGCCATCTTGTCAAAGATTCGCATGCCGGGGGTCGTCTTGCGCGTGTCCACAATCTGGGCAGTGGACCCAGCCTCGGCAAGGGCATCCACGACCTCGCGCGTGTACGTCGCCACGCCGCTCATATGCTGCAGGTAGTTGAGCGCGGTGCGTTCGCCCGAGAGCAACGTGCGCACGTCTCCCTCGATGAGCGCGAGCATCTGCCCCTTGCGGATGCGGTCACCGTCACGCACGAGCGGCGTCACGGTCGTCGTGGGATCAAGCAGCCTAAAGGTGCGCATAAAGACGGCCATACCCGCGAGCACGCCATCCTGCTTGCAGAGCAGTTCCACGCGCGCTTGCCTGCGATCCGGTATCACCGAATCAGTGGAAAGGTCACCACCGGGCATGTCTTCCTCAAGCGAGGCCCGAATGTGCTTCTCCATGACCATGCTCAGCGTCGATGGGTCGATGAGGGGACGCTGCTCCCGCGTGTGGTCGGCGCTGATCTTTTCTGCGGCTCGCCGAGCAAAGACGAGGCATTCGAGCAGACTGTTCGAGGCAAGGCGGTTGCGACCGTGCACTCCCGTGCAAGAGGTCTCCCCCACGGCAAAGAGTCGAGGCATCGTGGTCTCGGAATTGGAGTCTACATGGATGCCACCCATGAAGTAGTGCTGGGCAGGCACAACGGGAATCGGCTCCTTCGTGATGTCGTACCCGTTGGCGAGGCAATACTCATATATGTGCTTGAAGTGACTGCGAATGATCTCGTTCATGACGTTCTCAAATGAAAGCCACACATGCTTCGATCCCTCGCGCTCCATCTCGTCAAGGATAGCCTTGGTCACGAGGTCGCGCGGCTGCAACTCGTCGGTAAAGCGCTCGAACTTGGAATTCAGCAGCACCGCACCCTCGCCGCGTGCCGACTCGCTGATGAGGAAGGAGCGACCCGGTGTCGTGCGGTAGAGCGTCGTGGGATGAATCTGCACGTAATCCATGTGGTCGAGCAACACCCCGTGCTCCTTGGCGATCCTACAGCCGTCACCCGTGAGAATCGGATAGTTGGTAGAGCGCTCGAACGTCCCACCGATGCCACCCGTGGCGAGTATCGTGAAGCGCGAGAAGATATTCAGCTCCGTACCGTCCTTCTGCACGCATGACACGCCCGTACATACCCGCTTCTCGTCTGCCCCCACCTCAGTCAGCAGGTCCACCATCATGGTGTTCTCATAGATACGTACGTTATGCGCCGCGCGCGCCTGCAGAAGGAGGGTCTCGGTGATCTCGCGGCCCGTGATGTCCTCGTGATAGAGTATGCGCGCCTTCGAGTGAGCACCTTCACGCGTGTAGAGCAACTTGCCTTGCGGGTCACGATCAAAGCGCACACCATACGAGATGAGGTCGTTGATGCACGAGCGGGAATTGCGAATCATGATGTCCACGCTCTCCCGGCGGTTCTCGTAGTGGCCGGCCTTGAGCGTGTCCTCGAAGTACTGGTCGTAATCGTCCTCGTTGCGCATGACGGCGATGCCGCCCTGGGCGAGCATGGAGTCACAGGTCTCTATGTCGCCCTTCGCGATGCAGATCACCTGGCAGCTGCGCGGCAGCTTGAGCGCGGCGTAGAGGCCAGAGATACCACAGCCCACGACAACCACGTCGCATTGGAGCTTCTTCATGTTGTGAGTCACCTTTCCGTCTGCGCGATCAGGCAGCCAGCTCGAGCATGCGCGTAAGCGCACGCCTAGCCCCTTCGGCAGTAGCCTCGTCCACGAAAACCTCCCCCGAGAGGTTACGTAGACACGCCACGACCTTCTCCCCCGTCACCCGTGACATGTTTGGGCAGATGGGTGTCGTCTTGGGGAAGAAGAACCTCTTTTTGCCTGCGTCACCGGCCGCCGCGACCTGCTTCTCAATCTCGTGCAGCACACCATACACCGTGCAGATGATGTAATCCGTCTCCGTGCCTTCGACACAACGCTTTATGATGCCTGAGGTTGAGCCGATGTAGTCCGCTTCCTCGAGGACCCAACTCGCACACTCGGGATGTGCGCACACCACGGCACCCGGGTGCTCGGACATGGCGAGCTTGACTTCGGCTACCTCGATGGCCTCGTGCGTCGGACAGAAGCCGTCGTTGAGGATGACGTTCTTTGACGGAACCTGTTGCTGGATGTAGTGACCGAGATGTAGGTCGGGGACGAAGAGCACGTTGTGCTGCGGGAGTCTCTCCACGATGCGCAGGGCATTCGCCGAGGTCACGCACACGTCCGACCAGGCCTTCATCTCGTTCGTGGAGTTCACGTAGCATGCCACGGCCAAGTCATCGCCATACTTCTCACGCGCCTCGTCTATGGTCTCCTTGCGCAGCATATGCGCCATTGGGCAGTCAGCCGTTGGCTCGGGCATGAGCACACGCTTTTCGGGTGAGAGGAGCTTGGCGCTCTCAGCCATGAATTCGACGCCCGCAAAGACGAGCGTCTTGCAATTGATGGATGCAGCCTTGCGCGCGAGGAAGTACGAATCCCCCACGAAATCGGCCAGATCCTGCGCATCGTCCTGCACGTAGTAGTGGGCGAGCACCACGGCATCGTGACGCTCCTTGAGCTCGGCAAACTCGTCGAGCAACTCTTTGCTCAGCATGACCTTCTCCCTCGGTCGTCCGACAACGGCGAAACTATAGCACACGAATAACGGAGTGACAGGGAACGCCTCCCTGTCACCCCGCAATCAATCACGCCAACATTTGCTCCAACGCGTCGGCCATCTCGTCGATCTGTTCGTCGCTCACGATGAGGGGCGGCAGGAAGCGCATTATGGAGTCACCGATGTGGTTGAGCACGAGTCCGCGCTTGCCGTCACTAGCGCGCGTGAGTCCTTGTTCGACCAGCTCGTTTGCCAGAGGTACGTCGAGTTGCACGCCACGCATGAGACCCGCACCACGCACCTCGACCGCATGGGGAAGTCCAGCCAAGCGCTCCGCCAGATGCTTGCCCGTTGCGATGACGTATTCGCCCATGTCCTCGGCCACAAGCGTCTCGAGGCAGGCACGTCCGCACGCGACAGCCAGCGGATTACCGCCGAAGGTCGATCCGTGATCGCCGGGAACGAGCAGGTCGGCCACCTCGGCACGCGCGGCTACGCCACCCGTGGGGAAGCCACCGGCCACGCCCTTGGCGACCGTCACCACATCGGGCTCAATGCCCGCACGCTGATACGAGAAGGGAGCACCGGTGCGGAAGACACCCGTCTGAACCTCGTCCACGACGAGCAACAGGTTGCGCTCCGTACAGGCAGCACGAACCGCACGCAGATAGTCGAGGTCAGCTGGCCATACGCCACCCTCGCCCTGAATGCATTCGAGCATCACCGCACAGACGGGACCTGTCTCGTCGGTCGGATGGTCGAGCGCTTCCACAAGCGCCTCGATATCGTTGAGCTCCACCGAGGCAAACCCTGCGGGCAGTGGGCGGAAACTCTGGTGAAAGACGTCTTGACCGGTTGCGGCCAGCGTGGCGAGCGTGCGTCCATGGAAGCTCTTACGAGCGGTGATGATGCCTGAAGCGCCACCGAGCATCTTCTCGCCCCAGCGACGCGCAAGCTTGAAGGCTCCCTCGTTTGCCTCGGCCCCCGAGTTGGCAAAGAAGGTCTTCCAGGTGGTCTCAGTCGAACCCGTGACATGACCCTCTTCATCAGTCGTCTTGCTCAGAAGCTCAGAAAGCAGCTTCGCATACTCTCCACGGTTCTCGTAATGATAGTAGTTGCTGACCTGCCACAGACGGGAGGCCTGTTCCTGGAGCGCTGCGACGAGCGTGGGATGTGAATGACCCAAGCAGACGCAGCCGATACCCGCCAGGAAGTCGAGGTACTCATTGCCAGCTGCATCCCTGAGCACGGCACCGTCACCCGAGACGAACTCCACGGGATAGCGTCCGTAGGTATGAATGACATAGCTCTCGTCGAGCGCAAGTACTTCTTTGTCCGCAAACATGATTCCTCCCCTATGCGTCAATCCTGTGAAAAGATGGTGCCTATGCCGGCATCGGTGAAGAGCTCGAGCAGCAGAGCGTGTGGGAAGGTGCCATTCATGATGCGCACGTCATGGACCCCCGCGTCGAGTGCCTCTGCGATGGAGGCAATCTTTGGAATCATGCCGCTTGACAGCTCCCCACTCTCTAGGATGATATGGCACTCCTCGCGCGTGAGGGAGCTTATGAGACTCTCCTCATTGCCCATCTCGCCGTAGAGACCATCCACGTCGGTCAGGTAGGCCAGCGTATGGGCTCCGAGCGCCTGCGCTACCTTGCTCGCCGCGATGTCAGCGTTGACGTTGTATAGGCCATCAGGTCCGCATCCCACGCTCGCAATCACGGGAATGTAGCCATGCTCGAGCACGCTCTCGATGAGTTCCGTGTTGACCTCGACGACCTCGCCGACATGCCC
>ONMP01000077.1 GCA_900318935.1 uncultured Actinomycetes bacterium
AAGGGATATAAGAATTACGACCACGCCGAGCTGACCATCGAGACGAGCGTGCCCTGCGTCCCGTTCGTTGACTTCCGGTTTGACTTTCCCAGGTCGGGCGGCGGCATGCTGCGCAGCAAAGCAAAGATGAGACAGGAGGCCGACGAGGAGCTCTCTGGTATTCTGGGCAGGAAGACGTCAGAGACCAGAAGGCGCGTTGTCCCGCGATTCAACGACCTGATGGAGTTCAACCCGTATTCCGCGAGCACCGCTGACGAGTATCCCGAGACCGTAGAGAGCATCTTCCGCAGGCCTGACTGACGGGCGGGTTGGGTTCGCGACGGCTCTCACATATAGATGAGATTCTTTCGAGACATGGTCATGCTACTCTTCCTCCTCAAAGATAAAGACTTCCTCAATGGTGAGTCCAAACCGTGCGGCAGTCTTGTGGGCCAAGAAAATCGAAGGGTTATAACGCCCGCGCTCGAGTGAGATGATCGTCTGCCGCGAGACGCCTATCTCGTCGGCTAGGCCTTGTTGGGTGAGGCCCTGGCTGCTTCTGAGTTCGGCGATGCGGTTCTGCATCTCGCCTCCTAGATGTAAAGCGTGCTTTACATCTCGGCGCCGCCGGGCAGAACGCTCGTGCGCAACGAGAAGCATCCTTTCACGGTGGTGTTTGCAAAGGGCTCACATTCCCGTAGATATCTCGTTACGTGGGAAATTGAGATTCTGCATACCCTTAGTTTCGTGTAAAATATGCATCTGCTAATCATTAGTTTCGTGATGCAATGAGGTGAACGTGTTTACCAGGAAGGCCTACGGCAAGCTGCTCGATTGGAAGAAGAAAGGCGGGAAGACCGCCATGCTCATCGAGGGGGCGCGACGCGTGGGCAAGACCACGATATCGCAGGAGTTTGCACGACGGGAGTACGAGAGCCACCTCTACATCGACTTCTCGCTGCCGCAACCCGACGTGAGGAGGCTCTTCGCCGAACAGATCGCCAACGTGCCCGCCTTCCTCAACCAGCTGCAGATCATTACCGGCACGCGACTGCGCGAGCGAGAGTCGCTGATCGTTTTCGACGAGGTGCAGGGATTTCCCGAGGCGCGTCAGGCCATCAAGCACTTGGTCGCCGACGGTCGGTTCGATTATCTGGAGACGGGCTCGCTCATATCTATCCGCCGAAATGTGCGCAACATTCTCATTCCTTCCGAGGAAGAGCATATAGACCTGAATCCCATGAGCTTTGAGGAATGGCTTTGGGCGACGGACGCCTCCGGGCTGTTGGCGGATGCGATTGCGGAAGCGGCGCGCACGCGTAATCCCCTTCCCGACCCCATCCACCGTCTGGCGATGCGCTCCTTCAGGGAATACCTTCTCGTAGGTGGGATGCCCCAGGCGGTGGAGGCGTTCGGCGCAGAGAAAGATTTCTTTGCGGCTGACGAGGTGAAGCGGCAGATCCTTGAGGTGTACAGAGCTGACATGTTCAAGTATGGGGGCACGGATTCCGCGAAGGTCGCAGCGATGTTTGATGCCATTCCCGGCCAGCTCTCCCGCCACGAGAAGCGATTCGTCCTCGCATCGCTGGGGTCGAACGCGCGTTATCGCGACTATGCCGACGCCGTATTCTGGCTCGGTGACTCGCGCATAGCTAACGTTTGCCGAAAGGCGTCGGATCCTTCCGTGGGGTTCGGCCTCAGCGCGATGGAAAACGACTTCAAGTGCTACATGGCGGACACTGGTCTCTTGGTCACCGAGGCGTTTGCGGATTGCGACGTGACGCAGAATCCCACGTACAAGGCGATTCTTTCCGAGCAGCTGAGCATCAACGAGGGCATGCTCGTCGAGAACTATGTCGCGCAGCAGATAAGGGCATCGGGCGACAAGCTGTACTACTACTCGCAGTATGGAGGCAAGGATTCCACTCTGACGATGGAGATAGACTTCTTGCTGGTGAGGGAGTTCGACAATGCCGCCTTCAAGCCGCGAGTGAGCCCGGTGGAGGTAAAGTCGACCAGTCGCTACAGCACCAGATCGCTCGAGAAGTTCAAGGCCAAGTATGGCAAGCGCGTGGGCACGCAGTACGTGCTGCACCCCCGGCAGATGTCCGTCGAGGGCGAACGTGTACGGATGCCGCTGTATTGCGCGCACCTGTTGTAGCCAGCTTTGCTGCGTGCCATGCTGGTACGCGAAAGGGCACTCCTCCTCCGGCGCATGATGCGATAGAATGCCTTATCAGTGGTGCAAAGGGCTTGGCCTGCGGACGAATAGCGGACTCGTTTTGCTACCCTGATTCTGTCGCGATTGCCTATATGGCGAAGTAGCGGGAGCGGGCCGAATCTTCATTGAAGCCGATTGATTGGGACCTCGAGTCAGCATGGACTGAGCTAGAGGTAAAGGACAGTGATACGGAGCTTGTGGGCACCATGGTGTGAATTCCTTTGTTGCGTTTACGCCTCCTCGATAATGCATGAGTGGTGCTTAAAGTTGGGGCCGGTACTACGTACGTTGCTATCGTAACTCACAGCCACTAGTAGGATATTGCCTCTGTAGTGTTCGAGCCTATCGGGGTAGTTGCGCCGACGTATCTGATCGAGGGCTGTCTTAGCTGGTTTGCCGTGCTTGAGCTCGATGACAAGTGCGGGTGCCTCCGGGTGACTTGGGGAGGGAAGATAGCAAATGTCCGCGTAGCCTTTGCCGCTGTCAAGTTCAAGGACCGTCGTGTAATAACGCTGCGCAGCGTAGTATGCCAGTTGCACCGCATAGGATAGGGCGGCCTCGTCGTTGTAGGTCTTGTTGTCCGCGCGGTCATGCATCCCCTCCAGAAGCTCGGCCACGTGCTTGGCATTCTTGGCCCAGGTAGCCCGCACCAACTCCTTGGATTTCTCGAAGGCACGTAATGGACCTTCCTATTCTGGCGACTTGGTGGATGTCCTGAACTCGTCGAGTACCTCTTGGTTCGGAACAAATACCTCGCCGGTCTCACTGTCGTAGCCTAGGTATCCTAGGTGAATTAGCAGTGACAGCACGTCATCGCGACCGTGGAAGGTGGTCATGTCATTTTGATAGGTGGAGGTGTCTATCCGTAGCCTACCGCCGTCCATGAGCAGTGCCACTGCGCCCTTGAGCCCGTCGAAGTCCCTTCTGATGTAGTCAGCGAGCGCCTCGTATGTCTCGGTTTGATTCCAATAGTCCATTATGACGCCAGTGGTCATCGCCTCGACGACCGAGAGCGGACTGTAGAGGGCATAGCGGCTTGCCTTGGGCGGCGTGCCGGCTGCCAGCCTTTCGTGGCCGGGGTCCGCTGGTACGATATCGCTGACCTCATAGCCGTCGTACCATGCGTGTACCGCCTCATAATCGCGCCCGTATCTTGCGCATAGGTCCCGCACTTCGGATTCGGTGAAGCCGGTGTAGGGCGCCAACTGTCTGGGAAACATCATGGAGTACTCTGTAAACATGTTGAGTGCGGAATGCTTGCCGTATTTCTTTATCGGGAGGATGCCCGTCATGTAGGCTAACGCGACGTAGGACTTGTCCTTAAGCCAGTCACGCAGGAAATCAAGGAAGAGCGTCTGGCCGATCACGTCGTCCTGGCGCTGCCTGAACACGGCATCCCACTCGTCGATCACAATCACGAACTGTGTGCCGGTCGCCTGATAGAACCTGTCCATACTGTAGAAGAGATCGTCTCGGTCGTAGCTCACATGCGGATACAACTCGGCAAGCTCGTTGAGGAGCCTCTCGACAAGCGTGGCGAGGCCGTCTCCGACCGACTTCCCGGTTCTAATGAAGTCCGTCATGACTAGTCGCACTACGTCGAAGGACCCGAGGTAACAGTCCCAGGGAAGCTCTCCCTTAGCTGTTTGGGTGGGCTCAGTGAAAGCGAGCTGCATTTCCTCAAACGATCCGCGAGCGTTCGCCGCCCTGTCATAGTAGGCGCATAACATGTCCGCGGTCATCGTCTTTCCGAACCTACGCGGTCGTGAGACGCTTACGTACCTCTGTTTCGTGTTGACCAGGGAATTGAGGTAGCGCATCATCTCGGTCTTGTCGACGTATATCTCCGAGTTGACTCCCATTTCGAAGCTCTGTTTCCCAGGGTTTAGATACGTGCCCACGATGTCTCCCTCGCGCCGATTCCCCATCGTGTCAGATGATATCACGGCATGCCGGCGTTGGCGTCGGCTGAGGATTGCGTGTACTTGTCGCACCGAGGCCTTTTGCCGTGTCAGGGCGTCTATGTCTTCCGGCCTGGAGAGGTGCGCATCCATCCCGCCTGCACTCATTCTTCGACGTGTGGTGCGTTAGAATGCCTTATCAGTGGTGCTTCGGCACAAAAGAGGGCAGGAGCGGGATACGGGAGATCTTCGAGGAAGAGCTGAGCCTGACGAGGAAGTAGGGGCAGAACATGGCGGGCATCGTTATCTACGGCACGCAATACGGGACGGCGAGGCAGTACGCCGAGGAGCTCGCGAGAAGGACGGGCATCGAGGCGCGGCCGTACGATGCCGTCGGCGACATCAACCAGTACGACACCATCGCCTACGTCGGCGCGCTGTATGCGGGCGGGATCCTGGGGATGAAGAAGACCTTCGCCAGGCTCGCGAGCTGCGCGGGCAAGACGATCCTGATCGCGACGGTCGGCCTTGCGGACCCGACCGACGCGGAGAACGTCGAAAACATCAGGGGCAACTTGAGGCGGCAGCTTCCGGGGGAGGTGTTCGAGGCCGCGCGTGTCTTCCACCTGAGGGGCGGGATAGACTACACGAAGCTCGGCTTCAAGCACAAGACGATGATGAAGCTGCTGTGCAACAAGGCGAAGAACCTCCCCGAGGAGAAGAAGAACGCCGAGGTGCGCGCCATGCTGGAGACGTACGGCAAGCAGGTGAGCTTCGTGGACCTCGACACCCTAGAGCCCCTCGTCGCCGCTCTTTAGAATCCGAGGCTGCGCGATTCGCGTCACGTCACCCCCGGCCCGCGCGCAGGCCGGGGGCGTTCTGCTCGCCCGCGCGGCCACCATCCGTGGCACCCTGCACACGCCTGGGACCTGTTCGCGGGTTGGCGGCGTTTGCCGGCGCTCGGTGCCATGCGGCCGTTCGCTAGTGCGTCCCACCCCTTAGGTGTGCCCCGTTGACTGTGGCAGGGAGGTGTGGGTAGAATAGTAGCTGACGGCAGCCTAGTCGGTTAAGTGTGAGCTAGGCAGCGCCGTCGGGGATTTGCTAAGGGCCTAAGGTGTGCGAGACCGAAGGCCCATATTTCTTAGCGTCATCCCTTCAAGTGCTTTGGCCTATGATTGCGATCTTGTGCGTCTGGATGGTCATCTTCCTCCTTCCCCGAGGCCTTGAGCTCGAGGTATGCCCTGAGCGCCCCGAAGAGCGCCGCGAGCAGCTGCAGTACTACGAACAGAACAGCAAGGAACACTTCCATGGCAACTCCTTTCTCTGGAAGCAAAGGCGCTGCCCAGCACGGATAGGCTAACCGTCAGCCGGACTATACATGTTACACCCAAAGCGCAGCGCGGGGAAGGCCTGCTCGCGCCGCGGCAAGACGTGCGGACGAAGCGCCCGGCCCCAAGGCGCATCTTCTTCGTCGCACGCGGGCCATGTCGCGCATGAAGAAGTGCCACGCAGCCGCGGACGCTTACGGTTGCTATCCGTCCGTTGTAGCGGGGCATTCCGCATCGTGAACCGCGTGCTCGTGGCGGGCGCCTGCGGATCACCCAAGAAACACGACATCTTGGTGGTAGGCGATGAAGTCGAGGCTAGGGCGGTGCCGCTCGGGCAGGCGTATCCTGCGCCCGCGGGTGGAACAGAGCCACGCGAGGGCGTCGCTCCCGTCGCTTGCGGCCCGTCGCTCGAGTTCGCGCGACATGACGAGCCGGTAGTCGGAGTCGAGCGTGATGAGGCCTTGGTCGAAGGCGCGGTCGTGAAGACTGTTGAGCAGAAGGCCATTCTCCACGTTGACGCGCTCGGTGAGCGGGTCGGCGTCGCGCCATGGTTTGATGTGGCTGGCGACAAGAAGGCGCTCGACCCCGAGGCCCGTAACGCAGCATTTCCCCTGGTAGAGCTCTAGCAACAGGTTACGGAAGTGGTCTTGATTGAGTCGCCTGGTCGTGGTTACGCCGACGTCTCTGCCCTCGACGATTTCGAGCGCTAGGTCAGAGCCCGTGTATTCGATGGCGTAGGCGAGGCGCATGGCGTCGCGGTAGTGGCCGATGGCCTCTTCGAGCAGCTTGTCGCCCTGTTTGGAGAATTCCGCCCAGATGTCTCGCTCCCAATGGCTTCCGTGCGAGCTGCCGACAACGTCGGGATCGCGATTTGGATCGAAGTGCTCGATGTTGCTGAGCTTGCGCGCGACGCTTGCGGGCGTCCTGCCGAGTCCTTTGGACAGGGCGATGACGTCTCGGTTCCGCGCGTGGAAGAGTCCCCTCGGGAGGTGCATGTACAGCACGAGCGCGGCGAGAGTCTCTTCGCGCGTCCATGGCTTGCCGTTTCTGCTTGCCGGCATGTCTCACCTCCTCGCTCCAGGTTACACGAGGCGCCCCTCAGCGGTTCGTGCTGTTCGGTCAGGGGAGGGAAGTACTGCGTTTAGACTATCGCCGCTCAATGGAATGCTTAACAAACACGTGGTTAGTAGCGGATAGTGTTAATCGGTGTGGTTTGCTGGTCTTTAGATATCATTCTGGTATTGATTTTCATCTCTTAGTTCTCGACCATCGAGGTTACAATGCTTTCTGTGAGGATGTATTGGAAAGTGTCATCCAATAGACACGAAGTTCGGATTACCATTGTTCCCACGAGAGCGTACGATCCGGAGTAAAGAATGGTCTCGTCGAACTCAGATAGGTACTCACATCTTTTTCGTGCGTCCTCGAGGGTTGGATATACCTCAATCGCTCCGCCGCCATCTACACCTTTTTGTACGGGTGTGTATCCCTTTACAACATCTTTGCCAAGGAGGCCGGTGGTGAAGTATGTGCAGGAGGTGTAGCCTCCCTCCTTCTCCAGCATTCCGTTCGGGTCGTTGTCTGCTGTGACCGCCTTGATTCGGTCGACTTCGTTGATTCTTTCAAGCTTGGAGGCAACCCAATCCTCGGTTGGATTATTGATTGCGCGCAAAACAGGAATCTCTTTTTCGAGCTTTTTTCGCATTTCTCGCACTGTAGTTATTACTCGGATGACGGTCACTACTTTGGTAGCACATCGTCATCCGAGTACCTGAATCCCATAAGGCAGAAGCAGCAGGCCTACCTAACGGACGATAGCGCGTTCTGCCTTGAGTGGGCATGCAGAATCGTGGAGGCTAAGATACGGAATAGCCTGACGCTGCTGGATTCGTTGGGTAGTTTATGCGAGCTGACCGAAGAAGATACCAAGGGGTTGCGGCATTCGCTTGACAGCCTCCGCTATGCCGAGACGGTGGACATGGTCCTCGGGTTTGAGGGCAATGCCGCGAAATCATACTTCAAGTGCCTGTCCAAGGCGGTTGTTCCCGAAGAGCTCAGGTTTAGCGGACGAAGCTCTCGTCCTCCAAAGGACCCCTTCAACTCGATGCTTTCGTTCGGCTATAGCGTTCTATACAGGAACATCATTGGTGCCATCGAGCGCCATGGGCTGCATCCGTACTTTGCGTTCATGCACAAGCTGAAGCTCGGCCATGCGGCGCTGGCGTCTGATCTTGTCGAGGATCTGCGTGCGCCGCTTGTGGACAAGACCGTGCTCGAATTCGTCAATTCGGGCGAGGTCGGCCCCGATGACTTCGAGCCAAATGGGGCTGGCGCCATCTACATGAAGCGCGAGATCATGCGAAGACTGACGAGTTTGCTTTCACGAACGCTCGTCAAAGGGCAGCCATTCTTCTCGGCGTTTGGCGACAAGAAGTCGTATGGCTTTCAGGTCATGCTCGACAAGAAGATCGTGTCGGTAATTGCGGGTATTGAGAAGGGTGATGCCTCGCTCTACACGCCGTTTGTGTGGGAGCTCGAGGCATGACGGGTTCTTCGCTGCAAACCACTACCTTGTCGCTCGGGCGAATTGCTGGTGCATCTCCTGCCGAGAATCGCTACTACGTACTCGTGATGTTCGACATTGCCGACCCAAAGAAGTACCGTCTCTTGATGCGAATACTCAAGCGGTATGCAACGAGAATCCAGAAGTCCGTATTTGAAGCTCAGCTCAAGCCTCGCTAAATCAAGGAGATGAGCGATGCCATAGAGCGGCTGATGGCGGGGCGCTACTATGATGCTGATGACAATGTGCGTATCTATCGGGTGTCCTCGAGGTGCGAGGCTACCGTATTTGGCAAATGCGGCACGCCGTTGGGAGAAGACGATGACATCTTCATTTGAGGAGACTGCGGTGCGAAACGCTACTGCGTCACCGGCGAGGATTTGCCTGTTGCCATGGGTGGCAAAACCTTATATTATGACACGTATTCTCACTGAGGGCCAGAGAGTATGAACACCCTCACCCCCGCGAGGGGACGAGAACCGAAAGCGCGACGATTGCCACGGCGACCATCACGCCCACGAGTATGAACACCCTCACCCCTGCGAGGGGACGAGAACGATGGCCCATGCAATTTCACACTCGTCCTCTTTGTCACGTATGAACACCCTCACCCCCGCGAGGGGACGAGAACGATGAAATAAACGTCAGTATGTGTCAACTTTCTATCCTTCCGCTCGTATGAACACCCTCACCCCCGCGAGGGGACGAGAACATGGGAAATCCCACGCTTCCGATTGCGTTGATAATCTCGGGTATGAACACCCTCACCCCCGCGAGGGGACGAGAACTCATCGAAGCTTCTACCTCGTGAATTGTAACGGGACGTCTCCTCGTAAGCGCAATCGAAGCTGGATGCTGAGCCCCTCCAATTGTTGTCCCATGGTGGGCTTATAGTCATCGTTGATTCATTCTAGCTAAGGAGATGACATGGATGAATTCCGGCACAACGATGGCGACATGTCCTTCGGCGACGAGCTTAGCGAGGTGCTCACACAGTATCTGAAAACCGAGAAGCGTCATGGGCTGACGCCTCTCGCATTTCCCACCGGATCGGGCAAGTCGTATGCGGTCCACAGGGCGATGGCGGCTCTGGCGCGGGAGCAACCGGAAGGCGCCGCGCCAATTGTCTACGTTACGCCGCAGAAGAAGAACATTCCTGCAGAGGCAGCCATCCTGGGGTTGCTCGAGAAGGCGGGATGTCCGTACGGGCCGCATGACGTCCTGCGCCTGTGGTCGAATACGGAGATGCTCCAAGATACCGTCAACCAGGTCGATGAGAAGCTAGTTCCAACGGCACAGGACCTGCGAAAGGACTTTATTCGGCTAAGGGAAGATGTCCGACGACTCGGAGGAGTGCCTCGTTACGAAGATGTTTTGAAGGAGTCGATCGCTCGGTTTCGACGGCGTGTGAAGAGGGTGTTTCGGCGTGCGGACTGGCAGAACTGCGAGGGTAGAACGCTCAATCGCGACGAATGCCTTGCTCGTCTAGAGTCGGATCCGATGTGGCAATGGCTGGGAGTCCTGTGGCCGGCGGTTTTCCTCACGAAGGCGCGAATTCTCCTCGTGACCGCATCGAAGCTGTTTTCGTACACAGACACACTCGTGGAGCAACCGCAGCTTCTTTGCGATATGCCTTTCTTCGACGATGCGATTATCTTCATGGACGAGTTTGACGATGTCAAGCAAAGCGTCCTGAGCAGCATCACCTCAAATGCCGTCAGCGAACGCGTGGACCAGACGGGCCTTATCCGCACTCTTTATACGGGCATTCTGGGAGCCTCGTTGCCGCAATCTGTAGTCAGGGGCAACGAGGAACGTATACGGCGCTTGCAAGGGGTGCTTTCCGAGAAGGTCGAGTCACTGCACATCGATATTGCCTACAAAAGCAGTGAAGGCATGCTCGGGTCGAATGGGCTCTTTCTATATGACGGTTCACGAAGGGGGGTCACGTTCGGGGCGAAATACTGGGTCCATACCGATGTGGCGAAGAACGTGAACGTAATCACCAAGGAAAGGCACGGAGGTGATGATTGCAGGTTGGCCCAGCATGTCTTCGAGCTGCGCAAGGGTTTGGTATATGCGCAAGGGGTGATTCGTTCGATGGTCATGAACCTCCTGGGCAACGATGCATGGAGGCTCACGGATGAGGAGCTTCGGCCCCATGTGTACTCGGTGCTGGAGGTTCTCGGCATCCGTTCGTCGAAGGACATGCGGTTCATGTTTGAGGGCGTGAGGAATCTCATGCGTGGACGAAGAGCCGACAAGCCGTATCTCGGAGAGAACGCAAGCATGTACGAGCAGGGCTTTTGTCTCGTGGGAATTGAGGATGCGGATACCCATGCGTTCTCGACCCATATCAACGTCTATGGTTTCGACCGCTCGCCCGAGGCCCTGCTTGTGTCGCTCATGAAGAGGACACGTATTGTGGGGCTCTCGGCGACGGCGCTTGTGGAATCGCCGCTTTGCAACTTCGACTTGGAGTATCTGCGTGAGTATTATCCTGAGCTTATGCACGAACTGCCGAAGGACTGCGCTGCGCGCCTGGCGGAGTCATACGCACGGCACATGTCGGGTTGCGAGAGGGTTGAGGTCCGGACTCACGCCATAAGAGTTGCTAGCAAGGATGCGTACAGGCTCGCTCGAATGATCGTTCGCGACGGGGAGCTCGTGGACATGGTGACCAATGAGCTTTTTGGATGTGATCACGAGTTTTCTCGGCGAAGGTATGTCCGACTTGCCTTGGCATATCGGTACTTCTTGGAGAACGTCGATAGGGGTATCTTCGTCGCGGCGACATCGGCTTCGCCGAAAGACTACAGGGGAGAGCACGGGGAGCTGCTCATTGAGCGTCTGCAGAAGCTCTTTGACTTCGTTCGACGTGACGTGGGTACTAGCGACCCACGCGACTCATGTCAGTTCATAACTGGCTCAAAAGGCTTTGAGGACCGGTATGGTCAGATAGTATCGAAGCTTGACACCTGCCGACGCGTCTTCGTTTGTGCCGCGTTTGGTTCGTTGGCTACCGGCGTGAACCTACAGTACCCAGTACCGAAGGGCATGGAGGTCGTGTCCGTATACTCATCCGCGCGTGTTGGTGAGGTCGACATCGTCGGTGTGTATCTGGATCAAGTCACGAGCATCGCGCCAAATGGCCCAATGGACGAGGCGTTCAACCCAAAGGAGATACTCAAGCGAACATTCGAGCTTCGGGAGTTGTCATGGGCGGGTGAGGTCTCGGAAGCGGATGTCGACAAAGTGATTATCAGTCTGCTGGGTGGTCAAACACGCAAGGTCAAACTTACGGACAAGCCGTCTGTGATGCGCGCCTGCACTCGTATGGTCGTGCAAATGGTGGGGCGCATGGCTCGAACACCCTATAGGGCGCGGACCACGCACATCGTGTTTGACCATGGCCTGGCGGAAGGATGCGACTGTGATGCCATGGACAAGACGCTCATTGGATACGAGACTGGCAAGCTTCTTGATGCGCTTCGGACCGAGGCGAGTCATGAACCTGTGTCACATGGTGATCTGGAGTTGCGGGCTGCTGCCAGGAGCATGAGCCTCGCTGGATTCATAAGCGACATGGTCAGGGCAGACAAGTGGCGTACAGAAAGCATGGCCATATGGAAGGATATTCGTCGCATCGGATTCGTGACGCCGTGTCCCACACGCGAACAGATGGTGGGCCGCTGGTGCAGCGACGTGTTCGTTGCGACGGATGGAGATGTCACGTCGTATAGATACCTGCAAAAAACCGACTACACCCACATCGAAGTATCGTTCTCGCCAGGGGACGAGACCGAATTCCCCTATGAGGTCAGTGCGAAAGAGGCGCGTCTCGATGTGTTGGTTGCCGTACCAGAGGCCAGGGACGCAATTCTCGTGGCTGGTGGCGCCCTACGGTGGGAGCCTCATGGCTATCTCATGAGCCCGACTTACTTTCACAACATATATCTGGGCCAGATTGGCGAGGTGGTGGGGAGGCATATCCTTGAGCTGATGATTCCGGGTCTACGCTTTGAGGACATAGATGAGCCTGAGAAGTTCGAAAAGTTTGACGCGCGCGTTGTGGAGACAGGTGTCTATGTTGACTTCAAGAACTGGAAGGGTTCGATTGCGGACAATGGGCCTGAGATGATTGCAAAGATCAG
>ONMP01000001.1 GCA_900318935.1 uncultured Actinomycetes bacterium
CGCGTCCGCGAGATCCAGCGCATCAGCCAGGAGCCCGTGAGCCTCGAGACCCCCATCGGCGAGGAGGAGGACTCCCAGCTCGGCGACTTCATCGAGGACAAGGGTGCGGTACCGCCTCTTGAGGCGGCGGAACGTGCGATGCTTCGCGATTATATCGATGACGTACTTTCCACTCTTGCAGATCGCGAACGGAAGGTGATTGTACTGAGGTTTGGCCTTGTTGACGGCCACCCGCGTACGCTCGAGGAGGTTGGTCGCGAGTTCGGCGTCACGCGTGAACGCATCCGTCAAATCGAGTGCAAGGCTCTCATTAAGCTCCGCAATCCCTCGCGCGGCAAAGCGCTCTCCGAGTACGTGCGCTTGGACTAAGCAGGGCTTGCGTAAGCACGTATGGGGAAACATTTCCTCAATGTGCCCGCTCTTCCCGTTTCTCTTGTATACTCCATTGAGCGTGTTGCCATCAAAGATGCGAGGCCGAATGAACGACGCGACCTATGCCTTGGCGGGCAAGTCAATACTCATATCGTCGCAGTATGACGAGGTTCACGAGCTCTGCGCGGCTTATCGGATTCCGCAATGCGAGCCCGACTTCGTTGTGTGCATCGCTCAAGACGACATCGAGCACGAGCGAGCGAGTTCGGTTCGGCGGGGTACCTATACGAACTGTTCGGATGCCGTGCTAGAGACGCTGGCCGTATATCGCCGCATAGCGGAGTGGATGCCCCTTCATGATACGGTTCTCTTTCATGGGTCGGCCATCGCTGTCGATGGGGTGTGCTATCTGTTTGGGGCAAAGAGCGGCACGGGTAAGTCCACGCACGCGCGCCTGTGGCGGGAGGCATTTGGTTCTCGGGTGCAAATGGTCAACGATGACAAGCCTCTTCTGCACGTTGCTGAGGCGGGGACGATCGTATATGGCACGCCTTGGGATGGCAAATACCATCTGAGCTCGAATGTTGCCGTGCCCTTACGGGCTATATGCCTGCTTGGTCGCGGGAGTCACAATCATATCTGCCGCATAGCTGGGCAAGACGGGTACTTGGAGCTGCTTGGACAGACCTACCGACCGGCGGATCCTGCGTCTCTTGCCAAGACCCTCGAGCTTGTGGACAGGATTGTCGCGACCGTGCCCCTCTATAGGCTCTCGTGCAACATGGAACTCGACGCGGCGCGAGTCTCGTATACGGCAATGTCGGCCGTTGAGAACGAAAAGTGATCAGGTTCGGAAGGAATCGGAGGTATCCCTCATGAAGCTCAAGTCTGAGTATGTCGCCCACAGCTCTGGTACCAAGTCGTTGTTGGTTCCGACGGGTGGTGCGGAATGGTCTGGCGTGGTTCGCGGTAACAAGACGCTCGGAGTGATCCTAGAGCTGCTGCGCGAGGATACGACGGAGGCCGAGATTGTGGCAAGCATGCGCAGCCGCTTCGATGCGCCGGAGGGTGTCATCGAACGCGATGTTGCGCACGCGATAGAGGAGCTAAGGAAAATCGACGCGATTGACGAGTGACAAGGCTGCTGCGCATAAGCGTGGGAGAATACTCTCGCAGCATTCTCCCACGCGGGCTCCGCCATTGGTTTCCGCTTAGATTTCGTCGAGTTCTTGGTAGGTGAAGCAGCAGTATCCCGAGTGGATCACTTGGCTTGCCGTCATGAAGTAGGTGGTGTCGGTCGGTTCGAAATACATCCTGCCCGTGATGATCTCGCCGTCGAAAGCTGCGCGTCGCGCCTTGTTGTACCAGTCTTGCTTAATCGATGGGAAGAGCTCGCGGGTGCTCTTTCCGAGCAAGTCTCTTGCTTTTAGGCCGCTGCGATTCTCAAAGGAACGGTTTATGTAGAAGATGGTCGCGTCGGTGCCCTCGTCGGTGCCGTCCGTGGTCACGCGATATACCGAGTACGAGATGGGCAGATTGTCGTATAGGTGGAAGATCTCCGTCGCCTTGGACTGCCGGTTGGATTGGCTCGTATGCTCGTCGTGGTCGGCAAGAAGACGCACCTCCGCCTTCTTTGTCTGCTCGTCTAGATTCTCAACTTCGGAGAAGCGGCACGACCCTACCGATACGTAGAGCGTGAGGGGCACGCCGTCGATTTCGCGAATGCTGTCGGCGATGTCCTTGGCACGTTCGCGCAACTTGATTTCATCTGCTTTGCTGTGGATTTGGCACAAGACCGCAAATTGATGGCCTGACATCCGACCCACAGATGCCGTGACTTCGAAGGAGTGCATGAGGGCGTGTCCGAGTGCGGCAATGACCTTGTCGCCAAAGTCATAACCATACTGAGCGTTGATGGACTCCATGTCGTCAATGGCAACGTTTACCCGCGCAAAGTCGATGTTGCGCAGATAGTATATGTCTCGAAAAAGACGAGCTTCCTCGTGGATGCCCCGTGAGTTGAGGAGCCCTGTAAGCATGTCGTGACGTTTGGACGCCTCTACGCGCATATCGCTCTCGGCGAGGAAGCCCGTGTCTATGAAGTATCCAAGTAGACCGATGATTTGACCTTCCCGGTCGTAGAGTGGCGTCTTGCTGGCAACGATGTCGCGATTCTCGCCGTGCGACATGCAGTGACCGGGCACGTTGTGCGTGGTAAGTCCCTCGTTGATGACACGCAGTTCGTCGTTCATGTAAGGATCGGGCTGGACGTGCCACCCGAGATCCTCGTCGGTCTTGCCGAGAATGTCGTTCTCTGACTCGAACTCGTAATAGTCGAGAAAGCCCTTGCTTGCTCCGAGGAAGCGACGGTCGAGGTCCTTCCAAAAGAGGTTGATCAAGCCGGAATTGAGCAGCGTTCTCCATGCGTATCCCTCGGTGGGATCTGCCTCATTTGGCGCAAAGGTGTACGCCTCTGCCCGAGAACGCAGGCCTCTGACCTCGCTCTGCATGTTGCGGATGAGGACGAGGAAGGCCTGTGGTCGCAGACGCAAGATCGTGTAGCTCTTCCACACATAATGCCCGCGACGCACGAGACTCCGCAGTATGACGGAAGTGCTGAGACTGCTCTGCGCGTCGAGTCGGTCCTCGATGGTATCCATGTCAAAGAACTCGAGGAACGCTGACCTATCCTCGGGGAAGATCCAACGCATAGCATATTCCTTGTAGATGCAGCGGATGTCGCTTCGGCCGGAGACTAAATCCTCGCGCGTCCCCATGTAGAGGGGCATGATGGTGTCCGACTGCGTGTCCAAGAGCGTGATGCGTTCATAGAGGGTATAGATCTGCCGCAGGCTATCGTCGAGATGGCTGGTCTTCTCCGACTCGGATGCCTTGGAAAGGTTGCTCACGCGAAACAGCACGCAGTGGGCGTCTCGCGTCTGGGCGATGCACTTGGCTTGTATCTCGTAGTACTCCTCGTTGGAGACGAAGAGCATCCTGCCATTCTTCGCCGAGCGTGTGGACTCCATGAGGTTGATGACACGACTGGGGAGCAGGGAGTACGGTTGAGGCTCGCGCAGCATCTCCCGTGCGAAAACGCCCGAGATCACGTCGATGTTCTGCGTGATGTCTTCAAAGGCCGCGTTGAAGAAGAGCACACTGAAAGAGTCTGTGCGCGCCTCGGCGATGGCTAGGGGGATGCTGTTGAGCTGGCGTGCGCTCGAGAGGGCGCGTTCCTTTTCCTCGTGCGACATGAAGGGGACGGCACTGAGCAGGTCTACCTTGCCGATGCTGTCATAATAGGCCCGCGCGCGCGGCAACTCGATCTCAATTCCGAGAGATGCGACGTGTGCTAGGGACTCGTCAAGTGGCTGAGGACGGCCGAAGAAGTATCCCTGGAGCTTCTCGCAGCCGATGTCGCGTAGGAAGCGAAACTGCTCCTCTGTTTCTACGCCCTCAGCCAAGGTGTGAATGCCGATGCGTTTGGCCATCTGTATAACAGATGCCACGATGTAGCGCGAGCGTTGGTCGAAGGAGCTGAGGAACTTCATGTCGAGCTTTATCTCGTCGAACGAGAAGTTCTTGAGGACGTTGAGCGATGAGTATCCGCTGCCGAAGTCGTCCATCCAGATCTGGAAGCCGTCCGAACGAAAGCACTCAATGATCTCGTGCATATTTGTGTGCTGGTCGGCCATCAGGCTTTCGGTAATCTCGATGTAGAGGAAGTCATGCGGAATCTGGTAGTCGCTTGCGGCGTGGCGAACCTCGGCGAAGATATCGCACAGCGTGAAGTCTAGGCGCGAGAGGTTCACAGACACGGGCACTGGTGTCTGGCCCTTCTCCACCGACTCGCGAATCGTCGCGCAGACTTGACGGATGATGTGCGTGTCAAGTAGGTGGATTACTCGCATGCGCTCGAGGACGGGGATGAACTGGTCAGGTCGAATGAAGCCAAGCTCTGGGTCAATCCAACGCGCAAGGGCCTCGAAGCTACAGAGCTTGCGCGAGATGGAACGCACTACGGGCTGGTAATACACATGGATGTACCCTCTCTCCAGCGCGATGGAAAAGGTCTCCTCGATGTGTCGTGCCAAGTCTGTCTGCATGCGTTTTCCTATGGATGCGTGGCTTGGTTACAGAATCTGTATTATAGATGATGACGATTCTGTTTCATAGATGATACTGCGCAGGACCTGAGTCGGAGATGGCGGAGTTACAGCACAAACCCTTTCAGCTCACTGAGTATGAGCCAAAGGGGCCGTCGCAATCGTGAGACTCATGTGTTATAATGATGAAAACCCCACACATAGACGGAGGATGCCATGAACACTCGCGATGACTCCCGATTCGTAAAAACTCGAGCTCTCGTGGCACTGTGTGTGACTTGTGCCATGGTGTGGGGACTGATTCCGATACCTGCCTTGGCCGAGGCAATCGAGACGGTGGATGATGCTGCTGTCGAGATTGCCTCCTCTGAGGATTCAGCGGGTGTCGAGGAGGGCAATAACGACATCCTTGAGACAGACGACGCGTCAGAAGAAGCTCTCGTGAAGGACGACGCTGTCGTGGAGGACTCCGACGAGATCGAGCCTTCGGCGGAGCCGAAACTGAGCGTGCAGTCCGACCCGGATGACGCTGCGGCGGTCGGGACCGACCAGGATGGTGGGGTTGCCATGAGCGAGGAATTCGAGGTTTTGGCGGCACCCTTTGACGAGGACGATCCCGAGGCAGACTCTCGTACGCCGCTCGCGTGGGATGAGGGCTCCGTTTCCTCGTGGGAAGCTCAATCCGGCAGTTATGAGCCAAACATCACGGCCAACGTGCGTCTCTACAATCCGCAGAACTGCGACAAGCCGCGCACTTCTTATCTGCACACCAACGCTTCGGGACGCCTAGAGCGCGTCGAGTTCGTCGACGGCAGCCTCATCGTCGAGACCCTCTCGGCCTCGCTTCTCGGCGTGGACTCTCGCCGTGTCATCGCGTCAACGACCTACGCGCCGAGTGACCTTGCCTCGTCGAGCAACTTCTGCTGGGGAGGGTTTTACTCGGGCGCCAAGTACAACTTCGTCGTGACAGGGCAGACGAACGCGGGAGAGAACGATAAGCTTTCGGTGTATAGGATTTCGAAGTACAACAAGAGCTGGTCTTTCCTTGCGGCCGCGGAGCTCTCTGCTGCCACCGCCTTTGTACCCAAGGGACTGGAGTCGGTTGTCAAGACGACGGGAAGCCGGACGCCCTTTGCCTCGGGTGGCTGCGTCATGGAGGAGCTAGGCGGCGAGCTGCATGTGCGCACCTCCCACCTGATGTACAAGGACTCAAACGGCATTGCGCATCAGAGCAACGTCCACATCGTCGTCAACGAGTCCACGATGGCGGTCAAGGATTCCATGACGTACAAGCTCAATCAGCAGCAGGCGAACTACGGATACGTGTCGCATTCGTTTGCTCAGCGTTTGGCTGCGCTCTCCGGCAACATGTATGCGCTTGATCAGGGCGATACGTATCCGCGAGCCGTGACCATCAAACGTCTAGGCGCGACCGGCAACAACGCGACCGTCCTTGCCATACGTGGGACTCTTGGCAACAATTCCACCGGCGTGACCTTGGGCGGCTTCGAGTCATCCGCCTCCGCCCAGACCTTGTTGGGCACTGGTGTGACATACGATCAGAGCGGGACTGGAGAACCGAACTTCAATGCTCCGCGCAACGCCTACGTGAGCGTGACGACGCCGAGTCTCTCCACCTCGATTACGTATCTGACTTCCTATGCCTCTGACGGCAAGTTGGGTGCCGACTTCCCCAAGCTCGTGAAGGTCGACGACGGCCGCTTCCTTGCACTCTGGGCTGAGGTCAACTGCTGGGGGCAACGTACCCTGCCAAACACAAGGCAGACCGGGAAGGTGCGGTACGTCTTCCTTGACGGCAGCGGAAAGAAGCTTGGTACGATTAAGACGGTCGACGCGCTGCTCTCGGACTGCGATCCCATGGTCCACAACGGGCGCATTATGTGGTTCGCCGAGGACATCTCGGGCGAGCATGCCCCGATCTACTACTCCATCGACGCTGCAACGGGCGCCTTCGAGCGCGTCGAATCCAAAGGCACGCTTGCCGATGCCAGCGTTGCATCAATTCCTGCAAAGACCTACACAGGTGCTGCCATCGAGCCCACTCCCGCCGTGACTTTGGGTGGACGCAAGCTCGTAGCTGGCTCCGACTTCACTGTTGCATACAAGAACAATACGAATGTCGGCACGGCAACCGTCACCGTCACGGGAATCAACGGTTATGAGGGCGAGAAAAAGGCGACCTTTGTTATCAACAAGGGCACCGCCACCATTACCGCGTCGGACATCACCGTCGAGATGGGAAAGACTGCAAGCGTGGGGGCTACGGCAAGCAAGGGTGCTGGCAAGCTGAGCTATGAGTCGTCGGATAAGAGCATCGTCACCGTTTCGACGGCGGGAAAGCTCACACCGGTCAAGCCGGGTGTTGCTACGGTCACCATCACGGCGGCGGAGAATACCAATTGCGCAGGTGCCAGCAAGGTCATTGCCGTGACGGTGAGCAGGCGCATCCCCACCATCACGGCCACGGCAAAGTCACTTGTGGTAGGCAAGACCGTGAGCATCGGAGCTAGCGTGACGAGCGGCGCCGGCGCGTTGTCGTATGCGTCGGGCGACGAGGCCGTAGCCACGGTGTCGAGTGCGGGCCAGCTGAAGGGCGTCGGCGCGGGCAAGACCACCGTTACCATCACGTCGGCCGAGAACGATGCATGGGCATCCGCCTCCAAGCAGATCGAGGTGACGGTGACGGGCACTCCTACCATCACGGCGGCTAACAAGTCCCTCAAGCTGGGCACGACGGGCAAGGTCGAGGCAAGCGTGACGAGCGGTGCAGGCGCGCTCAGCTACAAGTCCAGCAACGCGAAGGTAGTGAAGGTCTCGACCAACGGCACTCTCACGCCCGTCGCGATAGGCGAGGCGACCATAACCATCACATCAGCTGCGACGGCCAACTGGAAGTCCGCGACCGCAAGAATCACGGTGGTGGTGACTGACAAACCCACCATCACTGCTTCGAGCAAAACCCTCTATGCAAACAAGACCCTCTCCATTGGGGCTACCGTGACGAGTGGGGCGGGCAAGCTGAGCTACGAGAGTGCGGATGAGGGAGTGGTGACGGTCAACTCAACGGGTCTTTTGAAGCCGGTAGCGGCAGGTGAGACGCAGGTCACCATTACCTCTGCAGCTACGAAGTACTGGATGTCGGCGACGAAGAAGATTACGGTGAAGGTGCAGAGGGCTACGCCCACCATCAGTGTCGCGGCGAGCAAGACGCTTACAGCTGGCAAGACCGCGAGCCTGAGCGCAAGCGTGACGAGTGGCGCTGGAGAGCTTTCGTATTCCACGAGCAATCAGAATGTGGTTACTGTCTCGCCTGCGGGCAAGCTCACGGGCGTTTCGCCTGGCAAGGCGACCGTTACCGTCACCTCGGCGGAGAACGGCAAGTGGGCAGAGGCGACGGCAAAGGTTTCCGTCACCATCAAGGGACCACAGACCATTACGGCCACGAACAAGTCTGTTGATAAGGGCAAGACAGTTAGCGTGGGAGCTACGCTCACCAATGGCACCGGCGCATTGAGCTACAAGTCGTCTAACGAGAAGGTCGTTACGGTAAGCGATGAGGGAGTACTGACGGGCGTCAAGCAGGGTACGGCCACGGTAACCATCACAGCTGCTGCTAGCGGCGTGTGGGCGGCTACCACAGCGAAGATCACCGTCACCGTCAAGGCCACGCCTACCATTACCGCGTCGGACAAGACCGTGTACATGGGCTCGACAGCCTTGATAGGAGCCACGGTCACGACCGGAGCAGGCAATCTGACCTATACGTCTTCGGACGAGAGCGTCGTTACTGTTTCGACCGCGGGCAGGCTTACTTCCGTTGAGGTCGGTACGGCCACAATTACCATAAAGGCCGCGGCAAAGGGCGTATGGAAGGCCGCGACAAAAAAGATTACGGTGACGGTAAAGAAGCGTACCAACCCCATGGTCGCTAAGGCAGTTGCCAGATCGGCGTCGTTCACCACGCTCAAGAGCAGGGACGTCACCACATCACCTATCAGCGTGACCAGTGCCCAGGGCATGGTGAGCTACAAGAAGGTCTCTGGCGATAGCCCCCTGACGCTCGACACAGCTACGGGCAAGGTCAAGGTGGCAAAGGGGACGACGAAGGGCACATACACTATGAAAGTGCAGGTCAAGGCAGAGGGCAATGACAAGTACCTGTCGCGCACGACTACAGTTACCGCAACGATTACGGTGAAGTGACGTGGAGTAAGGGTACGTGAAAGGGTTACCCCTTTTGTGTACCTTGCCCGTTTGAGACGTAGTGAATTGGTCGATTAGGTTATCATGAGAATTGAGGAAACAAATGGCGAAGGGATGATTTGTGGCAAGGGATCATAGGCTGCAAAGACTCAGACGCGAGGAACTACTGCAGATACTCTTGGAGCTCGAGGAGGAAAACGAGCAGCTTACCGACGAGAACATACGTCTCAAGAAACTGCTTGACGAGCGGGAAATTGCGATTGCCGATGCTGGAAACTTGGCTGAAGCGGCACTGAGACTGAGCGGAATCTTTGAGGCGGCGCAGGAAGCCGCTGACATATATCTGCACAACGTCGAGCAGTTATGCGCGCAACAGACGGGCAAGGCTGACAAAGGCGATGGGCGGTCATGAGCGAAAACAATCGGGAAGTACGACGACTCTCGACTGAGGAAATATCAGGCGAGCTGAAGCAAGGTGAGAAGAAACGGCGAATCCTACGCGTATTGGGCAGCACGCTTGGGGGTCTGCTCACGGTAGCTGCCGTTGTTGTGCTAGTGGCTACGTTTCTCTTGCCAACGTTGCGCATCTATGGGTCTTCCATGACGCCAACGCTCAATGAGGGCGAAATTGTCGTATCAGTTAAGGCTCCCGAGTACAACAATGGGGACATTATCGCTTTTTACTATAACAACAAAATTCTCGTCAAGCGAGTCATCTGTGGTCCGGGCGACTGGTTCGATATGGACAAGGATGGGACGGTGTACGTCAACAAGACAAAGATTGATGAGCCGTATCTCACGGAGACATCGTTCGGAGCCTGTGACATCGATCTGCCCTTCCAGGTACCCGACGGACAATACTTCGTGCTGGGTGATCACCGTGAGACTTCAGTGGATTCGCGCACAATGCAGATTGGCTGCGTGCCTACCGAGCGCATGGTGGGTAAGGTGTTTTTGCGTGTTTGGCCCCTCGACAATCTGGGGTTCGTGTCGTAGACATCGCGTGTGAGTGCGATGCGTAGCCAGAGGAGAGCGGTGTGAGACAAAAGAAGCGAGAGATGACGTCGGCTGGCGCGAAGCGCAGACGTGGCGATGTGGTGTCGATCATCATCGTTATCATAGGCCTCGTGGGACTCGGTCTCATGGCCTATCCGTCCTTCTCGGACTGGTGGAATAGCATGCATCAGAGCTACGCCATCGCCAACTACGACCAAGCTGTGGTCGAGATGAATACCGAGGAACTCGAAAAGACCATTGCCGATGCTGAGAAGTACAACAAAAAACTGGCAAAGACCGGCATGCGGTTTGCGATGAGCGAGAAAGAGCGTGAGCGCTACAATTCATTACTCAACGTCACCGGCAACGGCATGATGGGATACATTGACATACCAAAAATTGACGTGACACTGCCTATCTATCACGGTACGAGCGACGCAGTTCTTCAGGTGGCCATTGGCCACATAGAGGGAAGTAGTCTTCCCGTTGGAGGCAAGGGCACTCATTGCTGTGTCTCAGGCCATCGAGGACTCCCCAGCGCGAGGCTTTTTTCGGACCTCGACGCTTTGGCTGTTGGGGATCTCTTTAGCCTCACGGTACTTAACAAGACAACGACCTACGAGGTGGATCAGGTGCGCATCGTGCTGCCTACCGATGTGAACGACCTTGCGATTGACCGAGATCAGGATTACGTTACACTCATCACCTGCACTCCCTACGGTATCAATACTCATCGGTTGCTCGTCCGGGGTCGCCGGACGAGCAACCCCGTAGATGCCGTCCTGGCTGACGCAATACAGATTGACACGCGCGCCATTTCCCTTGCATTAGGTGTGCCAGCATTGATAATTTCGCTAGTTTGGGTTATGCTGACTACAAGGCGTCGTTCGCGCCTGAGAAAGAGCACGAGCGAGGCGACTGAAGGGTTTCGCATGCGCCGCTCGCAGCGACAAAGCAAGGCTATACATGCGGACGAATACACAGAACCACGCGAAGGAGAATGATTATGACTAGGCATTTGTGCTTTCGTAAAAGCATAGGTCGCATACTTGCCCTGTTGCTTACCGTGCTCCTTTTACCAACCCCTGCGTACGCTGAGACGGGGAGCGTGACACTAGATCTGTCAAATCCCGTGGAGGGATCCGAAGCTACGGTTACGGGTACCATCGAGCTCTTTCGAGTGGCGACCTTAGACAAGGACGCAATGCACTACGTCCTTGAGGAAGGTCTGATTGCAGAAGGTCACGAGGATGATGACTTAGCGGTCAAACTCATTGAGGAGCTTAATCCGAACGATCTCGATAGTCACAACAAGGAAATTTCCGACGCCATTGAGAACGGTGTCGTAAGTGGCGCCGTCAATCTGCCTTTCGAGGAGCCAAACTATCGATCGACTGAAATCACAGAGGAGCAGGCATACTTTGGTGATGTTGAGGAGGGGCTCTACCTAGTGATGCACGCATTTGATAGCGCGGATGAGAACGCTGCCATCATGAGTCCATTCTTGCTATCGGTACCGCTGAAAGGCGAGTTAGACGTAATTGCTCGTCCAAAACTCGGCTACCTTCCGCCCGACAGTGGCGGTCACGAGAACCCTGGTGGCGACGATCCCTCGCATGGGAGCGGCTCAGTAGACGATGAGCTGGTCGTTTCGAAGAGGGTGCAGAGTACCAGACCGGAGGATGTAAAACGGAAGTTCACCTTTCAGGTGACGCTTACCAATCGGCCGGATCTGACAGGCACCTTTGGTGATATGGAATTCTTGAACGGTGTCGCTACCATCACGCTTGCGGATGGCGAATCCGCCACTGCGACAGGTCTTATGCCCGAGACGGAATATCTGGTGGAAGAACTCGACTATGACGACCTTATGCCATCTTCCGTAGAGACGAAGTCCGAGGGGACGACTGTGCGAACCTTCACGAACGGCTATTATCCTGACGTTGAGACTGGCAAAACTGACAGCGACCTTGAGGTTAGGAAAAAAGTAGAGAGCGAACGCGAAGAGGACAAAACGAAACTCTACGAGTTTACGGTTAGGCTCTGGGGAAGTACGCTTACGGGTGAATATGGAGACATGACCTTTACTGATGGAGTTGCAACCTTTGCGCTTAAGGATGGCGAGTCAAAGAAAGCCACTGGCCTTCCCGAAGGCACTAAGTATATGGTGGAGGAGACTGACACGCTCGGATTGACCCCTTCGCATGAGAGTTCCGATGATGGGACAGTAGTGACTTTCACAAATACATATAAGCCCGAAGAAGATACCGGTACGAACGACGGTGAGTTCCAAGTAAAGAAGATTGTGAACAGCTCGAAGGAGGAGGACAAGACCAAGTCCTTCGGCTTCAAAGTTACTATATGGCACGACTCTGAGACGTTTATGGGCACGCACAGATTTGGTGACATGACTTTCAAGGACGGTGTAGCAGAGTTTACCCTCGCCGATCGAGAGGTCAAGGTAGCAAAGGGGCTGCCCGAGCACACAAAGTACATGGTTGAAGAGACGGATACCAAAGGGCTGGTACCGACACATGAAGCTTCGGAGGATGGTAGTAAGGTGACGTTTACCAATACGCCTAAGGGCGAGACAACACCTCCGACTGACTCTGAGGGCAATAAGCCGGGTAATGACTCCACATCCACATCGTCTTCGCCGCGTACTGTTACGGCCTCAACTGACAGTGGAGGCTCAACGTCAGTGGGGCAGCGCGTACCAAAGACAGGAGACCAATCCATACCCTTCGTTGCTATTGCAATTGTGGGCATCGCAGCGGTCATTGCGGGTTTCGTGCTTTCCAAACGCAAGAAATAGCACGACATGGGAAAGGCCTCTGGCAAGCATTCAGCACCAGTATGGCGCACGGGCAACACCAGTACCGTGCGCCATACTGGTGCGTTCATCATCGTGGGTATTGCGTTGATTGCTGTGGCGGTGGCCATGGTGACCTCTGGGGTGTTTGCTGACCTAACGGCGAGTCAGGCTAGCGCAAAGGTTCTAGCACAGCTTGATGAGGTGCGGCCCGAGCCGCATGCTGCGACGATGCGCAAGCGCGAACGAGGCGAAGACTGGCTGGGTCGTGAAGAATCCGACAGCATGCCAACGATAGTCATAGATGGCTACGAGTATCTGGGCTCTCTTCACATCGCGTCGCTTGACCTTAACCTACCCGTGGCCGCAGACATCAACGATGAGCTCCTCAGACGGAGTCCTTGCCGCTACCAGGGGAGCTATGTCTACTCTGACCTCGTCATCTGTGGGCAGGGTTACGCAAGCCATTTTGGTCGAATGACGAGTTTGGGAATCCGCGATACTGTTCGCTTTGTAGCAGCGGATGGGGCAACGTATGACTACATCGTGAGTAATGTCGAAACGGATGATGTTGATGAGCTGGATGCCATCCTGCATGATTGGGACCTCACGCTTTTTACCTTCAATGCGGACGGCAGCTGTTTGGTCGTGCGTTGTGTACTTAAATGAAAGCGCGTCGAAAGGATTTGATTTCCTTTCGACGCGCTCAAACTTGGAGTGCACGGTCAGTGGCTTGAAAAGCGCCCTTTTCCTAATTGCTGTCGCTACTGCTGGAGGAATCGCCACCGCTACCTGACTCGCTGCTCTCCGAACTGGAGGAGCTGCCTCCCTCGCTGGAGCTCTCGCCCTCGGAGCTGCTGCCTCCCTCGCTGGAGCTCTCGCCCTCGGAGCTGCTGCCTCCTGAGGATCCAGAGCCACTGTCATCCGAAGAGCTGCTCGATCCGGAGCTGGAGCTTGAGCTGGAGCCGGAACTCGAGCTAGAACTGGAGCTTGACGTGTCGGGGCCAGTGGAGATGGTCAGCGTTATCGTCGAGCCTCGTGTGGCCGAACCAGTTGATGACTGCCATATGACGCTGCCACTGGGAACGTCGCTGGACGAGGAATAGCTGTAGTCCACATAGAAGCCTGCGTTCTCTAGGTCGCTGGTTGCCGCGTATGAGGACTTGCCTACTACGTAGGGAATGCTTCGCTGAGAAGAGCCGCTTGAGACGGTGATGACGATGGTCGTGCCACGCTTAGCCTTTCCGGTCTGGGATTGGCTGCTCACGTAGCCGACATCGTAGACGTCGCTCTCTGCAGACTCAACCTCGCAGAGGAACCCTGCTGTCTGTAGGGCGGACTCTGCCTCTGCCTGCGTCATATCCACTACGTAAGGAATGTCGAGGTCCTCAGCACCCTTGCTCAGGCGGTAGATGATTGTTGCACCAGCTTTTGCGGAAGTGTTGGGTGCTGGATCTTGACTCGCTACGCGATCCTTCTCAATCTCACCGGAAAAGACCGGGTCGCTCGCCTTGGCTATAAGGCCTACCTGAGCCAAGGCAGCCTCTGCCTCAGCAGCTGTCATGTTCTTGAGCTCGGGAACGGTGACGGTCTGCGCCGGTTCTTCGCCCTTGGATACGACGAGGTCGATGGAGGAGCCGTCTCGAGCGGAGTTGCCGGCGTCGGGGTTCTGATCAATCACGATGCCAACAGCATATTCGCTGCTGAAGTCCTCTTTGATTGTTCCGACTTTGAAATAGCCAGACTTCTCAATCTGCTGTATGGCCTCGTCGCGCGCGAGGCCCTCGTACTTGGGCACCACATGCGTCGAGCGACGGCCCGCTATAAGGAAGAAGCCCAGCGCGATGCCCATGATGGCAAGTAAGGTGACCACGATGCCGATGGCGACGTTGCGACGATGCTTTCGGTTGAGCTCGGCCTCGGTAGCGCTGCGCGTGCGATAATGGCCCGTCGTTTGGCCGGAGAGCTGCCCGGTGTTTTGGCGTCGTGCGGTGAGAGAGCCCGTGTTTGACGGCGCACGACCACCGCGATTGATGCGGTTAGTCTCGGCATTGGCGACGATTGCCGTTTGCTCGTTGACTGCCTGCAGACGCCCAGAAAGGTAGTCACGCAAAACGTGATCGAGTTCAGCGGCCGTCTGGAAACGATCCTCGGGACGCTTCTGCATACACTTGAGGATGATGCCCTCAAGCGCAGGGTCAACGCGGGCATTGATTTGGCTCGGCGGCATGGGAGGTTCGTTCACCTGCTTGAGCGCGACCGAAATTGCGTCGTCGCCATCGAAGGGCACCTGTCCGGTCGCCGCCTCGTACATGACGATGCCAAGTGAATAAATGTCGCTAGTCGGGCCGAGGTCGTGTCCCTGTGTCTGCTCGGGGCTCACGTAATGTGCCGTGCCAAGGACGGAGTTATCGGTGGTCAGATGGCTGTTCTTTGCTCGGGCAATGCCGAAGTCCATGACCTTGATATTGCCGTCAGGCTGTACCATGATGTTTTGTGGCTTGATGTCGCGGTGGATGATGTCATGGTTGTGTGCCACCGTGAGGGCCTTGGCGATCTGCGAGCCGATTTGCGCTACCTTGCGACACTCAAGAGCTCCGTGCTTACGTATGCCGCTCTTGAGATCTGTGCCACGAAGGTACTCCATGATGATGTAATACGTGTCACCGTCACGGCCCCAGTCATACACGCTCACTATATAGGGACTCTGCAGCGCCGCGGCTGCCTGTGCCTCCTGCTTAAAGCGTGCCGCGAATGACTCGTCGTTCGCGTACTGGGGGAGCATGGTCTTTATGGCCACAGTGCGCCCCAGTACCTCATCGAGGCCACGGTAGACGATAGCCATACCGCCAGTGCCAATCTTGTCCTGGACCGTATAGCGCCCCCCCATTGACCTGTTTGCCATCGTAGGTCCCATCGTCAGAGCCTCCCGTTCGTGCCAGTTATCGGGATGCGGCAATTGACTGCCGCTTAAGTTTCGTCTTGTCATATGGCCGCTCCATATGCCTGCACGTTGAGGCACTGAGCTAGCACCTCGCGTGCGACTGCCGCTGCTGCTCCACGCACATCCTCGCCTTGGCCTTCGATGCAGACCGAAATGGCCAGCGTAGGATGGTCATAAGGAGCGTATCCGATAAAGAGCGAGTTGATGGAGTCGGAACCAACCTGTGCGGTGCCTGTCTTGCCCGCTACGAGGTAGCCGTCTACTTGGGCATCCATGCCCGTGCCGTTGGTGACGACGCCGAGCATCGCTTCGCCCACCTGCGCCGCCGTGTCCTCGCGCATGGGGCGTGAGAGCTCCCTGGGCGTAGTGGTAAAGACGGTTGCGCCTTCAGGAGAGAGCACGTGATCAACCACGTATGGGTTCATTGCCTGTCCATGGTTGGCGATTGCGGCTGCGGTGATGGCGTTTTGCATGACAGTGGTCTGAGGACCGGCTGGACTAGGGTGTTCGCCCACGGGCTGACCGCAAGCAGACCATGCCGTCTCCCACTCCGTCATCTCGCCCGGGACGGGCATCAGCGACGGCTGGCAGATGAAGTCGAGACCAAGCTTGGAGCCATAGCCGAAGTTGTCTGCATATTGCACAAGCGTATCGGGTCCCAACTGGTTGCCTATCGGACCAAAGACCGTGTTTGCGGAGAGTGCCAGTGCGTCGCGCAGGCTCAGGGTTCCGTACTCCCCGCCATGGTCATTCGAGACCAGCTGGCCGCCAATATCGAGGGAGGCTGGAGCCGGATAGGGCGTGTCAAGTGTCGCGAGGCCAGTATCGAGTGCCGCAGCGAGGGTCACCACCTTGAAGGTCGAGCCCGGCGTGTAGAGCTGCGTGGTGCGATCGACGAGGGGGCTTGCGCCTTCATCTGCGGACTCGATGACGTCTGCGACGCCGTCCATGCTGTACGTGGGATTCGACGCCTTGGCGAGCACGGCTCCCGTGGACGGATCGAGTACCACGACCGCTCCCTGATAGGGTGCCAAAGCCGATTCGGCGGCGTGCTGCATCTGGAAGTTGAGCGTAAGGACCACCGAAGCACCAGGCGTTGGGTTGCCTGCCAGCGAGTCGAGGGCATTATGCCAGTTCGAGAAATTGTCATTGCCGCGCAGGGTGTCGTTCATGCTTGACTCAACACCCGTGGCTCCGTACCGCTCAGAGAGGTAGCCCACCGTATGCGCTGCTACGTTTCCGTTGGGGTAGACACGGCTGTAAGTCCCGTCATCGTTCTGGATGCTCTCAGCAAGTGTCTGGCCATCGGAGGTGATTATGGCGCCTCGCTGTACGCGATAGCTTCGAGCGATTGTGTGGTTGTTGTTGGGCATCTGCTTGTAGTTCTGAGCTTGCACTACCTGCACATACGTGAGGTTGGTGATGAGTGCGGCAAAGAGGATCGTAAAGACCGTGATGAGCGCGGTGAGACGGTTGCCGAGTGCAACGCGACCAAGCACGCCTGACTCAGGGGTATCGAGGCCAAAGCGTCCGCGTACGTTGCCGCCATGGGCAACGGCGGCGATTTTTTGCGCGTCTTCGTCATCCTCGGTGGACAACGCTGGAGTCACCGTGGTCGCGGAGCTCGTGAGGAGTGCCTCGCGACCGGTAGCCTGATCGCCCGTGCGCAGGAGCAGACCCACTACGATGAAGCTGGCCAAAAGCGAGCTACCTCCCTGACTCATGAAGGGTAGGGTCACGCCCGTGAGGGGGAGCAGCCGAGTGCATCCTCCCACGATGAGGAACGCCTGGAAGGCGATGGAGGTCGTAAGGCCCACAGCCGTGAACGCCGACATGTCAGACTTGGCACGGGCCGCCGTTGCGAAACCACGCACGGCAAAGACCATGTAGAGCAACAAAATGGCTGCTCCGCCCAGAAGCCCCATCTCTTCGCCTACGGCCGAGAAGATGAAGTCGGACTCGACGACGGGAATCAGGCGAGGCAGACCATTGCCGATGCCCGCGCCTACGAGGTCGCCGTCTGCGAGAGAGTAGAGCGACTGGATGATTTGATAGCCACCGTCGGGATTCGCGAAGGGGTCGACCCAAATCTGGATGCGGTTGCGTACGTGGCCGAATGCTTGATAGCAGAAGATGCCGCCGATAAGCAGTAGGATTATGGAAAAGAGCACGTAGCTGATTCTGCCCGTCGCGACGTAGATCATCACTACGAGGAAGGTAAAAAAGAGAACCGCGCTGCCAAGGTCGCGCTCAAAGATGACCACAAGCAGGCTGATTCCCCACATGATGAGCAACGGCCTGAGCATCTTTGGCTCCGGAAGCGCGATTGGACCGAAGCTCTTGGTAGATGCGGAGAGCAACTCGCGGTTTTCCGAGAGATACGCTGCCAAGAAGAGGATGATGAGCACCTTGGCAATCTCGCCGGGCTGGAAGGAGAAGGGCCCGAAGCTGAGCCAGAGCTTGGAGCCGCCCTGCTCCGTACCGATGAGCATGGGGAGCACGAGCAGCACGATGCCGACAATGCCCAGGGAGTATTTATATTCGGAAAGGTCATCGAGGTTGCGCACGCAGACGAGCGTCACAACCATGGCGACTATCGACAGAAAGAGCCACAGCACCTGATTGACTGCTAGGTCGGGCCTCAGACGTGTCACGAAGGTGATGCCGATGCCTGCAAGCACGAAGGTGGTAGGCAGAATGACAGGGTCGGCACCGGGTGCCAGGAAGCGGATGGCGACATGCGCCACAGCAAATGCGGCAAAGAGACCGATGGGTACAGCGAACGCCTCGACAGTGAGATCGAGCTGCTGGTTTGCCGTGTAGAGGTACATGCCGTAAATGAGCAGCACGGGCAAGGCCCCAGCGCATAGTAGCAGGAGCTCAGTCGTGCGTCGTGTCATCATGGAGGTGCTAGCCATGTTACTCGCCCTCCTTGCCGGCCGTGCTTGCGCTGACCTCGGCCTTCGCCGCCTCGTTGGCCTGGTCAGCAGCCTGCTGCCCCTTGGCTGCGGCCTCGGCAGGCGCGGAGTCACCCGACTCGGCGGCGGCATTCGCGGGATTGCCCTTGCCTTGACTCGCGCCTGCGGACGCCTTGGTTGCCTCGGCTGTCTCTGCGGCGCGAGTCTTTTCGTTGACAATCTGGTCGCGGTAGCGCTCAACGGTGTCGCAACCTTCGCTCATGCTTGCAACAGCGATGCCCTCTTCCAGTTGCTGTTGGGTGGTGACGGGCAGGTCGCTCACCTTGACCGAGCTTGACTCGGCGAGTTCGTAAAGCGGCTTGCCGAGGAATTCGTCATTGATGCCACGAAAGACGCCCACCGTGCCATCGTTGTTTCCGACGTACCACGAGTTCCTGACGAGCGCGACGGCGACCGCAGCCACGAGGGCAATCGAAAGAATGACGACGCCAATCCAAGTGAGCACGGACTTGTTGAGCTCGGCTCGATGCATCTCGGCCAGACCATCCTCGACGACGTCTACCACGACGACAGTGACGTTGTCGTGACCGCCAGCCGTAAGCGCCGCGGAGACCAAGGTGTCTGCAGCAGTTTGCGGAGTAACGTTGGATACGGCCAGTTCCTCGATTTGCTTGTCGGATACCATGCTTGAGAGGCCGTCGGAGCACAGGATGATGCGGTCGCCCGTAGTGACGTCCAAGGTGAAGTGGTCGGCGTACATATCGGGGTCAGAGCCCAAGGCACGCGTGATGATGGAGCGCGAAGGATGAACGCGCGCCTCATCGGCAGTGATCTCCCCGGCGTCTACAAGCTCCTCGACGTAGCTGTGGTCATGGGTGATGCGTACGAGTGTGCCGCCATGCAGTAGGTACACGCGCGAGTCACCGACGTGTGCCACGGCCATGAGGTTGTTTTCCACGATGACGCAAGTGGCAGTGCAGCCCATGCCTGGCTTGCCCTTGCCGGTGAGCGAACCCTCCAGCACCGCGTCGTTCGCGGCCTCGACCGCTGCTCCCAGCAGAATCTCGTCGGCGCGTTCTGGAGCCCGCTCCGCTATGGTCTCTACGGCGATACGACTTGCGACCTCGCCAGCGGCGTGCCCTCCCATTCCATCACACACCACAAAGAGCGGCGCTTTGGCGAGGAACGCATCCTCATTGTGCCCGCGGACAAGGCCAACGTCAGAGCGGGCGCCCCACGAGAGATGGTTGGTGGCTCCGCCGGACGTCTGCGAGTCCAAGCGGTTGTCCACGGGCATCTCGTTGCGCCCCGGCGCGTTGACTACCTCGGCGGGTTCGGTGACCTCACTCGTCGGCTTGTCCATGTGCTCGACAGCTTCGCTCATCGCCGGCTCACCCTCATGATGGTGTCACCCACCTGAACCTCGTCCCCGTCACGCAGAGTGACGGGCTGGCCGATGATGTGACCGTTGACCATGGTGCCATTGGTAGAGTTGAGGTCCTCGAGCACGAGTGCCGGGCCCTGCAACGTGAAGCGTGCGTGCGTAGCAGAAACGAACGGCTCGTCGATGACGATGTCTGACGAGGGGGAACGGCCGATGACTACCGGGCCTAGTATGTCTACATGCAGGCCGCGTAGCTGCTTTGAGCCTTTCTCCACGTCCACCGCCCAGATGGCGGCGTCGCGTCGCTGACCGCGCACGAGTCCGATACCCGAGCGCATGGCGAAGTACAAAAAGAGATACAGGAGAAAGACAAGCAGTATGCGCCCCGCGAAAAGAACGAGGTCGACCATGCTATCCTGCCTTGAACTCGAGGTTTGTGAGGCCGATGGTAATTATGTCACCATCTGCGAGAATGGCCTCATGTACGTCCATGTCGTCCACCAAGGTGCCGTTCGTGGAGTCGAGGTCGCGGATGAGCCACACACCGTTCTCAAAGACCAGCTCGGCGTGACGACGAGAGACGTTCGGATCGCGTAGCACAATGCCACCTTCCATGCGCTCGCGACCGATGGGGGTGCGACGTACGATCACTTGGTAGGTGCGCCCTGTCGCGGTATCCGTGAGGGTGCAGGTATCGTGCTGCTGACGTGAGGGAATGACGCGCGTGGGATGCTCTGGTTCTGCGACCGGCTCCGGCTCCCTCTGAGCTGCAGGGTCGGAAGCTGCGGCGGGCTTGTAATGGACTCCGCGTGACGCAGGCGCCTCGATGGGCTGCTTGTCCTCAATTGGCCGCACATCCTCGATTGGCTGCTCGTCCTCAATGTCATCTGCCTCTTGTGGCTGCTCGGCGTCCTCATCCGAAGGCGCTGGTGCCGTGTCGGTGTCTGGCGCAGTGAGGTCTTCGGCTTCAAAGTCCTCCTCTGCGAGATCTGCGACCGCATCGTCTTGCTGAGGTTCGTCTTCGATGTCGTCGAATTCCTCTGCCTCGGGGACCTGTGCGTCCTCTTCGTCAAACCACTCGTTCTCGTCTACCATCGGCTCGGGGTCGATGGGGCCCTCGTCATGCATGTCGTCGAACGGCTCCTCGACGATCTCTTCTTCGAGCGGCTCTTCGATATGCTCCTCAAAAGGTTTCTCTTCGAAGAATTCGTTCTCCTCGAAGGCCTCTTCCTCGAGATACTCCTCCTCGACTTCCGGTACGTCGAGCTCCTCGACCTCAGGCTCCGGCGCGTCGAACTCCTCGATTACAGGCGCGTCGAGCTCCTCAGCTGGGGCCTCACTCCGAGCGGAAACGAACCCGACCTCACTTGCGATCGGAGTGGGCTCCTCTTCCGTTAGGGGCACTGGTTCAGGAACAAAGTTCTGGCCGAAGGGAATCTTCTTGGGTGCGGTAATGCCCAGATAGGCGTTCTCCTCTTCGCGCAGACGTGCCAGCGTGCGGGGATCGATGTTTTCGGCAAAGACGGAGAACTTGCCCCTGCGCAAGGCAGGATCCACCATGAAGCGCACGAGGGGACGACCAACGAAGGTGTAGCCGCGCTTCTTTGCTTGGGCCTCCACTAGCTGTGACACCTCGTCGCAGATGCGTGCGTACATGGGGCGCATGAGCTCGTCATCGGTTGCGGACACGAGCACGGTGTACAGAGCGGGTGCCGTGTCTACTCCGTCAATCACGAAGGTCTCGTCCTCCATCTCGCGCACAGCACGTTTTGCCAACCGCTTGAACGAGAACGGTTTGCGCTGTCCGGGAGCGTCTTCCTCAAAGATGGCGCTGATGCGTTGCTCGAAAATGGAAAGAACGTTCATGCTAATCATCACCCTCCAGGTAGTGGCCTCCGTCGCCCGCGAGGGCACATACGATGCACAGGATAGCACCTAAGCTTAGCGCAACAACGAGCGCTGATATGTCCAGAGCAGTCGCATTGTTGGCATTCTCCATGTGCGACGCCGCGACATACGTCCCAATCAGGAATAGACACGAGCAGAGCTGCCCGGCCATCACATGTGACGGGCTACGATCACGTGAGATGAGCGCGCCGACGAGCGAGGAAACTGCGCATGCGAATGTCAGCGCCCAAGTGCGTGGTGCCTGAGCGATGTCGAGCAACAGGTATACAAGATCCTCGGCGTAGTAATTCGTCTGCGTTGAAAGGTTTACCAGTACGGAAAAGAGGAAGCTGCCAGCTCCGGTGAAGAACGCCGCTGTGGGCTTGAGGGCGTATGCGGAAGGGCACACGCCTGCGAGGGGAGACGGAAGGCAGCTCGGTGCGAGCAGAGCGGGCCCCGCGAGATGCGACTTCCTTGCTGCGGGGACCCACCACGCGATACCCAACGCAGCGACGATGATGGCGAGCGATATCCCTGTGGCCGTAGGATGGGCGAACAGTCCGGCGACGACGAGCGCGATGGCAATCGCTCCTGTCAGGGGAGGCCATACCGCGCTTGCGATGGCGAGGCCAATGGTGCCGATGACGAGGGCCCTGTGGGAATCGGGAATCACGAAGGGGATGAGACGATACGCGAACGCTGCGCAAGCCATTGTGGCAAGGGAGCGGGTGAAGACCTGCCGCAGCCAGGGAAAGCGCGCCGAGAGGGGAACCTGCAGCCGTTCCCAGTCCTGTTCGATGTCGGGCTCGTCATCCGGTTCGGCCTGGTTGAGCAGATCGCGTAGGGATGCGGCGCCTTCGTGGGGATTGCCGAGAGCGGGCACGAGGTCACGAGCGAAGCGCTCAATGGACGCGGTGCGCGTCATGGGATTGGGCTCGAGGGCATGCATAAGCACTTCCTCAACCCGGCCGGCTAGCTCTGGTTCGACATGCGAGAGCGGTGGGTTGGGACCGCGCTTGATGAGCTCAAGAGATTGCTCTGCGGTCTTTGCGGCGAAGGGGCAGGTGCCGGTGAGCGCCTGCCAGACGACGACGGCAAGCGAAAAAATGTCGCAGCGCTCGTCCACCATGTCGCCGGCGATCTGTTCGGGGGGCATATAGCCCACGGTGCCGCCACGAGCCCCGCCGTAGCCTGCCGCCGAGGCGAGCGAGGCCATGCCGAAGTCAGCGAGCTTCACGTTGCCCGAGCGGTCCACCATGATGTTTGCCGGTTTGATATCGAGGTGCAGCACTCCGTTCTCGTGCGCGAAGGCCAAGGCCGATGCCACGGAGTCGACCAGATGGGCGCATTCGTCAAAGGTGAGCACGCCGTCCTCCACGCGTGCGAGAAAGTCGGCGAGGTTGAGGCCGTCCACGTACTCCATAACGAGGTAGGAGTAACTGTCATCTCGTTCAAAGTCGTACATCGCAACGATATTTGGGTGCGAGAGCATTGAGGAAGTACGGGCCTCGGCGAGGGCTTCTTGGATGGTGGATGCTTCGCTGGAAGAATGTTCGCCCACGCGCAGCGGGATGCGCTTGATAGCCACGCGACGCTGAAGACGCGCGTCCCAACAGACATTGACCGTGCCGAAGCCACCCTGGGAGTTGACCGCGAGCACGCGATACCGCCCAAGAAGCACTTGGGCGGCGGCGTGAGAGCCTGCGGGCTGGGAGGCCGGCGAATCGGCGGCGTGGGGACGGGCCATGAGTTGAGTACGTTGCACGACGGTTCCTCGTTCGTTTAAGCTGTGTGTCGATGCATGATACCCATTTTAGCGCAAAGCGTCACTCTGTGTCATTCTGTTACTGCAAAGGACGCAGACCGCGAAAAAAGTAGTAGACACCGTGCGGCGTATGTGCTAGAGTAACGCTTCGAACGCGGGCGTGGCGGAATTGGCAGACGCGTACGGTTCAGGTCCGTATGGGGGCAACCCCGTGAAGGTTCAAGTCCTTTCGCCCGCACCACTAAATGACGGAGTCCTCGCAGGTAGAGAGCTTGCGAGGATTTTTCATGTGCTGACAAGCATATACCCCGTGTTGGGGAATCGGGGGAAATAGGCTCGGCGAGCCTACGTGAGGGTGACGGGGGACGGCTCACTTGCCGCCTTTCGTCACCCCTCGATGCCGTTCTCTGTAAAGGCTAGCACTCGGTCGCAGATGTCAAGGGCAGCCGGTCGGTGTGTGACGATGATGACGGTCTTGCTCGTCATGGCGCGCAGGTTCTGCAGGACTTGCCTCTCCGTCGTCGCGTCGAGGGCGCTCGTGGCTTCGTCGAGTAGCAGGATCGGGCTTCCGCAAAAGACTGCCCGTGCGATGGCGAGACGCTGCATCTGGCCCTCAGAGAGGCCGCATCCCCGCTCGCCCAGCAAGGTGTCGGGACCGTCTTCGAGCTCATTCACGAACTCCTCAGCACAGGCAACGCGCAGCGCGTGGGTCAGCCGCTCTTCGTCGTGCGCGGCCTCTGGCGCAGCCATGGTCACGACCTCGCGAATGGTGCCGCTCATGAGCGCGTTGCCCTGTGGCACGTAGGCAAACAATCGGCGATGCTTTGCGAGCAGAGGCGCCCGCTCGCCGTCTCTGCGCACGTAGTAGCGCTCGCCGTCATCCGGCTGGTAGACGCACATCAGGAGCTTGAGCGCGGTCGACTTGCCGCAGCCGCTGTGGCCGGTGAAGGCCACATACTCTCCTTGACCAATCTCTAGAGAGAGGCCGTTGAGAACGATGGGCATTTCGTCCTCGTCCGCCTTGTCCGTGTCTGATGAGGCCGGGAGGTACGAGAAGCTCGCGTCGCGCAGGCCTATGGCTGCGAGATCTTTGCGGTAGAACGTCTCCAACTCCGAGAGGGGCTTGGGGGGCGTCGACTCACTCTCGAAGGACTCTGCCTCCATGAGTCGCTCGGCACTGGCGATCATTGCGAAGTAACGGGGTACGTAGCCGGTCACATTGGCCAAGGGCATCTGAATCTGGGAAATGAGCTGGGTGATGGCCGTCAGCGTACCGAAGGTAATGGTCCCCTCTAGGATGCCATAGCCGCACCACGCTATGCCCAGCAGGTACATGCCGTTCATGGCCGCGGCGAATCCGATGTTGCACACGTTGGTGAAGTAGTTCCTGCGCATGCGCGCGGCCTTGTGCTCACGCATGAGGCCCTCCACGCGGCCTTGCTCTTGTTCCTCTACGGCGAATGAGCGAACCACGAGCAGGCTCCCCATGCACTCTTGGAGGAGGATGCGTAGCCTGCCGTCGGCCTCTTGCACGTCTTTGTGCATTCGCTTGAGCAGCTTGCGAAACAGCCAGGTAAAGATAATGAGCAGCGTTCCGCCAGGAATGAGGACGCCGGCGAACTGCGGTTGCAGCGCGATGATCATGATAAGGGCGCCCACGAGCTTCACCACCATCTCGGCAAGCCCCGGAACGATGTCCGTGTAACCGTTAGCCACGACTACCGTGTCGTTGGTCAGGCGGTTGAGCCACTCGGCGGAGTGAACGGCACTCACGCGCAGGTAGTCTCCGTGGAGAAGCGTACGCGAGAGCCGCGCCTTGAAGGCGTTCTCGAAGTTGGATTTGGCGAGTTCGGTAATCCAGCGCACGATGGCGCGCAAGGTCATTTGTGCGAGCATGAGTAGCGCCACTGAGAGTATGGCCTGCCAGAAGCCTGCGCGGTCGCCGGCGACCGCCGTGTCTACTACTTGGCGCAAGAACAGCGCGTATACCACGCCGGAAGCCCCGAGGAGGGCGTGCGTAATGATGAGCGCAAGAACGAGCAGCTTATGCTTGCCGGGGACGACGAGGAGCCAGCGAATCGTGGAGTTCCTCATGCGTGAGCCCGCCTCTTGCTCAGCTTCCCTTTGAGTAAGCGCTTCAGCCGCCCCTTCGCCAGCTTGCAAAACACGCGTGGCCTAATGGTGTGGAGTATGAGGAACGTGTAGGCCCGGTATCCTGGCTCCGACACGTCGTGCTGCCTCCCGTCACGTACGAAGTCCGTCATGACGCCGAGGATGTCTTCGTCGCGAACGCCACGCTCCTGGTTGACGCAGTTGTCGCCCATGATCACGTAGTCGTCGGGTCGCACCTCGATCACCCGATGCAGGACGTACGAGCTTGGAGGGCGACGAAAGAGCACCACATCGCCGCGCCTGCAGCGCTCTGGGCCCTTGCGGCGCACGGTAAACAAGTCCTTCCCCTGACGCAGCAGGGGAAGCATGCTCACCCCCACGTTCGTATAGGTGAGGCTACCGTAACGCTCTAGGTACTCTTCGTACGAGATGCTCGCGTCGGATTCCATCGGCATATGTCCTTTCGTTGTTGAGCGCGTCACAGTATAGGGCGCAGCGGGGTTCGCTGCGCCCCTTCACTAGAAATGGGCATATGACGGGCATACACCTTTCTCTCCGAGGGATAGGCTCTTCTGTGTGTCCTTCGTGCTACACTTTGCCCTTGGCGATGCTGGACGCAAGGCATTCCTCGGGTGGTGCCGGGGCCATGCCAAAGCCCTTTTCGAAAGGAGAGTCGCATGGAGGCAGACAAGAAGAAGATTGCGATTATCGCCGGATGTGTGGTGGCGCTCGTGGCGGCAATTGTGCTGGCCATGACGCTTGGTGGGGGCATGCAGGGTGGCGGGACGGGGGCCGCAGCGAAGGAGTCAACCCCAAATCCCGACACGGCCACGCCCGAGATTGAGGTACCTGACACGGATACGTCAAAGAAGGACTCGAAGTCCGACAAGTCAACCGACAAGTCAAAGAAGGATGACAAGAAGGATTCGAAGTCCAGCAAGTCAGACAAGTCCACTGACAAGTCCGCCGACAAGGGCGAGACAACCACTACCACCACTACGACCACTACCACCAGCGCTAAGGATGGCGGCAAGTCGTCTGGCGGGTCGAGCGCAAATGGGGGCGCGAAGGAAAGCTCGAGCACTGATAACAAGACAGAGAAGTCTGAGACGGAGGCAGCCAAAGACGATACCTCCTCTTCGGCGAAGCCGGCTGACGAGAGCAAGGATGGCTCCCAGGGCGACGAGACGAAACCTTCCGAAGAGGTGAAGCCTTCCGAAGAGAAGGACGATGAGGAGCAGGGAGACGAGACGCCCAGCGGTGAGATTCCCCACGACCCCAACGAGGCATACATCAACGAAGACGGCGACATCGTCCTTCCCGAAATCGAATTCTAATAAATGGTAGACAATCGAGACGCATATGGTAGCATGTCACCAAATGTTGCAGATGATCCGGGTGACGGGCGACGATGGCGATAGTGTCGAGAAGGAGATTTAAATGCAGGCATACGAGGCACTCGAGCTTGAGGTTGTGGAATTCGAGGCTACTGACGTGATTACGGGCAGCTGCGTTGGGGTTGACGATGTGACTACTCCCGAGATTTGCATCAGCGACAATAACTAGCAGCACATAGCACAGGAGAAACACATAGAATGGGATGCCGACGGCGCAGATAGGTGCCGTCGGTCTTTTTGTGCAGTTTGATGGGGGGCCATGAGATGAAGCTCATCAACGAAGGATACGAACGGGTAGTCAAGATAGCCCGAGAGAGAAGTCTCAGCCGAAGTGTATGCTACCGTCTCTCTGGTTTCTGCGTTGTGCGCGAGGAGGGCGATTGTCGTCTGCTGAGGAATACGCTTACCGGTCAGGTCTACGCCTTTGATGAGCGGGAGTGGGATACGATCTCCGGGCTCCGTGGTGCGACCACGTCCTATGATGTCCTTGAGCAAGAGGGCCTTCTTGCGCTTGCCGAGGAACGCAGCATCGTGGAGGAGGACTATGACGAGTGTTGGGAGTACGTGTTTCTCCGGAATGTGCTGCTCTCTATGCGGAAGCCTGCAGATGGATACGTGAGTTACGTAATCTTTCCCACAACGGGTTGCAACGCTCGGTGTACCTACTGCTTCGAGAATGACTTTGTCGTGACGACCATGACCGAGGAAACGGCCTTGGCGACGGTGGACTACATTGAGCGCACGCGAGGGGATGGTCCCATTCGCCTGAAGTGGTTCGGCGGGGAGCCGCTCGTGGCTGTGCCGCGTATTGACTTCATCTGCAGGACGCTTGAAGAACGCGGCGTGGAGTTTACGTCATCCATTACGACGAACGCGAGCCTCGTGACACCAGAGTTGGCTGAACGGATGAGGGACTTGTGGCGGCTCAAAAAGGCCCAAGTCTCGCTGGATGGCGACCGTGCTGCCTATGAGGAGCGCAAGCGTTACCTGAATCCGCGTCTGCACAACTACGATGCGGCGATACGTGGAATCCGACTCTTGGCCGAGCGTGACGTCAAGATACAGTTGCGTTGCAACTACGACGCGCACAACCTTGACGGACTCACCGCCTTTGTGGAAGACGTGCATAGGGAGTTTGGGGAATATCCAAACGTGCGTCTTTATTTCGCGCTACTCTTTCAGATGCGCAGAGAGGCCGTGGCTCCGAATCTGGTGCGTGCGGTGCAAGAAGTCGAGGACCTTGCGGACTCCTTCGGCCTCCTTGGCGAGCACAGGCGACAGAAGAGCTCGTTCCCGCTCAACTATTGCATGGCTGATAGCATGGATCGTTGTGCGGTCATTGAGCCGGGAGGGCAGCTGCAGAACTGCGAGCATCTCTTTGATGAGAACCGCTTTGGTGACGTGTGGGACGGCGTGACGAATCAGGCGCGCTTTGATGAGCTGAAGCGCCTGCATGAGGTGGAGGATTGCTGCCGGGCCTGTCCTTTCTTGCCTGAATGCACGCCTTTTCGCAAGCTGGGCTGTCCCGATGCGCAGTCCGACTACTGTCGCGAAACTGCCATGGCGGCGGCCCAGAACTACTTGCACCGCGTTGGCCGACGCCTTCGTGAGAAGTCGCAGGCGTAAGTTCCTTCCCGCATCCCTTCTGCGTGCTTCCTTGCTTCCCCAAACTACACACGGTTTCTCATGAGACTGAAATATGGTTCGAAATCCTTTCAGAATATGCTATAAAAGGATAAAATAGAGAAACCGTGTGTAGTTTCGTGGCAATCACGCGGGGATTGCAAGCGTGGCGTATTGCGCATTCGCCGGGAAGTCCGTTTCTGGGACCATGCGCCGTGGTACCGTTGAGGCGTTGATGACGCTTGCGGCGGAGGAGGACACATGGGTGCACGTACGACAGAAACGAGCGCATTGCAGGCGAAGCTTGCGCAGACGTTTGAGGGGCGATATGGGACGACGCCGGAGCTGCTGGTCGTTGCGCCTGGCCGCACCGAAATCGCAGGCAATCATACCGACCACGAGGGTGGTCACGTCATCGCAGGTGCCGTCGACCGGTCGGTGCATGCCATGGCACGGCTCAGTGGCGGTAGCTCAATCCGACTCGATTCGCTGGGCTTCGGCGAGGTGGAGGTTGCGCTCGATGACCTTGCGCCGAAGGCCGATGAGCGGGCCACTACGGCAGCTCTGGTTCGTGGCATGGCGGCGCTCTTCGTCGAGCGCGGGATCGCGGCTGCGGGCTTCGACATGGCCTGTGTAAGCGAGGTGCTTGGCGGGTCGGGCCTCTCGAGCTCGGCGGCCTTTGAGCTGGCGCTTGCGCAAGCGATGAACGCTCTCTGGGCGGATGGCGCGCTACCCGCTGACGAGCTTGCTATGATGGCGCAGCGCTGCGAGCGCGAGTGGTTCGGCAAGCCTTGCGGTCTCATGGATCAGGCGTCCGTGGCCTTGGGCGGCATCCAGCACATGGATTTCTCGGTACCGGGGACGCTCGTGGCACATCCCATCGACTTCGACTTTGGGCAAGCGGGCTACGCTGTATGTATCGTGGCCGTGGGGGCTGATCACGCAGCAAACACCGACGACTATGCGGCCGTTCCCGCTGAGATGCAGGCGGTGGCGCGCGAGCTGGGCGTCGAGGTGTTGAGCCAGACGAGCGCGCAGGAGCTGGTAAAGGCGATGCCGCGCCTGCGTCAGAAGCTCGGCGATCGTGCAATCCTGCGCGCCTTACACTACTTCCAAGAGGAGTATCTGGTGGAGCGGCGTTTTAAGGCACTGCAAGTCGGCGACATGGATGTGTTCCTTGCCCTCACGCGCAGGAGTGGCGAGAGCTCAGCGATGTACCTGCAAAACGTCAGCATCGGGGGGTCGGCCGAGCAGCCCTCCATGCTTGCCATTGCGCTGGCCGAGAGTCTGCTATGCGGCCGCGGTGCTGTCCGCGTACATGGCGGTGGATTCGGCGGGACCATTCAGGCGTTCGTGCCGCTCGAAGAGGTCGAGAAGTTCAGCGCCGGGATGAATGCGGTCTTTGGCGATGGTGCGTGCGGCGTATACGGCATCGACCATGAGGGGGCGCGGTTCTCATGGCTGTAGGGAATGGCGTTGGCGGTGCCGCATCACGTCTGGCTGCATATGCCGTAGCGCGAGGCATTGCGTCTGAGGTGGATCGTACATGGGCGTACAACCGCATCTTGGAGTGCGTAGGTGCCACCGGGCCATGCCCGGAGTCTTGTGACGTTTCGGCGGATTACGACTTCGAAGCCGACCTTGCGCTGCTTGCCGAGGCGGGCGTATCTGCAGGCATGGCGGAGGACTCGGCCACGGGGCGTGACCGCCTCATGATGCGCGTCATGGGCGCGATTATGCCGCGGCCTTCTGAGGTGGCAGAGCGATTTGCCGCCTTGGCTACAGGGGAAGGTTCCATGGCTGCCACCGACTGGTTCTATCGGCTATGCTGTGATGTGGGCTACGTACGCGAGTCGGCCATAGCGCGCAATGTCAAGTGGCAAGCTGACACACGCTGGGGCGAGCTTGAGATTACCATCAATAAGTCCAAGCCCGAGAAAGACCCACGCGACATTGCTGCGGCGGGTGCGGCTCCTGCAGGGGAGGCGTATCCGGCGTGCCAGCTATGCGTTGAGAACGAGGGCTACGCGGGCCGTCCCGCAGCCGATGCGCATGGCACTCATCCGGCGCGGCAAAACCTGCGCATCGTCCCCATCGAGTTGGGTGGAGAACGCTGGGGCTTCCAGTACAGTCCCTACGCCTACTTCGAGGAACACTGCATCGCGATGAGCGCGGAGCATCGGCCCATGCATGTGGACCGTGCGGCTCTGGATTGTCTGCTCGACTTCGTGGACCTCTTTCCTCATTACTTCATCGGCTCGAATGCCGACCTTCCCATCGTGGGCGGATCGATTCTCTCGCATGACCACTTCCAGGGTGGGCGTCATGAGTTCCCCATGGTGCGGGCTGAGGAGCTGGACGCTTTCTCCATGTCGGCGTTTCCGCAGGTCGAGGCGTGCGTGCTTCGTTGGCCTCTCACGGTGTTGCGGCTTCGGTCAGCCGATCGCGCTGCGTTGGTGGATGCGGCCTGCCACGTGCTCGGCCTCTGGCGCGTTTGGGATGCGCCTGAAGTCGGCGTGGTCTCGCGAGGCCCGGACGGTACGCCACACAACACGGTGACGCCCATCTGTCGTCGGCATGGTGATGCCTATGAGCTAGACCTTGCGCTTCGTTGCAACGTGACGAGCGACGAGCACCCGTTGGGCGTCTTTCACCCGCACGAGGACAAGTGGCATGTAAAGAAGGAGAACATCGGCTTGATAGAGGTTATGGGCTTGGCTATCCTGCCGCCGCGCTTGGAGGCGGAGCTTGATACCGGACGGCTCACGCACGATGAGATCGGCCGTGTGTTTGCCGCGGTGCTCGAGGACGCGGGCGTCTTTAAGTGGGACGAACCGGGTCGTGCCGCTCTCGCTCGCTTCGTGGCTGCGCTGTAGGCGGGTTGCGCGCTGGTGGGCGCGCAACCCGGTAACGCATTCTTTGGGCTTCGGACTTGAGGGGCAGCACAAGGCAGCCGCGTGGATGCTACCGCAAAGTGCTTTACGTTAGGTTCTGGTTGCGAGGTACATGATGCGAAACAGTATAAATGTATGTGTATGGGGAGTTCCGCTCTAGCGCGTTGAGCTGGGCTTTCGTTTGGGCTTGCCGCTACCATGCTCGTGGGAGGCGTACCGACACCTGTCTCGGCTAAGATGATCGAAGACGTCATGGTCGCGCAAGGGGATGTTGTGCACACGACGGATGCCGGCGGTGTGGAGGAAGGGGAGAGCGCCGTCGTTGATGCCGAGGCGGACAGCGACGAGGCCCTAAGCTCCGAGACCAAGGTCGTGGACGTCGAGTTGGACGGGGCGAAAGCGGCACACAATGAACTATAACCTTTCCGACGCAAGCGTGAATCTTTCCAAGATGTCCTGCACCTCCAGTGGCACGGGGCCAAAACTCCGAGCGTCATGGTCAAACTCAGAAGTGAAACCCCGTGAGTTATGTGTCCGGGCGCAAGAACGCAGGAACGTATGCGGTCAAGGTTGCGGGCACGGGAAGCAACGCGGGTTCTAAGGATGTCCAGCACCAGAGTCGTCTCGATTTACCTCGCGCAGCTTCCTCGTATAAAGAGAGCTGCGCGAGGCACGACCCGTTGGGGCTACTCTCGCCTGACGATGGAGGCGGTTCTCTCATTGGGCGACTGTCACAAGGCCGTGTACGGCCACTACGACGTTCCTGCACCGCAAACCGGCTATCTATGGGATAATGAGTCCGTTGACGTTCTCAGATTATCAGGCAAAATATGAAGTGCAACTAGTTAGGTAGCCGGTTTTTGCGGTGCGATTTGCCTGTCGGGGGCGAGGCCGCCCCGCAAAAGCAGAGGTCAGAGGCATCGCAGTTTAGCCCATTGTTCGCCGGCTGATGAAACCGCACCCGATTTCATGTCCCTCTACCTGCGCTTTTGTTGGTGTGGTTTCCCCACCAGTGGGACACGGGCTCCGGTTGCGAGAAGCGATTGGAGCGCGCCATCGAGGAAACGTGGATGTCTACCTGCGCAAATGCCTCAGGGCCGCTCTGAGCCCCGTTTTGCTCGACAAAGGCCCCCAAGTCGATCGTCTGGGCAAGCGGGCCTTTGAGGGCTTCTGGTTGGCTCGATCGATCGATTGCGGTGAGTCGCTCTAGTCGTAGCGAACTGTGAGGTCGGGGGTTACGACGACGCGATGAACCTCGGTTGTCCCTGGCAGCTCAAACATCGAGTCACGCAGGATGGACTCGCAGATGGATCGCAGTCCGCGTGCGCCAGTCTGACGCTCAAGTGCCGTTTCGCCGATGGTGCGTAGCGCCTCATCCTCAAAGACCAGCTCGATGCCGTCAAAAGCGAAGAGCTCTTGGTATTGGCGCACGAGAGCATTTCGCGGTTCGGTGAGGATGCGCACCATCGCGTCCGCGGTGAGGGCTTTGGTGTAGGTGATCACGGGGATGCGCCCTACCAGTTCGGGAATAAGTCCGAAGCGGTAAAGGTCCTGCGGTTCGACCTGTGACAATACATTGTCGTCGCTGAGCGTGACGCTGTCGTTTCTCGGCGCAGCGAAGCCGACACCGTGATTTGTCAGACGCTTGCGCACGATCTCGTCGAGTCCCACGAACGCACCGCCGCAGATGAAGAGGATGTTCGTCGTGTTGAGCTGGGTGTTCTTTTGGAAGAGGTTCGTGCGGCCGCCGAGTGGTGGCACCGAGGTTTCTGACCCTTCGAGCAGCTTGAGCAGGGCCTCCTGAACGCCCTCGCCTGACGGGTCGCCGTGCGAGGCGGAGGCGTTGGCGTTTGCACTGCGTGCGATCTTGTCGATTTCGTCGATGTAGACGATGCCTAGCTCGGCTGCCTCTGGGCTCTTTGCCTGCTGTATGAGGCGCGCGAGGATGGACTCCACGTCCTCTCCGACGTAGCCAGCATCAGTGAGGGTGGTGGCGTCAGCGATGGCGAGAGGCACGTCTAGGATGCGTGCGAGGGTCTGCACCATGAGGGTCTTTCCTGTGCCTGTGGGACCGAGAAGCATGATGTTTGACTTGGTGATCTCGACGTCATCGGCGGGCTGCCAGTCAGCTAATGTGCGCTTGTAGTGGTTGTAGACGGCGACGGCCAGCGTACGTCGCGCGTCCTCCTGGCCTATCACGTAGGCGCCCATTGCATCAAAGAGTTCGCGGGGGGTGGGCAGGCTTCCGTCGGCTCGAAGCTGTGGTCCGACTTCGACCTGCGTATCAAGCGCACGACCTGCCTTTGGCGCGGCGAAGACCTTGCGTTTGGTGCCGCCCTTGTTGCTGCTCTTGGACAGACCCTTGGGGTGTGCCGTCCCTTGCGGCCTGCCCTTGGAAGATTCGGTCTCCGCGCGTGCGTCTTTGACGGTGTTGCCGCCGCGTGGGGCGGCCGGTACTGGCGATTCGTCCACGGGTACCATTTCGCCGAAGGAGTTGAGGCGTACCTTGCCACTCAGGTAGTACTTGTCGTAATGCTCCTGCATGGAAGGCGCCGTGCCAAAAGGAGGGTCGTAGGCGTGGTCCTTGAAGTACGAGAAGTACCTGCGATAGTAGAAGACGAGCGCAATGGCGCCCACTATCACGATTGCGGTCATCACCACCGTCATCACGGCATCGACGGTGAGGCCAGCTGTCATGGCCTCGAGCGTGTCAGAGAAGGCGCGCGCCAAGACCAGTAGTAACACAAATACGCCAAGTATGAGAGCTGTTCGGCGATTGCTGAGCGCGTCTGCAATCTTGGCAAAGATCTTGCGACCGTCTTCCATGCCCACCTCCGGAATGCCGAGGATCAGCTCCTGGATGTGCTACTCCTCGTCGCTGTCAAAGAGGTCCCAATCGTCAGGGGCCTTCTGATGGTTGTAGTATTTCGCTCGTGTGCCCTTCTCGAGAAACCACGAGAGGACGAGGAAGATAACGACGCCGCCCGCCATGAGCGCAAGTACGCCCATTTCGGTCCCAAACAGCCAGCCAAAGAATGCATTGATAGATTCCACCTGCGGCGCCTTTCTCCCAGACTTGCGTCTTGCCACACAACCTTGGTCCACAAGTATATACTTAGCTCTGCTGCAACCGCACGAAAGGTGCCATACAGAAAGGTCGCCAATGCTCGACATAACATTCGTACGCGAGAATCCCGACGCAGTGGATGCCTCCTGCGCCTCGCGACAAAACGCCCACTGGGACCGTCAGAAATTCTTTGAGCTCGACGAGTTGCGTCGCTCTACCATTGTAGAGGTCGAGCGGCTCCAAGCCGAGCGCAATGCCGCGTCCAAACAGATTGGCCAGCTCATGCGTGAGGGCAAGCGGGACGAGGCCGAGGCAGCCAAGGCCAAGGTCGCTGCCAGCAAAGGCACTATTGCCGAGCTGAACGAGCGCCGCAAGGAGGTTGAGCAGCAGCTCTATGACCTCGTAGCTGGAATCCCAAACATCCCCGACGAGTCCGTGCCCTATGGTGCCGACGATTCTGATAATCCCGAGGTGCGTCGCTGGGGTACGCCCCGCGAGTTCGACTTCGAAGCAAAGGCGCACTGGGACTTGGGGCCGGAGCTGGGCATCATCGACTTCGACCGCGGTGTCAAGCTCGCAGGTGCTCGCTTCTACGTGTTGGGTGGTCTGGGCGCTAAGCTCGAGCGTGCACTCATCAACTTCATGATCGATTGCCACAACGAGGCGGGATTCAAGGAGTGGTGGCCGCCCGTCATCACTAACGCGGCGTCGCTCTTTGGCACGGGCCAATTGCCGAAGTTTGATGAGGATCTCTATCACGTGAATCCCGACCTCTACCTCATTCCCACGGCTGAGGTTCAGCTTACGAACCTGCACCGCGACGAGGTGCTGGACGGTGACAAGCTTCCGTTGTGGTACTGTGCGTTCACGCCGTGCTTCCGAGAGGAGGCGGGCAGCGCCGGGCGTGACACGCGCGGCATCATCCGTGTCCACGAGTTCGACAAGGTCGAAATGGTCAAGTTCTCGAAGCCTGAGGACTCCATGAACCAGCTCGAATCCATGACGGCCGAGGCCGAGCTCGTGTTGCAGAAGCTTGGGCTGCCGTATCGTGTAGTCACGCTTTGCACGGGTGACATCGGCTTCTCCGCCAAAAAGACCTATGACATCGAGGTTTGGCTGCCTAGCTATGGTGCTTACAAGGAGATTTCGAGCTGCTCGAACTGCGGCGACTTCCAAGCGCGTCGGGCAAATATCAAGTATCGCGACCCGTCCGAGTTCAAGGGCACGCGCTTCGCTCACACGCTCAATGGGTCCGGCCTTGCTGTCGGACGTACGATGGCCGCTGTCATCGAGAACTACCAGAATGCGGATGGTACGATCACCGTGCCTGATGCGCTCGTGCCCTACATGGGTGGCGTAAAGACGATTACTGCCGAATAAGACCCACGCAAGGCTCGCGTCAAAGGTCCCCGTCGCATCCATGACACTAAGGCGAAGGATGTGGCGGGGACTATTTTATGGGAATCTGTTTGCCTGCTCGCCCGGTTCGCCTCGCCCACATCCGGCCCGACAGCATGGTTCGCTACGCACGCTTGGACCGACCACCCACGACGGAATCATAGCCAAAAGCGACCGAGATTCCATTGCTGGCAAGCGGTCTGGGCAAGCGGTCAAATACGAACGTTATTAACGAACAGGTGACCTTAACGAAAAGAAATAAGAACAGTAGTTCTCTTTTGTGCGGTACTATGCTATCATAGTACGGAAACAAAGGTTCGTTAAGGAGGATAGCATATGGATGCCATGTATCCGCAGGAGACGGTGGGGAGCACGCTGTTCAAGGTAGAGCAGGCGGGCGAGTACCGTCGGGTATTCACGCGAGAGATCTTGGGAGAATTCGAGGTGGGGGAGTTCACGCGTGGAACGCTCACGTACGGGATCTATGGCACGCAGGCTCATTACCATGGCGTACGTCTCGACTATGAGGGGAAGCTTCTGGTTAGGTCGAGGCTCGTTGAGTTGCTTGGCTCTGTGGACGAGAATCTTGAAGGATTGCTTGTAAGCTATTTCGAGGGTGGGCAGTACTTCCTGGTCGACTTCATGGATGCTCTCGATTCGTGGGGCATCGCCTATGGGTACCTCGATGATGTGCCGGGCAGCTACGTGACGTTCCGGCCTCGGCGGATGACGCGTCCGACACTGAGCCTGATAGCTTAGACGGGTCGGGTGTGCAGTCTATGGTGTACGGCGCGCGTACCGATCGCGAAAAAAAGTACGTGGCCGTCGTGAGCCTAACCTCTCCCGACGGACTCATCACCCCGCAGACTATCATATGGGATGACGGACGCAAGTTTCCCATCGACAAGGTTACTGACCGACGGCAAGCCCATAGCCTCAAGGTGGGCGGCACGGGCATGCGCTACACCATCAACGTTGCTGGCCACCAGACCTATCTCTGGTATGACGACTACCGTGGGTCGTGGTTCGTGGAAGCAAAACCGAATGCCTCTGGTGCGCGCTGCTGATTGGGTGGTTCTCATGCGAAGGCACAAGCAGAGTATTTGAGGTCGCACAACTCGCCAACGTGGGAGGAGACTGTGGGACCAGAGATTCTGGGACGATGTTTCTTTGCCCTGACATGGGCAGGACTATGATGGCCCCCGTTCTCGGGGGCATTTTCTCGTGCGTGTCGAGAGCTGCGTCTCGCGACACGCATCCGCTTCTTCCATCCCATGACATATGCCGAGCAACTCTCGCTATACTGGTGCGAGCGGGGGGAGGCAGACATGCAGGGGACAGTGGTAGGAAGATTTGCGCCGTCGCCATCAGGGCGCATGCATGCGGGCAATGTGTTCTCTGCGCTCATGGCGTGGCTCGGTGTCCGCTCGGCAGGTGGTCGCATGGTGCTGCGCATCGAGGATCTCGATCCGCGCGCGCAGAGGCCTGAGGCTGCACGACTTATGCTTGATGACCTGCGGTGGCTAGGGCTCGATTGGGACGAAGGGCCGTACTACCAGAGTGAACGGCGTGAGGTCTACGACGAGGCTCTTGAACGGCTTACGGAGCTCGGCCTTACCTATCCTTGTTTCTGCACACGCGCAGAACTGCATGCGGCCACAGCACCCCACGCCTTAGATGGCACTTATGTGTATGCGGGTGCATGTCGAAACCTCTCTTCAGTTGAGGTTGCGCGTCGGTCGATATCCCGTCCGCCAGCAATCCGACTGCGCGTGCCCGAGGCAGATAATCCTGTTGGAACTATATCGTTCGAAGATCTGGTCTATGGTCCGCAGCGAGAGATATTGGCACGTGATTGCGGGGACTTCGTTGTGCGTCGTAGCGATGGTGTGTATGCCTATCAGCTGGCCGTAGCGATAGATGATGCGTTGATGGGTGTGACGCAGGTAGTTCGTGGGCGGGATCTCTTGGGGTCGGTTGCACGACAGATGTACGTGCAGCGGCTTTTGGGGTTCGATACGCCGACCTATGCGCACGTTCCCCTACTGGTGGACCCGGACGGGCGTCGCCTCTCGAAGCGTGATCGAGATTTGGATCTCGGGGAGATTCGCGAGCGGGACAGTGGACCTGAGCGACTGCTGGGATGGCTTGCCGCGGCGGCAGGACTCGTCGAGGAGGGCGAGATGCTCGGGGCTGATCGGCTTGTGGAGAGGTTTTCATGGGCCAAGCTGGCGGGAACGGCTCGGCGAGGTGATGTCATATGCGGATGACGCGGGAATTAGTGTCACTTTGGTTTTGTGGAGGTGGCAAAACCCCAGATAACAGGGATTTTTCAGGCTCAAATGTACACTGGCTATTTTACACAGTGCGCATTTGAAACTGAAAAGAATCCGCTAACTGGGCTTTTGTAAATCTTTCAGTCGCAAATGTACACTAATTCTGGCAAAACTTTCCGTTGAGAATGCGAGCACAATGTGTTAGGATGATTTACCACGATGGAGAGCTGACCGAGAGGCCGAAGGTGCTCGCCTGCTAAGCGAGTATGGCAGTGATGCCATCTGGGGTTCGAATCCCCAGCTCTCCGCCAGAGAGTGATGGGGTCCCACGAGTTGGGGCCCTTTTTTGCTGGCACACAGATGGATCCCCTCGTATAGTGATTGGTGATGCTGAGGGCGTCGCATCAGAATCCGCTTTACTCCAATGCCGGTGTCTTGCGGATTCGCACGTTGTTGTTAGGGAAGCTTCCCTCGGCAGCACAGGGTGTGAACAGTTCCTCCACGACCTCTACATCTCACGAGAAAGTTCTTGACCAGAGGTGGATGCTGTGGCAAAGTATCTTTTGCACGCGCTGTTAGCTCAGCTGGATAGAGCGCATGACTACGAATCATGAGGTCGGGGGTTCGAATCCCTCACGGCGCACCAGAGTTTTCGCAGGTCAACCATGGTATTTGGTTGACCTGTTTTTTGTCGAGACGTAGGGTACTTCCCTCGATTTACCCATCCATTAGTTGGGGTACAATCAAGCAATAATTGCGCTGGAGGGTACAATGGCTGAGGGCAGACCGATATTCAACAGGCAGGCCACGGAGCGGCTGCACAATCCTGATGACCTTGATCGCTACGTGCGTGTGGCGCGCCCGAGCGCATGGATACTGCTCGTTGCATGTGTGCTTCTCGTCGGCGGCCTTATAGTCTGGGGTCTATTCGGTACCGTAAATTTGAACGTTAACAGCACGGGCGTGCGAATTGATGATCGTCTGTACTGCTTCCTCTCGTCCGACGACGGGTCACACGCAAAGGTGGGGGACGTTGCGCGAATGGGCGACGCGCAGGTGCGTGTGGCGTCTGTCTCTGTCATACCGCTCTCGCCCGATGAGGTGAAGGCAATCGTGGGGAGTGACTACCTCGTCTCTACGCTAACCAACGGCGAGGACTGGGTTTTTGAGGTCCTCTTCGAGGGCGATGACATTGGCAGCCTCCCGGAAGGTGTGCCCCTGTCGACGAGCATCACGGCCGAGAAGGTCACACCCTTCGACATGGCCTTTGGCACGAAGGGATAGCGAATGCCGCGAGGTGTCGTCAAGGTTCCCCAAGTGATGCAGATGGAGGCACTCGAGTGTGGTGCCGCCTGCCTCGCAATGATCCTTGCCTATTACGGTAAATGGGTACCCCTCGAGCAGACGCGAGTCGACTGTGGAGTGTCACGTGATGGCTCCAAGGCAGCCAACATACTAGCCGCGGCACGCCGCTACGGCCTTTCCGCGAAGGGTTATGTCTACAGCGCCAAAGCCCTGCAGAATGGAAGGGCCAAGTTTCCCTGTATCCTCTTTTGGAACTTCAGCCACTTCGTGGTCCTCGATGGTTTTCATGGCAAATATGCCTATCTCAATGACCCCGCACGAGGCGAGATTCGCGTTACCATGGACGATTTCGAATCCTCGTTCACGGGTGTTACGTTAATCTTTGAGAAGACGGATGCATTCGAGAAGGGCGGCAAGAAACCTGACGTGGGGGAATTCGTGCGCAGACGGCTCAAGGGGTTGGGTGCGCCGATTGCTTTCGTGATGATTACGGCGGCACTCACATCCGTCCTCTCCATTATCTCTTCGTCTAACTCACGCGTCTTTCTCGACCAGATCCTTAGGGCGGGCAACAAGGAGCTGCTTTGGCCGCTTGCAATAATGGTCATATTCCTTGCTATTGTGGCGTGTGTGGTGGGCGTGCTAGACGCTGTTGAACTCATGCGTATCCAGGGAAAGATCGCAGTGGTGTCATCATCGCGCTTCATGCGCCATCTCCTGCACCTGCCCGTGGGTTTCTATGCGCAGCGGACAGTGGGCGATTTGCAGCAGCGACAGCAGTCGAACGAAAGTATCGCCTATCAGTTGGTAGGGCAGCTGGCGCCTGTTCTCATCAACTCTGCTATGCTCGTGCTCTACCTTGTCATCATGCTGAACTACAGCATCTTGCTCACTATGGTGGGCGTGGTGACGATTGCGGTCAACACCTTCGTTGCCCGAGCCATCTCGCGTAGGCGAATAAACATCTCACGTTCTATGACGTCCAACATCGGCAGGCTTTATGCTACGACAGTGAGTGGCGTGGAGATGATAGAGACCATCAAGTCGTCAGGAGCTGAAACGGGCTTCTTTGGCCTATGGTCTGGCTACCAAGCGGCCGTGAACGTCGATCAGACGCGCCAGACTTCGATCAACGAATATCTCGGAGCCGTACCAACCCTACTTGTGGAGCTGGCAAACGTGGTTGTACTCGTATTGGGCGTCTGTCTTATCGTGGATGGTAGACTTACCGAAGGCTCCCTCCTCGCGTTTCAGGGCTTTCTGAGCGCCTTCATTGCTCCCGTGGCGCAGCTCATCACGCTTGGACAGACGATGCAGGAGATGATTACGCAGATTGAACGTGTCGACGACGTGCTGCGCTATGAGGTGGACGTGCCTGAGGACGATGATGACATAGCCGGAGGCGACGTGTTTGAGCGCGAAAAGCTGAGGGGGCAAGTCGACCTCGACCACGTGACCTTCGGATACTCGCCCCTCGAGCCGCCGCTCATCGAGGACCTTAGCCTGCATATGGAGCCGGGGTCTTGGATTGCCCTTGTGGGTGGCTCCGGCTGTGGGAAGTCGACCATCGCAAAGCTCGTGAGTGGCCTTTATAAGCCTTGGTCGGGAGAGGTGACTTTCGACGGTCGTCCCATAGCAGAAATACCGCGTCAGGTGCTGCGAGGATCGCTCGCGGTCGTGGACCAGGATATCGTAACCTTCGAAGATACCGTGGCCGACAACGTGCGTCTCTGGGACCGCTCGATCGAGGATTATGAGGTCATCATGGCGTGCCGCGATGCGGAGATTCACGACACAATCGCCGCCCGCGAAGACGGCTACGGCGCTCGAATCATGCCAGAGGGTCGTAACTTTTCTGGAGGACAGCTCCAGCGTCTCGAGATTGCTCGCGTGTTAGCCCAAGAACCCACGATTATCATCCTCGATGAGGCTACGAGCGCCCTTGATGCTCAGACCGAGGCGGATGTCATCCGCCGCATTCGCATGCGTGACATCAGCTGCATCGTGGTGGCACATCGCTTGTCAACCATCCGTGATTGCGACGAGATCATCGTCCTCGACGAAGGCAAGGTAGTGGAGCGCGGAACCCATGCCGAACTCCTCGCGCTCGATGGCACTTATGCGCGACTGGTGAGGAGTGACTAGCATGCGTCTGTCGGAATCGCAGCTCGAGACGCGTGCGCGTCTGGATACGGAGCTCACCGAGTGGGCCTACGCTGAGCTTGGCGCCAGCGTGCAGCCACGCAGACGCGTTGTGTCAAGGCCCTACGATGGCGTAAGAGACCTTGATGCCGCCGCATGCGCATGCCTTGAATACCTCAACGTGGTGCCTGGCAAGGTGCCAGACGGCGTGACCGACTTGGAAGAGCGCCTCGAGCACCTCTGTCGTCCCTCGGGCACCATGCGGCGTCTAGTAAGACTCGACGAGGGGTGGAGTCAATGCTGTTTCGGCGCATTGTTGGCGCGCCTCGACACGGGTGAGACAGTGGCGCTCATCCCGAGTAGGGTTCGGGGCTACCAGATGCTTGACGCTACCACGGGTAGCAGACGACGCGTGACGCGCGAGGTGGCCAGCCACCTCGAAGCCGAAGCGACGCTCTTTTATCGTCCTCTGCCAAACAAAGAGCTTGGTGCCGAGGACCTCATACGCTACATGATTGCGTCCTTTGACCTTGGCGACTATCTTCGGGTTGTCGCGTCTGCGATTACGGTTACGCTCGTGGGGCTTCTGCCTTCCTGGGTTAATAACCTCGCGTTCGGTACTGTTATCCCCTCGGGAAGCCTAGAGTTCGTGATACCCATCACCTGCCTTTTGGTGGGTGTGGTCACGTCAAAAGTGCTTGTGGGGGCATGCCGTAACTTCGTGATGGCGCGCTTGTCCACCAAGCTTAGCGTGACGTGTGAGGCGGCTACCTTTGCGCGTGTGCTCGTATTGCCCTCGTCGTTCTTTCGGGAGTACGAGAGTGGTGACATTGCGATGCGCGTGTCACAGGTGCGCGGGCTCACGGAAGGCGTCTTGTCGTTGCTGCTCGGATCGGGGCTTACGGTCCTGCTCTCATTCATATATCTCATGCAAATATGGACGTACACGCCCATGCTTGCACTTCCGGCCTTCGTTATCACGGTGGTGCAGATTCTGCTCTCGCTGGCAATCGTGCTTTCCAATGCTCGCTACGAGCGTGCCGCGATGGAAGCTAATGCCAAACTATCGGGCAACGTGACTGCCCTTCTGAACGGCGTGCAAAAGATTAAGCTTGCTGGAGCCGAGAGGCGCGCCTTCTCCCGGTGGGCTAGGGGCTATGCGGCTTACGCGCGCTTTGCCTACAACCGCCCCTTCATCGTGAAGGCGTTGCCGTCTGTCATTCTGCTCATGGGCGCCGTGGGTTATGCGGCCATCTACATTATGGCGGGAACTGCCAATGTGAGCGTTGCCGACTACATGTCCTTTAACGTGGCCTTTGGCATGATGACGGCGGCCGTGACAGGCATTATGAGCATGACAGACCAAGTAGCAAGGATTGCCCCCATGGTCGAGACGGTGAAGCCCATCTTTGCTGCCGTTCCCGAGGTGGCGGACAACAAGCCGATGGTGGGGACACTCTCGGGGAGCATCGAGGTATCGGGTATCACGTTCCGTTATCATAAGGGGGCACCTTACGTGATGAGGGACCTCTCCTTCAGCGTGCGTTCGGGGGAGTATGTGGCCATCGTGGGCAGGAGTGGCTGTGGCAAGTCGACGCTCGTGCGTCTGCTCCTGGGCTTCGAGCGCCCCGAGCGCGGCTCCATCTTTTATGGATCCTACGACGTGAGCAAGGTGGATCTCAGGAGTCTGCGTCGCTCCATCGGTACCGTAATGCAGGACAGTACTCTCTTTATGGGAGAGATCATGTCAAACATTACGATATCGATGCCGATGGCGACGCCCGACGATGCATGGGAGGCGGCTGAGATTGCGGGCATTGCCGATGACATTCGCAAGATGCCCATGGGGATGCATACCATGATCACCGCAGGCGGCGGCGGTGTCTCTGGTGGGCAGCGACAGCGCATCATGATCGCGCGTGCCGTATGTGGCCACCGCAACATTCTTATACTTGACGAAGCCACTTCAGCCCTCGATAACGTTACGCAGCAGCAGGTGACGGACGCGCTCGCGCGCCTTGGGTGCACGCGTCTGGTGGTAGCGCATCGCTTGTCCACCGTGCGGCACTGCGACCGCATTCTCGTTATCGACGATGGTCACATCGTCGAAGAGGGGACATACGACGAGCTCATCGCCCGTGATGGTGTCTTTGCGGAGCTCGTGAGTCGTCAACAGCTTGAAGAAGCATGAGCGCATCACTGAGGAGGGGACCACGACATGACGCTGCGGGATTTGGAGATTGGCGAGAGTTGCGTCATTGAGCGCGTGGGCGGTACGGGGTCGCTGCGTCAGCACTTCCTCGACATGGGCATCATCCCCGGCGTTCGCGTGACCCTCGTGAAGTATGCTCCGATGGGCGACCCAATGGAGCTGCGCATACATGGGTACGAGCTTACGTTGCGCCTCGATGATGCGGCGCAGATTGACGTGTCGCCCACAGAAGGGGCGGAGGTCTTGTCGCGTGAACATCACCGTGAGACGGCGCACCCCGGCCTAGGCGAAGAGGGTAAGTTCCATCCCAAGGGCTCGGGCGACCCGCTGTCCGACGGCACCACGCTCACGTTTGCCCTCGTGGGCAACCAGAACTGTGGCAAGACGACCCTCTTCAACCAGCTCACAGGGTCAAACCAGCACGTCGGCAACTTCCCTGGCGTCACGGTGGATCGCAAGGACGGCGTGATACGCGGCCATCCCCACACGCTGGTGACGGACTTGCCCGGCATATACTCCATGTCTCCGTATTCCAGCGAGGAACTGGTAAGCCGAGATTTCGTCCTTGGCGAGCATCCGCACGGAATCATCAACATCGTTGATGCGACCAACATTGAGCGCAATCTGTACCTTACGATGCAGTGCCTCGAGATGGGCGTTCCCATGGTGGTTGCCCTCAACATGATGGACGAACTGACAGGTAACGGCGGCTCGGTGGACATCAACCTCATGGAGGAGCTGCTCGGTGTGCCCGTAGTGCCCATCTGCGCCGCTACAGGCGAGGGCGTGGATGAGCTGGTGCGTCATGCCCTGCACGTGGCACACTACCAAGAACGGCCCAAGCGGCAGGACTTCTGCCTGCCCGACGATCATGGCGGAGCTGTTCATCGATGCCTGCATGCCGTTGCGCATCTTATCGAGGACCACGCCAATCGTGCTGACTTGCCTCTGCGTTTCGCCGCGAGCAAGGCCATAGAGGGAGACGAACTCATCATCTCACAGCTCGCCCTCGATCAGAACGAGCGAGAGACACTTGACCATATCACGCGGCAGATGGAGGCGGAGCGCGGCCTCGACGCGAGTGCCGCAATTGCCGACATGCGCTTCTCGTTCATCTTTGCCGTGTGCGACGAATGCGTGACCAAACCGCACGAGAGCAGGGAACACCAGCGCAGCCAGGCTATCGACAGCATCCTCACAGGCAAATGGACCGCCATCCCCGTGTTCGTCGGCATCATGGCTCTCATCTTTTTCCTGACGTTCAACGTCATCGGTGCGTGGTTGCAGGGCCTTCTGGAGGGAGCCATCGGTGTTGCGATCGCTGCGGCAGATGAGGCCATGACGAGTGCGGGCATCAATGCCGTACTCCACAGCCTCATCATCGAGGGCATCTGTGAGGGCGTGGGCTCGGTGCTGTCGTTTTTGCCCATCATCGTGGTGATGTTTTTCTTTCTTTCGCTGCTGGAGGATTCTGGCTATCTCGCGCGCGTGGCGTTCGTCATGGACAAGCTCCTGCGCAAGGTCGGTCTCTCGGGCCGTAGCATCGTGCCCCTGCTCATCGGCTTCGGTTGTACGGTGCCGGCCGTCATGTCCACGCGAACGCTGCCCTCGGATCGCGACCGTCGTATGACCATCCTGTTGACGCCGTTCATGAGCTGTACTGCCAAGCTGCCCATCTACGCGTTCTTTGTGGATGCGTTCTTTCCGAGGCGAGGCGGATTCGTGATGACGGGGCTCTATCTGATCGGCATCGCGCTCGGCATCGTAGCGGCGTTCGTCTACAAGAAAGCTGTCTTTCACGGGGAGGCCGTGCCGCTGGTGTTGGAGCTGCCCAACTATCGGCTGCCCAGTCCGCGCAGTGTAGCCCAGCTCATGTGGGAGAAGGCCAAGGACTTCCTGCAGCGGGCGTTCTCGGTCATCCTGATTGCGACCGTCGTGGTGTGGTTCCTCTCTCACTTCAACTGGCATATCAATCTGGTCCAGGACTCTCACCAGAGCATCCTTGCTACGGTGGCTGGGTGGCTCGTGCCGTTGCTCGCGCCGCTGGGTCTAGGCGACTGGCGCATCGTAACGTCGCTCATCAGCGGTTTCATGGCCAAGGAGAGCGTGGTTGCCGTCATGCAGGAGCTGTTCGCGGCGCCTGGTGGGGTCGCGGCAGCGCTCACGGCACTGCAGGCAGCATGCATGCTGGTCTTCTCGCTACTGTACACGCCCTGCGTGGCTGCCATCGCTTCCATTAAGCGCGAGCTTGGCGGTGCATGGGCCGCAAGTGTAGTCGTAGGCATGTGCGGCGTGGCTTGGCTCGCGGCGCTGGTCGTGCGCCTTGTTGGGATGGCTATGGGGATGGCGTAGGGTTGCTGGGAGGCAAGTATGAACGTGTGGGATGTGGTGCTAGGAGCGGGTGTCGCCGCTCTCGTTGTGCTTGCCGTTCGCTTGCTCGTGCGCTCGCGTCGCAGGGGTTGTGGCTGTGGTTGCGCCTCATGCCCACACGCAGAGTGTCGTGAGCGTCTCCGCTAAGTTGTGGGGCATGAACGACAACCGATCATGCCCTTTGTGCCGCTCGGGGATACTCTCCTTTTTGACATGGGGTTGCAGGGGCAGGGTGTGCAGTAACTATGTTGCAAGCCATTCCCCCGCCACGTGTGCCGTCGTCGCGTGCCATCGTACGCCATTGGTGCTATTATCTCCTCTGTGTGAGTGTTGCCCGCGCAAGGGGTCGCGGGTTCCCAAATTCGAGAAGGAGAGGACATGGCGAGAAAATTCAAGTCCATGGACGGCAACAACGCGGCGGCGTGGGTGTCGTATGCGTTTACCGAGGTGGCGGGTATCTACCCGATCACTCCGTCCAGCCCGATGGCCGACTACGTCGACCAGTGGGCGGCTAAGGGCCAGAAGAACATCTTTGGCACGCCCGTCAAGGTCATCGAGATGGAGTCCGAGGCTGGCGCCGCAGGCACCGTCCACGGCTCGCTGGGCACCGGCGCCCTTACCACGACGTACACCGCGTCGCAGGGCCTGCTGCTCATGATTCCAAACATGTACAAGATTGCTGGCGAGCAGCTCCCCAGCGTCTTCCATGTGAGCGCCCGTACCGTATCGAGCCACGCGCTCAACATCTTTGGCGACCACTCCGACGTCATGGCCTGCCGTCAGACCGGTTTCGCTATGCTCGCCGAGGGCAACGTCCAGGAGGTCATGGATCTCTCTGCCGTCGCACACCTCTCCGCCATCAAGGGCAAGACCCCGTTCCTGAACTTCTTTGACGGCTTCCGCACCTCCCACGAGATTCAGAAGGTCGCGGTGTGGGATTACGCCGACCTCGCCGAGCTGTGCGATATGGACGCCGTCCAGGCATTCCGTGACCACGCGCTCAATCCCGAGCATCCTGCGGCGCGCGGCTCCCACGAGAACGGCGACATCTTCTTCCAGCATCGTGAGGCCTGCAACTCCGTGTACAACGCGCTGCCCGCGGTCGTCGAAGACTACATGAACAAGGTCAACGAGAAGCTCGGCACCAACTATCACCTCTTTGACTACTATGGCGCTGAGGACGCGGATCGCGTCGTCGTGTGCATGGGTTCGTTCTGCGACGTGCTCGAGGAGGTCATCGACTACCTCAACGCGCACGGCGAGAAGGTCGGCCTCGTCAAGGTCCGTCTGTATCGTCCGTGGTCGGTGGAGCACTTCATCGCCGCCCTGCCCGAGACCGTCAAGTCCATCGCCGTCGTCGACCGCACCAAGGAGCCCGGCTCCATCGGCGAGCCCCTGTACCAGGACGTCGTCACCGCGCTTTATGAGGGCGGCAAGACCGGCATCAAGGTCATTGGCGGCCGCTATGGCCTCGGCAGCAAGGACACGCCTCCCGCGAGCGCCTTTGCCATCTATGACGAGCTCAAGAAGGACGATCCCAAGCGCGAGTTCGTCCTCGGTATCGTGGACGACGTCACGGGCCTCTCGCTCGACGAGCCTGCAGACGCGCCGAACACGGCTGACCCCTCCACCATCGAGTGCAAGTTCTGGGGCATCGGCGGCGACGGCACCGTTGGCGCAAACAAGAACTCGATCAAGATCATCGGCGACCACACCGACAAGTACGTCCAGGCCTACTTCCAGTATGACTCGAAGAAGACCGGCGGCGTCACCATCAGCCACCTGCGCTTCGGTGACAGCCCGATTCGCTCGCCGTACTACGTCACCAAGGCCGACTTCGTCGCCTGCCACAACCCCAGCTACATCGTCAAGGGCTT
>ONMP01000205.1:0-3030 GCA_900318935.1 uncultured Actinomycetes bacterium
CCCGCTCGGCTACGCCCGCTGGGCGCTCTCCACGGACGCGGCGGGCAGCGCGCAGCGCGAGGCACTGCAGCACGCCATGATGGCGCTCTACCGCTACAACCAGTCCGCGAAGGCGTACTTCGAGAACTAGAGCAAAGAGACATAGAGCAAGATGCGAGTTTAGTGCCAGTCGGCTCGGGGATGGCCGGCGCTCTTCTGTTCTCGTCAACAGTGATTCTGCTATGATTGTGAAGAAAACAACTGAATCCACGGCTTTACGTATTTCGTGTTGGTCAGCTCAAAACGTCACGCACAAAGAACAGGAAGAAGTCCCATGTCCGCATCAAATGAACACACGCAAGCTACCACACACAACGTAACGCGGCGCAACCTCTTCCGCATGGCCGTGGGATCGTTCGCCACGCTGCCCGCGGTTGCTGGAGGCTTTCTGGTAAAGACCCAGCCTGCCTATGCGGACGAGTCTGGGAAGGTCAGCCAGGAGACTGACGGCGGAGAGGTGGAGAACCCCACGACCAAGATTGAAGTCGTGAGGGGGTACGAGTTGGGCGTCAACGTGGTGGACACCGCCACGGGTGGGGAAGACCCCATCGCGGGGGCTCATGTCCGCATCGTTTCTCGCTACAACGGCAAGGAGGTCTCAGACTATACGCACGACGACGGCATAGTCAAGATTGACATCCGCGACCTAGCCGAAGACCTCGACGGTGTCGGGGCGGACAACCTCAATGTCTATGCCTTCAATGGGACCATCACCGTCGACTGCCCAGGGTATCGTGAGTTCGAGATGGCGCTCACCCGCCTCACGGGTGGGGGCGGCGTCACGGTGTCCACGCGCAACCTGTCGGAGGGCGCGGACGACCCCTACCCACGTTTGGTGTCCTTCAACGAGTGGGATGTGCTCTACGCGACAGACAACGAGTTCTGTACCACCACAAAGAATGACGCCGAGCAAAACCTGAGCCTCGAGTTTCGGCAGATGCCCGCTGGCGAGGCGACCGTGATGCTCAAGGAGCGTGGCTCGGGCAAGACACTGCTGTCCACCACGTCCACCGTGGGCGACGACGGTGTCCTCAAGGCGTCCTTTGTGGGCAAGCTTCTGCAGGCCGGCACCGAGGATGCCCTGCCGGAGAAGAAGCCGTTTGACGTCGAGGTGGTGCAGGGCGAGAACCATACTCTGTGCCCCATCAAGCTAGCGGTCAAGCATGGCGTGTCAGAAGAGCAGGCAAAAACGGACAAATACAAGACGACGCCCATAGACGTCTCCCTCACGAACACAACCATGGCCCACATCAAGTGGCCAGATGGAGTGCCGATTGTCGGCGGGGGAGAGATCAAGGGCTTCAGTCCCGATTTCTACGTGAACGCATACTACAACCCCTTGGGATACTTCCAGCTGACCGTCAAGACCCCATCGATAGGCTACATGAGGGACTCTGGTCATAACGCAGACGATAATGGCCAAGGCTGGCAGACGTTTCCCACTAAGTTTCCCTCCGACTGGTGGAACAATGGAATAGAGCAGATCGAGAGCGGGCTGAGCCGAGCAAAGGAAGGATACCAGAACTGGGACGAAGGGTATCTGGGTCGGATGACCGCCGGGGATATCAAGCCCATCGACTGCTTTGCATCGATTAAGGTGTCGGAAAACCTACAGCTGGTTGCCATCGCCAAATGGAATAGCGAGACAAGGCTCTTCCAAGGCATGGCTGCGGGCCAGCTGTTCTTGTCCGTCATCACCAGCGTGTCTGCGAACTTCTGGTTGGGAATCGTTCCCGTCCTCATCTCGTTCGACTTCAACTTTACGTCGGTCATCACTCTGGGTGCGGGCTTCTATACGGAAAACGGCCCGGGTCCGGATGCGCCCTACGACCCAAGCGAGGCAATCCTCAATCCAGGCAATTGGAAGTGGGACTACAGCAACACGGGTCTCACCATCACCATCAACCTGATTCCCAGCCTTTCGGTTGGCGTGGGCGTGCGCGGCATCGGATCTGTGTCAGTGAGAGGCTCCTTCCAGTTGACGCTCACCTTCGGTCTCACATACAAGGGCAGCATGAGTTCGGACATCTACGAGTTGCCGCATTTCATCGGCGGTTATGCAGCAAGCATCTCCCTGGTGATTAGCATGTTCTTCTTCACCACCACATTCACCCTGAAGAAATGGAAGTACCGCGAGTTTGCAGACAACTGGAAGAAGAACAAGAACCTCATGGAGGCTTTCGCGGATGAGGCCTCTGAAGACTGGAGAAGGTCGAGCGAAGACCTCACCATGGAGGACATCATCGGAAGGCTCGAGATCATTGACGATGCGACACTGGGCCGCACGTCAGAGATCGAGGGCAAGGCGCTGCGTGGACAGGCCGACTCAAAGCCCTTCAACTGGGAAAGCGTCCGCAAACAAGACCGGACGGTGCGGCTCGATAACGGTCATGAGATAACCTATGCGGTCTACAGTATGAAGACGCAGGACATAGTGGAGCAGAGCGCACTTGTCGGGCAGTCCGAAGACGACGCGCAAGTCGGTACGATGCCTTCGGCCGATGAGGCCGCGCAGGATGCGCCGGTTGTCTCTGCTGACGGGCTCACCGCATCTGACGAGGTCGTCATGGACAATCAGCTTGATGCGCAGGAGGAGACGGTCGCTGCGGACGAAGGGACGGTCGTGGACGATGCGACCGCGGATGATGCGATTGTGAGCGACGAGACCACCGCACAGGGGGAAGTGGTCGCCGTGGAGGAGGCTACCTCCGAGCCGTCAGCCGAGCAGCGCGAGGAAGAGGGCGAGGCAGCCGCCGAGGCCCAGGAGCAGGAAGTCTTCGTGCCACGTCGTAAGTCCTCGGTCGATTACGGATTGCCATCGGGAGAGGCATTCCTCACGGCCATGGCTGACAGCGACGCCGTCAGCCCGCTTGCGCCCATGCCTAGGGCAATCGACGTGAGCAACCATGGAGGCATCATCCTGCATCCCGACACGGACAAAATCATCGCTGGCAACACGTCGGGCGACCCCGAGGGCACGCCCTATGTCTT
>ONMP01000205.1:3067-8158 GCA_900318935.1 uncultured Actinomycetes bacterium
CAGCACCAACATCGGCGGCTCGAACCTGCGTGTCACCTGCTCGTTCCGCGTCGGTGTCGTCACCATCAACGATCAGAGGCGCAGCCGCGTCATGATGACGGTCATCGACGCCGAATCCGGGGACGGATCCGACGATGCCGCCGCGAAGCGCTACATAGGCTTCAACAAGCCGCTTGACTTCGAGTTCATGGACCTCAAAGGGATAGAGCATGCTGACCTGTATGACTACGAGTTCGATATCGTCTTCACTACCGTGCAAACTGCCGCTGGCTCTATCGACATGGTGCACCTCGTGGTGGTGTCGGGCGTGCGTGAGTTCGACGACGCGACGAGCATCGTTGACGCCTCGACTGACCTCGTATTCTCGTATGTGAACTTCCGCGCGTCAGATGCGTTCGGAGACACCTCCTATCTGGTCAAATCAGTCTCTGCCATGACCGTTCTGGGTAATGGCAACTACGACGACAGATATCATTGCATCTCCAACGTGAGGATAGGCACCGACGGAACGGAAGAAAGCTGGCGCCTGCTCATAGGCATGCTCGACCGCAGCTCCGACGAAGCCGATAAGGTTCTCACCGACGATTATGGAGACGGGACGAACGGCACGGTCAAGACGAGCGTCGTCTTTGCGATTCTCGACCAGCGTGCGGAGGAGTGGCTCGTTCCCGAGCGCGGCGACATCGAGGACGCGATGGCCATCACCGAGATCGAGAACGGCACGATCCTCGGCATGACCATCTCGCCGATGATTCAGGGTGCCTACACCGTCACGCTCACATCGACAGAGGAGACCTTCTTCTTTGTGGTGAAGTTCAACGAAGACCTTGCCGTCTTCAAGAGCATCAAGATGGCGCCGATGCTCGAGTCGGGCATGCGGCTGGTGCCTTGGCCGCAGCAGGACTGCTTCCTCACGACCTATCCGAGCCATGAGTATCTTGAGGAGCTCAATGAAAGCGGGGAGTGGAAGCATCCCGAGGACTGGGATCGCAGCAAGTGGATGCTCCAGAAGGCCTGGTGGGAAGAAGAGCTTGACAATCCAGCGGACCCGGAGTCCGGCACGCCCATTCTGCACTTCGAGCCCATAGGTCCGGACAACTTCAACATCGACACCTTCGGCATCAATAGTAGTGGCACCTTCATCTATTGGCCTCAGGGACGCGAGGGTAACGAAGGTCGTATCTACGACGACGAAGGGAACTACGAGCCGCTCGACGAGGAAGACACTCATCTCTATCAGCTGATGGCGGCACGCGTCTACAAGGGATACTTCTCCGATCCCTTCGTGGTCGCCGAGGTTGACCACAACATGTCCGACTTGGTGGTCGTTGCGTCGCGTGACAATAGGTCGCCGCTCGAAGTGCTGAGCGTGGAGCATGTGCAGTCCGGCATCGACAACGAGGGCAACCCCGTCTATCTGCACCATGAGGCAAACGTCTGGTACACCGCCGTTCCGCATGTGGTCTGTGCCACGGTGGTGGACTGCTACGCGCCGGTGCCCTTCGTCTCTGCTGGTGGACAGATCGTGTTCAGCGTGACGATCAGAAACGACGGCAACTGCTACCTCAAGGGCTGCACGTTGCAGCTCTGCCTGCACGACACGACCACTAACGAGAAGGGGGAGACCGTCGCCTCCACGTCTGCCGTGAGGGTCGACGGCAGCGTGGCGAAGCTGTGGATCGGAGAGGAGACCCTGCTGGAATCCCACTTCAACCCCCGCAACAGCGATACGGGCGAGCTCGAGAACGTTGAGGTTGACTTTACGCTCGCACCGGGCAAGCGCTCGGTCTATTCGATCCGGATGCCCATTCCCGAGGACTGGGAGGAGGGCGTCAAGTACGTCTCGCTGGTGGCCTCGGTGAACAAGGACGAGGACGTCGCCGAGGGCGGCAGCCTCGCTGCAATGTCTGATGACGGTGGTATCATCTACCAGGAGTTCGGTGTCGAGCCCGGCGAGTATCGCCCCTACCTGCAGCGGTCGACCCCGGATGTGGACAAGAATCGCACGCACATGGACGTGATCACCGTCGACGCGGACTCCACGCTGACGGCCAAACTGGCCGATGCGCCGCTGACGCATTGGACAGACGATAGTGGGTATAACCCATATGACCCAGGCCAGCCAGGTCAGTCGGGCGGATCCTCCTCAGGTCAACCCTCTGGCTCCTCGCAAGGTGGCTCCAGCACCACGACCACGAACGTGCCGGGGCCGGGCAGCAAGGTTCCCAGCACGGGCGACCCCATCTCGGGGGTCGCGGCGGGTGTCGTCGCTGCCGCTGGCGCAGCTCTGACAGCGTACGGCATTCGTCGTGCGCGGAACGAAAACGCTCGGAATGAGGAGGCGTAGCAACGGGTTCTAACCCCTTCGGCACGCCCACTCTCGTTTCGTTTGAGGGGGGAGACAAATGAAGACAAGGGTGCTGCACCATAGGGTCGCAGGTATGATGTTGTTCTTATTCGTTGCGTCCGCTCTATGGGTGGGTGCACCTATGCCCGTGCTTGCGGCGGAAGGCGACTCCGCTGGATTGGCGGATGATCTCAGCGCGCTAGCTGGTGTCCCGCGTCGTGCACAGGCACCGAGTCTTCTTTCTCTGCTCGCGCAGGCCGATTCCACCACGGTCGAGGTGGTTGTCAACACCGAGGAAGAGCTGTTGGCAGCAGCTAAGGTAGCGACAGAGCAAACAATCATCGTCCTTGGCGATGACATCGAGCTGCAAAAAGATCCCCTCATGGCGGATCGCGGCCAGAGCTACACGCTGGATCTCAATGGCTATACCCTCTCGCGAAAACTCGACGAGCCGACGTACATGGGCTGCGTGATTTATATCAATCTCTACGGGTCTCTCAGCATAGCCAACGCGTCGATTCTCCAGGGCACCATCACCGGAGGAAATACGGTGGGCTCCGGTGGGGCAATAGTCAACTATGGCACCTTGTTCATGAAGGGTGGCAAGATCGCGGGCAATCATGCCACTTCCTATGGTGGAGGCGTCGCAAACTTCGGAACGGCGACCTTGCGAGGAATTTCCATAGAGAGCAATGATGCCGGACTGTATGGTGGAGGCATCTACAACTCCACGGAAGGGGAGCTCACCCTTGATGGGGGAACCATTGCATACAACAGCGCTGACCTTGGTGGTGGCGGAGTTTATAATGGCCGACACGCTCATGCTTGTTCGATTGTAGGATGCACTATCACTCGCAACAAGGCAAAAAACGGTGGTGGCATCTATGACGTGTCCCACAGCGTAGGAGGGGATGACGCAAATGAGAAAGCCACGCTCAGTATCTCCGGTGTGACCCTGACCTACAACACGGCCTCGGAGCGGGGCGGCGGTCTGTATGCTAGCCTCTCGTCGTACGACGATGACGGCATAATCAGGGTGCCTCCCCTTGACATTGATGCAGCGACAAAAATTACAAACAACGAGGCGGGTGCCGAGGGTGGTGGCATCTACTTCGGCGATTCATACAGAGCGGCAATCACGAACGCGTTGGTCAAGAGCAACGTCAGCGGCGTGGACGGCGGTGGCATCTACGTCGATGGTACGGACATCGGCGGGATTCGGATGGAGAACTATGTCATCGTAAAGGATAACAAGCTCAAGAAGGAAGTCCAAGGCACACAGGATGGCAAGCCCAACAATCTGCGCTTTGCCTCGCCAGACAATGTCATCAGCGTCACGGGTCCATTCCACAAAGACTCTCGCATCTACGTCACCTTCGACCCCTCGCTGTACAGGAAAGTCACCATGGACTACTCAGAGAATGCCGTGGCCACAGACGCTGACGGCAACGAGGCAGTCGTGGATCCCATAGGTACCTTCTTTAGCGAGGGGAATCACGTGGCGTTTCTCAAGGATGGCGAGGTGAGGATCGCCACGAGGATTCCCTATGTGGACGAGAACGACGTGCCGCACGAGATTATTGACTACGAGGAAGTGACCAACTCGTTTGAGGGCGGCAAGGGCCAGGCGCTCTGGTTCGTCGCGCCCGATGGCGTCACGATTGCCGGGCGACCAGACTTCACCAAGAAGTCAAACCTGATCATACTTGACGGAGCTAAGCTCACCTGCGCGGAGGGCTTGAATGTTCCGAAGGACAGCTCCCTCACCATCTATGGACAAGAGAAGCAGTCGGGAATCATAGTCGCCGACGCCCGCAATCTATATGCCTACGCAGGGATAGGATCTGGCGACAGCCTGGAAGCTGGAAGGATAACGATAAACGGCGCGAATGTCTACGCCTATGGCGGCAATCAAGGCGCAGGCATCGGATGTGGTGGACTTTGGCCTTTATATGGCCATGACCATAGCCAATCGGACCCATTCACGCTCAACAGGGGGTACGTGGAGGCAACCGGAGGTAACAGTGGGGCAGGCGTTGGCCATGGTCTCTCAGACTTCACATACTCTGGGGGTAATCGCATAGTCGCGGGTTGGTCCTCGGACTACGACATGTTCATCCACGGTGGAACACTCATCGCCAAAGGAGGAGACAAAGGCCCCGGCATAGGGGTGTCCGCGAATGCGGGCTTCACGTTGTGTGTGGACGGAGGCGAGGTCGTTGCCACGGGTGGCTATCTGGGTGCGGGCATCGGGTCAGCTGATGAATTCATCTGCTATGACGAGTCAGACCTGACATTCGCAGGTGGCAAGGTGACGGCCATCGGCGGGGCGAACATGCCTGGCATCGGCTGCTTGGAGGAGAACTATGGCGGCTATTACGACAGGGGCAACCAGATATCCTTCACTGGTGGCATCCTCGAATACACCAAGGGTTCAGGTGCCTCCAAACCCTTGGATGGCCTCTATGACGCCTCTACGACGGGTGATACCATGGTCTTGGCAGGCACGTCGGCAGACGACGCCCAGAGGGTCCCGGCAGAGAAGCGCTGGGACACCCTGAGGGATTCCCAGTACGGCTATGTGCGCGTGGAACCCTGCGACCATTATGGCGCCGAAGTGAATCCTTATGCGTGGATGTATAAGCTAGAGTGTCCATGGTGCCGGGACGAGATGCTCGACGGATGGCCGATCCATTACGAGCCAGGTGAGGGTTCTGGCGAGATGGCGGATGGCTTCATGGAGT
>ONMP01000185.1 GCA_900318935.1 uncultured Actinomycetes bacterium
GGCGCATTCCTGCCGCAACATCCGCATGTCAAAGCCTGCATTGTGCGCGACGAGCAGCGCGTTTTCGCCAACAAACTCAAAGAACTGCCGCATCGCCTCTTCCGGTGCAATACCGTTCTCGCTCAGAAAATCGAGCGAAAGACCATGCACCCCTTCCGCCCACGGATTCATCTCGCAGGTTGGGCAGATATAGAGCGCAAGCGTGCGCGACAGTTTCCCACACACATATTCCGCGGCGGCAATTTGGCAGATCTCGTCGTAGTCTGCACCGCCGGTCGTCTCGGTATCGAACACGACCACCCGCCCGCTCCGCGCATATTCCGCGATCCGCGGCAATGTATTCGCACAGATCCGCATACGTTATTCCGTGGCGAGAACTTCTCGTGGACCTGCACCGCGGGCGGGGCCGATGACGCCGCGCGCCTCCAGAAGATCGATAATCTTCGCGGCATGGTTGTAGCCAACGTGCATCTGCCGTTGAAGATGCGAGATGGACGCCCGGTTCGTGGCGATGACAACCGCCTTCGCCCGCTCATACTCATCCTCGCTGACATCTTCGTCCCCGCCGGCCGGCTTTTTGTCGTCTTCCTCGTCGTTGGCGTGATCAAGCTGATCCTTGAGTTCTTCATCCATCACCGACGGCCATTGCTTGACGGCAAAATCGACGATACGGTTCTTCTCGCCCCGGCTCACGAACGCCCCCTGCGCGCGGACGGTCAATCCATCGGAGGCCCGATAGAGCATGTCACCATCGCCAATCAGCGTCTCGGCCCCGCTCTCGTCGAGAATCGTGCGCGAGTCCGTCGCGTTGGTGGTGGCAAATGCGACACGTCCGGGAATGTTCGCCTTGATCGTCCCCGAGATCACCTGCACGTCCGGGCGCTGCGTCGCAAGAATCAGGTGGATGCCAGTTGCGCGCGCAAGCGCCATCAGCCGGCTCAAGACCGGTTCCACATCGCGCTTCGTCTGGATCATGATGTCGGCAAGTTCGTCTATCACGATCACAATATACGTCATGCGCTCGCCCTGGACGGCGGCATTGTATTCCCGTATGTCGCTCGTGCCGGCATCCGCGATAATCCTCTGGCGCCGCGCCATCTCTTTCGCCGCCCAACGGAGCGCCACCACAACCTGCTTGATGTCCGTCACCATCGGCACAAGCAGATGCGGCAGCTTTTCGTACACCTTGAATTCCGTGCCGCCCTTTGGATCGACAAGGATCAAGCGCAGCTGCTCCGGCGTTCGGCACATCAGGAATCCGTTGATGATGGCGCTCAAGCAAACAGACTTCCCTTTCCCGGACGCCCCCGCCACAAGGAGATGCGGCATCTTCGAGAGGTCTTCCACGACCTCATCCCCCGCCACGTTCTTGCCGAGAAGAAGCGGAACGGGGATCTTGGGCGCCCCGCCCTTCGGCCAGGTGGCGTTGTTCTGCCACTCCGCTGACTCCACAATCTCCCTGAACGTGACCATCTCGCGCGTCTTGTTTGGAATCTCGATGCCGACGAAGGACGTGCCGGGGATGGGGGCAAAGATGCGGACCTTCTCTGCGGCGAGCGTGAGCGCGATGTCATCCTCGAGGTTTCGAATGCGGCTTACACGCTCGCCCTCGCCCATCTCGACGCGGAAGGTCGTGACGATTGGGCCGGCAACGTAATCCACCACACGGCTCGTAAGGCCAAACTCGCGCAATGTCCCCTGCAGTCGCTGCATCGTCTCGTTGAGCTCCTCTGCGCTGCTAGCCGTTCCACCAGAATTGGGGTTGCAGCTGAGCATCGAGAGCGGTGGCAGCTCATAGCCCTCCATGTCGTCGCCAGGACGTCGTGCGGGCGTGCTGGGCACTGCGGTGCTCTGAGCCCGCGCCGTGGTCTTTGGCGGCTGCGGTGTGACTGGTGCGCCCGTCCGTTTCGTCGGCGAGGCTTTGCGTCGCGAGTCTTGCTTGGAGCGGCGGCTCGAGCCTGTGCTGCGACGAGCCTTCTTGCCAGAGCCCTTCTTGGCACCGTCATCGTTACCGCCTTGCGTGGTGCGTGGGTTGAGCAAGAAGTCCGGTATGGCTGTCGTCTGCGCGGTCTCTTGCGTGTCAGCTGGCGATGGCGACGTGGGGCGTGTTGGCCTGCGAGAAGTGCGTCTGAGCGTGGGAGGCGTTCCTTCATCGCGCTCGCTCGTATCGTCGTTGGCCTCATTGCGACGAGGCGCTCCGAGCGTTCGCTTGTTCGCGCCTCTTCTGCGCCTGGTGAGGACCGTCGTCGTTCTCGTCCCGATGAAGCTCGTCGGCGCAGAATCGTTGGGATCATTGGGATTCGACATGCCGGTGAGCTCATCGGCTGCGACGGGACCCGCGGAGGTGGCCAAGACTGCCTGCTCCTGAGCGCGAATGCGCGTATGGTGCAGACGCACGGCACCCTCGCGTACCCGTGCCACGAATTGCGTCATAGAGAAGCCGCAGACGACGACACCCGATACAGCGATGCCCACGAGTAGGACGCATCCAACGACTTGCCCGACCAACGAGAGCAGGATCCAAGCGATGCTGCCACCTATCATACCGCCGGCTCCTCCTGCCCGTGTCGTGTCTATGACGAGCGACGGATCGTCGGTGGCTCCTGGCATGAAGAGCGAGATGAGCGAGAGGATGGCGAACGTGATGAGCAGCAGCCCAGCGGCGACCCTGGAGCTGAATGGCTCCTCCCCGTCCACAAAGAAGGTCATGGCAAAGAGGAACACCGAGATGGGAGCCAAGACCGCCCCCACGCCAAAGAGCAACGTGAGACCGTAAGAGACGGTGCTGGTTATAACGGCTTCGCTCGGCGCAACGAGAGATGCGAGCAGGGCCACCGCCAAGACCACGAGTGCAACGCCGACTATGTCGGACTGAAGCGAACCGTGTCTGAGAGTGGGGAGGCCCTGTGGCTTGACGCGCCCTTGAGCCGTGCCCTTCTTTGCCTTGTCTGATCCTCGCTTTTGGGGCATCTATACCTCCATAACGACCGGTATCACCATCGGTCTCGTGTGTGTTTTGTTCCACAAGAGGTTGGAGAGGCTGTTGCGAACTGCCTTGCGGAGCTGGTCGACGTTCGAGTCGGGGTTCTCGTCCACGCGCGTGCGCACGAGTTCGTGCGCCTCGTAGTTGAGCTGTTCGTCATTGGCGAACGAAACGCCGCGGCTATAGATTTCGATGTCGCGTGCCTTGCGCGACCGGTGCGATACGCCTACGACGCAGGTTACGATGCCGTCCTGCGAAAGCTTCTGGCGGTCGCGCAAAACTACGGGGTCAGCGTCGGTGACAGAGAGGCCGTCGACGTAGACCACGCCTGAGTCCACCGGAGTGCCGATGGTGACCTCGTGATTTCGCATCTCGAGCGTATCGCCGTTCTCTAGTATAAAGATGTGCGACGGGTCTATGCCCATGTCGCGCGCAAGGCTCGCATGCGCACGCAGGTGTAGTGCCTCGCCGTGGACTGGCATGAAGTAGCTCGGCTTCGCCATGGCGAGCATGAGCTTGAGCTCTTCCTGCGAACCGTGTCCAGAGACATGGACGAGTGTCTGGCTTTTGTCGTAGATATGACAGCCGATCTTTGCGAGGGAGTTTATGATACCTGCGACGCTCTTCTCATTGCCAGGGACCGGCGTGGCAGAGATGATTACCGTATCGTTGTCGTTGATGCTGAGCGACTTGTGCTCACCATTCGCCATGCGGGAAAGAGCCGAGAGAGGCTCGCCCTGACTTCCCGTACAGAGGACAACGACCTTGTCGTCGGGGGTCTCGTCAACGTCGTAGGCGTCGATGATGTCATCCTTGGCGATGGAGAGGTAACCCAACTCACGGGCGACCTTTGTGTTCGTTACCATTGAGCGACCTGTGACCACTACCTTGCGGCCAACGGCAACGCTTGCGTCGCACACCTGTTGCAGGCGGTGAATATGGCTTGCGAAGGAGGCGACGAAGACGCGTCCGGGGGCGTTCTTTATGATGTGGCGAAGTGTGGGTCCAACGGCTGCCTCGCTAGGCGTGAACCCGGGCTCTGTGGCGTTCGTCGAGTCAGAGAGAAGCAGGTCAACGCCCTCGGCCGCGAAGCGATTGATTGCGCCGTAGTTCGGCAGTCGGCCGTCGATGGGCGTCTGGTCGAGCTTGAAGTCTCCCGTATGCATCACGGTGCCTGCAGGCGTGCGAACAAAGACGCCCAAAGCGGCGGGAATCGAGTGGGTCATGGCAAAGAACTCGACATCAAAGACGCCAATGTTTAGTCGCTCGGCGTCATGCACCTCACGGAATAGCGGCTTGTTGATGTGATGCTCTGCGAGCTTGCCCTCGATAAGTGCCAAGGTGAGCTTGCTGGAATAGATGGGTACCTTGGGTTGCAGGTCCATGAGCAGATACGGCAAGGCGCCCGTGTGATCCTCGTGGCCATGTGTGATAATGATGCCCCTGAGCTTGTCCTCATTCTCCAGGACATAGGTGTAGTCGGGCAGCACGAGGTCAATCCCGAGTTGCTCGTCATCGGGGAACATGAGTCCCGAATCTACGAGCAACATGTTGTTGCCGTACTCCAGGACTGTCATGTTCTTGCCGATTCCGTCAAGGCCACCAAGGGGTATTACCTTGAGAGGCGTCTGTCGCTTTGCCATCTTGTAACGTGTCCTTTCGCGTCGCACAGCGTATACATATATTCATAGGCCTCCCTCATGGTGAGGCCGCTCGTTCGAACAATACATTGTACTTGAGAATGTGCCGTGCGAGACCCGGCGCGATACGACTCTGCCGGGAATCCATCTAGATGGGCCGAGGGCCGTCGAGGTTTCCCCCAGCGGCCCTCGGCTCAAAGACATCTGCGAAACGTCAGAGCCTGTGTCCGCAGGTCATGCAGAACTTGAACGATGGTTCAACGTGGCTTCCACACTCAGGGCAGAGCGCAGGCTTGGGTGCCGCAGTGGCCTCGCGAGTTTTTTCTGGGGCGTCGGACAGACGTGAACCACACTCCATGCAGAACTTATCGTTGGGACGGGCGACGGCTCCGCACTTCGGACACGTGCGCGTCGCAGGTGTCTCGATGGGACGCTCGAATACCGGCTCGGAGGATTCTGAATTACGTGGAGCATCGACGACATCGCGAATCATCGGCTTCACCTCCGATGGGGTGGGCTCTATCTCTACGTGTGGTTCTTCCCGCTCCTCTTGCTCGACCGGGGCGCCGCACTTCATGCAAAAGACGTCGGTATCGCGAACGGGTGCGCCGCAGACGGTGCAAGTCTTTTGCGCGGAGTGAGAGGATTGCATCTCGTGAAGCAGCGAACCTGGCAGATGTATCGCTGGCTGCGGGTCGTCGACGACGATTTCTTGCGAGGACTCTTGTTCGGGTAACCTAGCAGTCACGATATCAGCAAATGGATCCTCATCCGGTACGACATCGGCCTCGGGGTCGAGTGCCGGCTTCTGCTCAGTTTCCGCGTCGAAGAGGGACTCGAGTTCGAAGCCGAACGAGTTGTCCGTCATTGCCTCAGGCTCGTCTTCTTGAGCTACGGATTCTTCCTCGTTCGAAATGAACGGCTCTACGGGGACGTCTAGCTCGTACTCGGGGTCATCCTGAGAGTGGGGCAAGAAGTCATCGTCTGATGCCGGCTCTGGCTCTGGCTCTGGCTCTGGCTCTGGCTCGGGTGAGACGTTCTCAAACACTTCGTCGAATGGGGACGGCGAGACCTGCGCCTCGTCCTCCTCGGGCAAGGTCTCCAAACGCGATTCATCAGCGATGATGGACGCATCCTCCGGTTCTTCAAACGTCGATGTACCGTTCTGTTGGAGTTCGGCAATCCTTCCCAAAAGCCGTTCGCGCTCGTTGTCGCACATGGCTATGCCGTCGTAGAGCGATTCCCTTCCCCAGCGGAGATTCTCGTCGTCCTTGGTTGCTTCGTAGAGGCCCGAGCCCAAGTGGATCGCGAACCC
>ONMP01000376.1 GCA_900318935.1 uncultured Actinomycetes bacterium
TGAGGTATCGCACGCGCGACATCTCGCGTATCCTGCCGGGCGAGTGCCCGTGCGGACGCACCGGTCGCCGTATGGACCGCATCGCCGGCCGTACCGACGACATGCTCATCATCCGTGGCGTCAACGTCTTCCCGAGCCAGATCGAGGACGTGATGAAGACCTTCACGCAGATCTCGTCCTGGTACCAGATCGAGCTCACGCGCAAGAACCACCTCGACGTGGTCACGCTCAAGGTCGAGCCGAATCCCGACTTCGACTTCGACGAGGTTCGTGCCATCGAGATGCTGCAGCGCGACATCTCGGCACGGCTCAAGAGTGCGCTCTCGGTGGGTCTGCGCGTGCGCCTCGTGGAGCCCAAGTCCATCCCGCGCTCTGAGGGCAAGGCCGTCCGCGTGCTCGACCTGAGGGGAGATGACCAGTGATGATCGATCAGGTCACCGTGTTCTTGGAGAACAAGAAGGGTCGTTTGGCAGCCCTCACCCGCGTGCTTGCCGACGCAAACGTAAACATGGAGGCGCTGACGATTGCCGAGACCAGCGACTACGGCCTTGTTCGCATCATCTGTGACGATGCGCCCAAGGCGGTCAGCGCGCTGAGGGATGCTGACTTCCGCGCCAACACCACCAAGGTCATCGCCGTCGCCGTACCGAATCGTCCTGGCGGTCTCGCCGATCTGTTGGAGACCTTCGAGGCGGCAGATCTCAACATCGAGTATGGATACTGCTTCTCGGCAGAGGAAGGCAAGGCAGTTGACGTGCTCAAGGTGAGTGACGTCGAGCGCGCGGCTGCGGTCATCCAGGAGGCTGGCTACGAGCTCGTGAGCTAACACAACGTAGACTATGTGTGAAGGCGACGGTTCTCTGGTGTGCGTTTGCATCCGTGAACCGTCGCTTTATGTGGCTATAGCGCGCATCTCACGTGTACAGCAGGTTTCGGCGACAAGAATTGAACGTTACATGCCCCACGTTCTGCTTGGATGCCGTCCCGCAGAGTCCTATTCTTTCCAACGTTCGATAGGCCATACCGAAAGGAGCTACCATGTCCTATTCACAGAGGGTTCTTGACGAGCTCAAGGATCGCTATGCCGACCAGCCAGAGTTCGTGCAGGCTGCCACAGAGGTCTTGGGAACCATCCAACCCGCTCTCGACGCCCATCCGGAGTATGAGGAGGCAGGTCTGCTCGAGCGCCTCGTCGAGCCCGAGCGCGTCATCATGTTCCGCGTGCCTTGGACTGACGACCAGAACAAGGTCCATGTCAACCGTGGCTACCGCGTTGAGTACAACTCCGCGATCGGCCCGTACAAGGGCGGCCTGCGCTTCAACCCGACCGTCACCCTCGGCATGCTCAAGTTCCTGGGCTTCGAGCAGACCTTCAAGAACTCCCTCACCACGCTCCCCATGGGCGGCGGCAAGGGCGGCGCGGACTTCGACCCCAAGGGCAAGTCCAACAACGAGATCATGCGCTTCTGCCAGTCCTTCATGACCGAGCTCTATCGCCACATCGGCGAGGACACCGACGTGCCCGCCGGTGACCTGGGCGTCGGCGGCCGCGAGGTTGCCTACATGTTCGGCCAGTACAAGCGCATCACCAACACCTTCACCGGCGTCCTCACCGGCAAGGGCATCCCCTTCGGCGGCTCCCTGGCCCGTACCGAGGCTACTGGCTACGGCCTCGTCTACTTCGTCGACGAGTACCTCAAGTGCCATGACGACTCCTTCGAGGGCAAGACCGTCGTCGTGCACGGCTCCGGCAACGTGGCCATCTACGCCATCCAGAAGGCCGAGCAGCTCGGTGGCAAGGTCGTCGCCTGCTCCGACACCAAGGGCTGGGTCTACGACGCCGAGGGCCTCTCCGTCGAGGCACTCGAGGCCATCTACGCTGCCAAGCGCTCCGGCAACGACAAGGGCGTGAGCCTCGCCAAGTACCTCGAGTATCGTCCCAACGCCGAGTGGCACGCCGAGGACGGCCGTGGCGTCTGGGGCGTCAAGTGCGACATCGCCCTGCCCTGCGCGCGCGAGAACACCCTGCACCTCGAGGATGCCAAGAA
>ONMP01000073.1 GCA_900318935.1 uncultured Actinomycetes bacterium
AACGTCCTGGTAGCTGTAGCGACCAAAGGCGTTTTTGTAGCGACGCGTCTTGCGCTTGCCGCACGTGGCCGAGGTGTAGGTACGTACTGCTTCTGGGATGAGTCCGTGGCGGCCGAGGGCATACTCGAAGGAGAGATACGACGGACCATAGATGCATGGTGCCAGGAAGTACCCTGGAATCGTGTGGTCCGTCTCGTAAAGGCCCCTTCTCACTGGCACGAGCTCATCGGCAGATACCATTCGCCCGATCTTGTTGCGCGGATTCTCGTACGTGGAGAGTCTGTCCTCCAGCATACGTGTCGTTACTATCATGTTTGCTCCTCCTTGTCCCATAGTATAGGACAAGGAGGAGCAAACATGATAGCTATATAACGGCAGGAGAGTCCTTGCCGCCGCTCGTATTACTATCCCTTTGACACGAATGTTCCCCCTTGGCGCTTTCTGGCGGACAGACGACCAACCACCGACATGGTGAGCCACAGCAAACCGCATCAGACATGGCTGGCGCTGCATCTTTCTGCGCTCCGTTCAGTCCGTCAAACTCTATGACAACTTTCTTCTTGTCAATATGCTCCTCGATTTCACACGCTGTGCAGTCACCCTTACTTACTGTTTTCTGATTTGGCTACAAAACTGGTCTTTATTTTTCCGTTTTAGAAACATATCGCACTCAACAACCTTCTGGGAACTGCGGAGTACGGCATCGGGCGGGCGTACGTCCTCTCGGAGCACAACGTGTCGAGAGGTGAGCGGATGGGCAGGCCGGTTCACTACCTGCCGCTGTACATGACGATGTGCCTCGCTGCCGAGAGGGGAGAGCAGACGCTAGCTACCACAACTTTGGAGGCGGTTAGCTTCGAGGACCTGCTATAGGCTTTGCCGAAAAACTCTGGTGGGCGGACGGTCCCGCTTTAGAGCCCACACCAAATCACGCAACGAGGCCTACGAGCGTCGCGCGCGGCGCGGCGCGGGAGTCCCGCCGCCCCTACCATTCTGCGAAGTTCGCGTGTTCAGGATTCCCGCTGCTATGGCGGCAAAACCCGCGAGGAGCATGGCGGGCAGGGAAGCCGTCTCGTCCCCGGTTTGGGGGAGATTTCTGGTTTCCGTGACTGTGGTTGTTCCCGTGCCCGTGCTCGTGCCCGTGGTCTTAGTCGTGGTCCCCGACGCGGGCGTCGTCGTTGTGCCACCTGCTGGCGTGGAGGACGACGCCGGTCGCGACGTGCTGTCTTTGTTGGAATCCGGAGTTTGTGCCGGTTCTGGCGTCGGCTTTGGTTCGGGTTCCGGTTCGGGCTGCGGCGTCGGCTCCGGTTCGGGCTCCGGTTCGGGCTCCGGCTCCTCATCGCAAGGTATGTCACCCGGGTACTCCGGCACCTCCATGGCGGTTGCGCGGAAGATCCGGTTGTCGGGCTCGAGCAGGGCCGACCCGATCGCGAAGAGCCGCCCGCGATAGGTGCACGCCGCCTGAGAGTACACGCAGTCCTCGGACGAGCGCTTTCCGTACAGCTCGAACTTGTCCGAACCGTCGCGCAGCACGTAGGTGTCCGACGACCCGTCTGCGGCAGGCGGACCCACGAGCACGAAGCCGTCACTTGTGGGCGCGAGCACGCCGTGGAAGATGATGTTCCTCTTCTCGCCGAACAAGATGTAGGTGAGCGTCTCCGAGTCGGCCACGAATGCCGGCAGCGCTCCCTCGAGCTCGGTCGCCTGTTCGTCTCGTACGCGTATGACCGCAGGAACAAGGGCTTTGGGGCTCATACCGTCGCTGTAGATGAGCAGTGTGCCGTCGTGCGCCGCCACCTGAGGATTGGGCAGCGCGAGGGGCAGGGCGCACAGCTCGTCACCCGCACCCGACGTGAGGTCGTAGCTCGTCACCGGCGCCGGCACCGTTCTTCCCGGCTGCTCGGGATGCTCTGGGTCGGGCATGGAGCCTCCCGCCAGCTTGAGCTTGCCGCCGTCATTGACGATGGTCTGGTCTAGGTGTATCCCGTTCGCGGACGCCTTTGTCCACGAGCTGGCCGTGGGGTCGTACACGTACACGCGCTCCTCGGCGGACTCACCCGCGGGGAACGACGTCGCGTGCTCACCGTTCTCCAGCGCGTGCATGCTGGCGCCCTCAACGACGATCTTGCCTTCGTGCATGACCGCAGAGACGCCGCTCAGCCATTCGGGCAAAGATGGAAGCTCCGACCACATCTGCTTCTTGAGGTCGAAGCAGAGCATCCTGTTGTAGCCTGGCGCAAGCTCGTCGTATCCCGCATGGCCGGGCAGGTAGTACAGCTTGCAGCCCAAGCCGATGAGCGGCCCCTTGGTCTCCCAGTCACCTAGGCCGTCGCCGTAGACGAAGGCGTTGCCGACGGAGGCATCGAAGGGCAGGTCCTGCTCGTAGACGCTCGCCCCCTTGCTCACAAAGACATACTGCGTGTCCCACTTGCTGGCGGTGTTGGTGAGCGCGGCGCGAAGGATCCCCTCGAACGGTGCATCAAGCGAGAGCACCACCTCGTTGTCGGACCACGACGCAACCGTCGCGGCAACCGGCTGGGCCTCGGCGCCCACCACGTAGCGGGCGAGTTTCACGGATACCGGCTCCTCACCAAAGTTGGCACCCGTTATGGTCACGGTTGTGTCGTCGACTGTCGCGTCGGTGATGTCGGGGCCAAGAGCGTGCGAGCCTGTGGGTTCGGACGAGCCGTCAGCGAGAAAGTCGAAGATGCCGCCAGTCTTCACCTCGAGCGCGGGGTCAGGAACGCGCACCTTCGAGCGCAGCAGCGACGCGAGCTCGGTACCCTCATGTCCCTGCGAGGCGAGCACGGCTCCGGCTCCCGACACGAGCGGCGTGGCCATGGACGTGCCCGACTTGAAGCCGTATGGCGCGACCTGCGTTCCCAGACCCAGCGAGTCGATGTAGCACGTGGTGCTGCCCTTGGGAAGCGCAACGCGAATCTTGATCACGAGGTGGTCGTCTTCGGGGCGTAGGGCCGCTCCCGTTGGGGCCTCCTCTCCCTCGATGGCTTTGTCGGTTGCCCCGAGCTCGGTGACGACCTTGTCGAAGGGGAGCCAGTCGGCGCGTCCCGACGGATACAAGCCAAGGGGGAACTCGATGTTCGCGAGGTTCGTGGCGAGCGACCAGACCATTGCGTTGGCTGAATCCGTGCCGCCCGCAAACATAAATCCGAGGTGAAGGCCGGTGAGGCCGTTCAAATCATCGGCGATGCCCGTGCCCGTGAGGTCGATGTCGAACTTCAGGTCGTAGAAGTTGTTCTTCCCGGTCTCGCTCACGGCATACGATGGGTTGACGTCGATCTTGAGGCCACCCGATCCGTAGGCATGGACGTCGCTTACCGGTGTCCCCACGTTTTCCACCACGACGTTATCGTCGTGCCAGATGCTGGGATTATCGTCCTGGTAGAGCTGGGAGACGGTCACTGGGGGCTCGGGGTCGCCGTCGAATCCCACGTAGAGAGGGTCGAACGAGCGGGTCGCATCGGCAAGGTACTGCGAGTGCGTGTCCGTCTTGGCCATGGTCGACAGGATGAGCGTTCCGGGTGCTGCCAGGTCCACGCTGGCGGTACCGTACTCGCTGCTGGTGTCCAGGGTTTCAGCTCCGTTCGAGTTTGCGACGATGACGGCATAGGGGTTGTCCTCGACGTACGAGTTGGCCCGCTCGTAGTGGTCGTTGCTCCTGCCGTCGTTGCCTGAGGAGAAGACGCTGACGACGTCCCACGTTTCCCCCAGCTTGCGAACGGCCGCATCGATGGCGCGAGTCGACTGTATGGCGCCCCACGAGTTGCTGGTGATCCGGATGCGGTCTTCCTCGGATGCCTGCTCGTTGAACCGGTCGACGAACCCGAAGGCGCAGATGGCGTCCGCGGTCGACACGACCTTACCCTCACTTGCGTAGTCAATCGACACGATGCGCACGTTTGACGCGACGCCGCTGGTGCCAAAGCCGTTCCACTCCGCCCCGATGATGCCCGCCGTGTGCGTGCCGTGCCCGATTTCCACGGACTCCGGGTCGTAGTAGTTTCCCATGGCTCCCTTGTTCCCCGCCTTGTAGCCCAGCTCGTAGCAGCCAAGCGCGGCCTGCTGCTCGTCGGAGAAGCGGTACAGGACGTTGGCCAGGTCGGGGTGCTGGTTGTCGACGGCCGAGTCGATTAGTGCCACCACGATCTGCTTGCTCATGTTCGCGCCGCGCCGGGACGACCCGAAGTTGGGCACGTTGACGGACGGGTCGGCCGTAAACGCCTCCGTGCGCAGCGTCTGGTCGGTTGTCCAGTTGGCCCACTGGATCGGCTTCAGGTCGCCGACGGTGGTGGCGTCTACCTGTGGCGATAGGCTGTCGCGCGACACAGGATTGCTCGGATCTGCGTCCTCGAGCGAAAAGGTGTAGTTGGGCTCGACGAACGCGACGCTTGCGTCTTCGGCCAGCAGGCGTAGGAGCTCCTCGGTTGTGAGCGTGGCAGAGGTGACGGACGAGAGCGTCAGGCCTTCCTCGGCCTGCGCCGTCAGTGTGCCGTCGCCTGCCTGGGTTGTCGGCGCACCCACCCTCATGAGCGGCGTGACCTCGTAAGGCACCTCGGACTGAGCCACGAGCTGGCCGTCTCGCGGGAAGAACGCCGCGACGACCTCGCCCTCGACGTAGCTGCCGGCGGCCAGCATGTCGTCGATCTCGTCCGCATGGGCGACTAGTGGGAGGAGTGCGAGGTGCATCAGCGCAACGACGAACGAGATGATGAGCCAGCGAGATGGTATGCGACGTTGTTCCATGGACTCTCTCCTCGTTTGAGCTGCGTGTGTCCAAGTGGATTGTAAGCCACACATGCGGGAAGTGTCTAACCCCTTTCTTATCGAGCGGCGAGACAGGGTTATCAACACGGGGTAATCCAAAGCCGGGCAACGCTTGACGATTTGTTTGAGAACCAGCGACTATGCGTCCGGCCCCCACATCACGATGCGCTTCTCGGGTGCGAGGTACATCCCGTCGCCCTCGGTGATGCCAAACTCGTCGTAGATCGTGTCAAACATCTGTGCGTTCACGTTCGTGCGGAGGTTGTTCATCGGGTGGACGTCTGCGGCGTACCAGGCAAAATCGTCTTCGGTCATTACTTGAGCATACTCTTTAGCTACAGAACTAAAGAACTCGTTGTAGTCGAAGTCTTCGTCCTCGGCAGCAATCTGGAGGATGGCTTGCATACCCGCGAGGTCTGCATTGGCCTCACTCACGACGTTTTGTCCGTCGACCTTCACGCCGGGCTTAAGCTCGATACTGCTGTAGTACGCGGCGAGCGCCGAGGTCTTGTCTGTGAACTTGTCCACGTCCTCGTCCGCAAAGACGGGGCTTGGACATCCGTAGGCATCGAGTTGGGCGCCAGCGTAGTCAAAGCCGTGGCTGATCTCGTGAGCTATGGTGTAGCCAATGTCAGCGAGCAACTCCTCGTCGCTCATATCGTCTGTGTAGGAGTCACTCGTGATATAGCCGGGCAGGATGTTTATCGAATTGCTCACTGGATCGTAGAACGCATTGTTGAGGGTGGGCTCGGTGCTGAACCAAAAACCTGAGGCGATTGCCGGCTGGCCCACCATCTCTGCCTTGTAGTCATCTTTGTATTTCTTGAGCTTGAGGTAGTTGGAGAACAACGTGCCGCCCTTGTCGGCGGGTGTGAGCTCCAAGTTGCTGTAGTCAATGTAGCCGTCAGCGGGCTCCAATACGTTGAGTGTCATGTGATCGAGCTTTTCGATGACGCGGCGCTGCGACTCATCGCCGAGCCAGGCAGTGTCGTCGGCGAGACTCTTGTACGTGTTGATGATGCGCTTCGAGAGCTCGGTCAAACGTTCCTTCGCTTCTGCGCCAAGGCAGTCTTTCACGTACGTCTGGGAGACGATCTGCGTAAAGCTGTTGCGGTTGTCGCATGCCGACCATGCGCTCTGGTCATCGTCGTCGGCATAGAGTTCACGCTCGATGAAAACCGACTTGTCGCGATACGGGCGTGTTTCCTTAAGTATGCTGGCCTTGGCCATGAGCTTGATCGTGTCCAGGTTCTCTGCGACCCACACGCCATCGAATGCCTTCGCCCAATCGGCGGTCGTGCCGTACTTCTCGGAGCGATCTAACTCGAGCTTCGCGAGCGTCTCCTTCATGGGGAAGTTGGAGAAGAACCCAAAGAACTCGTCGGGCTCAAAGATGCTTGCGCGCATGTCCTCCGCCATCTTGCCAAAGTCCTGTTGCAGGTAGGTCTTGCTTCCAGCGAGGTACTTGCCATACAGACGCTCAAACTCTACGAGGTTCGCAGCGGCTTCCTTCGCGGCGTCTTCGTCCATGCCTGCTGTCATGAGGTCAGCGACGGCATACTGTGAGGCATATGACAACTGGGTTTGAGCTGCCTCTTGCTCGATTTCGTCGTCGGTTTCCTGGTAGAAGGTCCCTCCGTCGAGGTACACGTCGCAGAAAAGTAGGTTGGAGGCTGCCCCTACAATGTTCGTCGTGCGCGTGTCGTAGGTCATGATGTCTGTGGCGATGAACGGGCAGAATGGGAAGTCGCCAGAGACGAGCAGCTCGTTCATCTGCTCAATCGACTTGACGGCGTCAATACGATCGAGGTAGGGCTGAATCTCCGAGAGTCCTGCCTCTTTGATCGCTTGTCTGTCGGCTGCCTGGTTGTAGAAGATGCGAAGCTGCTCGAGGTCGTGATTCGTCTTTGAATCGTCCTTGATTATGGCGGTGACTGCATTCCTGAGGTCGTCGGAGTGGTCGGTGCCGGTGTTGCCTCCCTCCTCCTGGTGGGCGGAGAGATAGTCGTAGTCGTAGGAGGTAAACATGTCGTCCTTGAGGTCAGGCCGCTCAGGAGGCAGGTTGTTCTGGAGGACGGACGTAACCCAAGGCTTGCCCTCGAGCTCATTGGACTGCGAATCCTCGGAAGAAGCATCGGCGTCTGCGCTGGTCGTAGTGCTGTCCGAGACGGTTGGCATGAGCTCCGAGTCCGGCGCGGCGCCGCAAGCAGTGAGTACGAGTGATAGGAATGATGCCAGTACGAGAGCCGGCAACGTTTTCTTGGTTTTCATGCATCCTCCTCTTGCGTGGGTGGGCGATTCGCTTGCTTGCATCCGCGAGTGCCTGTCTTGGTCGTATAACAAAGACTGTAGCAGACCAATCGCGTGCATCAGGCAGAGCCTTGCTTCGTCCGCACTGGAATCGCGACGAGGCGTCCCTCCAGCTCAGCCTGGAGCTATTCCGGAGCATGATCGATCCGGGAGCCGTTCAAACCTTCGTATCAAGCGTGCGGTTCTATTTTTGTAAGAAATAGCATCAAATGGGATGTGTTTCTGTAAAATGGTGACAAAATCAGGTTCTGTTTGTGAGAGACAAGGAATTTGCCATGCTTGAGCGTGCGGCGCTGGGAAAGATTGACGAGTGGGTACGCACCAAGACGAGCCAAGGTTTGCTTATCACGGGCGCACGTCAAGTGGGCAAGACTACTGCTGTGAGAGAGTTTGCCAAGGGTCGCTACGACACCTTCGTGGAGATAAACTTCCTCGAAACCCCCTCCGCCATTCCTCTGCTTTCCGCTGCTCGAAATACCGATGACCTCTTGCTGCGCATTACCGCACTGGGCAACAAGGAGCTAGTCAGCGGAAGCACGCTCATATTCTTTGATGAGATCCAAGAATTTGAGGATATCCTCACATGGGCTAAGTTCCTCGCCGAGAGGACCGACTACGACTACGTGTTTTCGGGATCGCTGCTTGGTGTTGATCTTTTTGGCATCAGGTCTTGGCCGGTTGGGTTTCTCGAAGAAATGACGATGTTCCCGTTGACCTTCGATGAGTTTTGTCGTGCGGTCGGGACGCCGCCGTCGCTTGTCGCTATCGCGCGCACGGCGGTCGAGAAACGGGAGGCCGTGCCCGACTTCATACACGATTCGCTTATGGGTCTCCATGCGCGTTATCTGCTCGTTGGCGGACTTCCAGAGCCCCTACAGCGCTTCATAGACACCAACGACATGGTTGCCCTTCGGCGTGCCCACAAGGGCGTGTTTGACCTTTACGAGTACGACATCGCACGTCACATGCGGGATAACGAGGGCATCCGCTTTACTCAGGCCGTATACGAGGCAATCCCTGGCCAGCTGAACAAGGAGAACAAGCGCTTCAAATACAGCAACTTGGACAAGGTCGGCGTGGTGCATAAGGGAGACTTGAGGTTCTCTCGCCTCGAGAGTTCGTTCGACTGGCTTGGCGCGGTAGGAATTGCACTTCCTGTCCTGCGGCTTGATGAGCCGAGGTTCCCCTTGGGGCTCTACGAGAATCGCGCATCATTCAAGCTTTATCTCAATGACGTCGGGCTGCTCATGTCGCGCCTGTCTGGGGATGCTACGCTCCAGGTCCTTGCAGGACGTCAAGATGTCAACTATGGCAGTCCCTACGAGAACTATGTGGCTCAAGAGCTCTTAGCTTCGGGTCACAAGCTCTATTACTACACCAATAGTAAGCGTGGAGAGGTTGACTTCGTACTGGAAGACCAGCGCAAGGGAACCGTATCACTCGTGGAGGTCAAATCCGGCAAATCGTACAAGCGTCATGTGGCACTCACCAACCTCCTCCAGGTTGCAGACTACGACTTTGCCGAGGCCATCGTGCTTTGCAACGCAAACGTGTCATGCGAGGGACAGCGTACGTACCTACCCATCTACGCCGCCGGATGGCTCTAAGCTGATCAGGGGATAGGCTGCGACTATCCTGTGTACTGGTCGGCTGAGCGCTTCACTGCCGAGGTGGACTTTGCCGTTGCGCACGATATGAACGTTATTCCCATCGAAGTGAAAGCTGCGGAGAATCTCCGGGCAAAGAGCCTGCGGGTGGCACGTGAGAAGTTCGACCTCGGTCTTGTGGTACGTACCTCGCTCTCGGGATACCGTGATGACGGTTGGCTGATTAACGTACCCCTTTGGGGTATAGGGCGGCTTACCGACGTGCTTGATGCGAGGAGTTAGGAATACGTGCCCCTTAAACGCGTTGACGCCTTTCTTTCCTTGCGCTGCGTTTGCTCTGCTACAATAGCAAACCGTATGTTTTTCGCAGGGGGAGGTAACATGGCTTCGATGCAGCTGCGACCCGACAGCAAGGGCAAGGTGCGTGACATCTACGACTGTGGTGACACGCTGCTCATGGTAGCGAGCGACCGCGTGAGCGCGTACGACTACATCTTGCCCGACGAGATACCCTACAAGGGCGAGGTGCTCACGCGCATCTCTGCGTTCTGGTTCGAGCGTTTCGCGGACCTCATTCCCAATCACCTGCTCTCCATGGACCCAGCCGACTACCCTGAGCGCTTCGCGCCTTACGCCGAGTACCTGGCTGGTCGCTCCATGCTGGTGCGCAAGGCGCAGACCGTGCCTATCGAGGCCATCGTTCGCGGCTACCTCACCGGATCGGGCAAGGTCACCTACGACAAGGACCGCACCGTCTGCGGCATCGAGCTGCCAGAAGGACTTGTGGAGGCTAGCCGCATACCGGAAGCGATTTTTACTCCTTCGACGAAGGCCGAGCTGGGCGAGCACGACGAAAACATCTCGTTCGAGCGTTGTGCCGAGATTGTGGGCAAAGAGGTAGCCGCTCAGCTTAGGGACGCATCGCTCAAGGTCTATGAGGCCGGCGCAGAGTATGCGCTTACGCGAGGCATTATCATCGCCGATACCAAGTTCGAATTCGGTTTTATCGACGGGCGCCTGTCACTCATCGACGAGTGTCTCACACCAGATTCCAGCCGATTCTGGCCGGCCGAGGGATACGCTCCCGGCGTGGTGCAGCCCAGCTACGACAAGCAATTCGTGCGCGATTGGCTACGCGCGAACTGGGACATGCAGGGCGAGCCTCCCCATCTGCCGACCGAGGTTATCGAGGGGACATCGGCACGTTATTTGGAGGCGTTCGAGATTATCACTGGGCACAAGTTCGTGCCGGCGACAAGCTAAGGAGCAATTAACCATGTCGTTGATGGACACCATTCGAGGGGCACGCGAAGAAGCGCAGGCAAACGGCCTGCCGTTTGAACGTAATCAGGGGGACGACGGCAAGGAAGGCGCTCAGGAAGGGGCGGCTGGAGCCCAATCGGCGGGAAAGCCCGCGGGCGCGGGGCAACGTCGCTCGGCAGCTCGGGCCAAGCCCTCGCGTGAGGCAGCCGCAGGCGTACGCCGTGTCAGTTCGGGTGGCAAGACCACCAAGGGTTCGGCGAACATGTCCAAGGAGGAGCGCAAGGCCGAGCGCAATCGCGAGCGTGAGAAGGAGGACCGCCGCTATTCGCTCGCACAGTCATACCTCGAGACGGACGAGGAATACAAGCGGGCACGCAAGACTTGGTGGATTCTGCTTGGAGTGGGTATCGCACTCGTAGTCATAGCGTTCACGCTATATGGCTTTGTTCGACAGCAGGGCGAGAACGCAAACGAAGTTCTCGCGTTCCTTGGCTTGGCGAGCATGGTACTTGCGTATGGCTGTGTCATCGTCGGGCTTATCTACGATTGGGTGAAGATTCGCCCTCTGCGGACGAAAGTCAACGAGCGTGTCGCCTCGATGTCTGACAAACGCGTAAAGACCATTCTCAACCAAAAAGCGCGCGAGCAGGCCGAAGAGGAGCAACGCAAGCAGAGACGCAAGTAGCGCGTTCGACTGATGGGTTGAAAATCCCACAAAAGAACGGGTCACCACGAGCAAATCCGTGCTAGAATACACACATATGCCTTCGTAGCTCAGGGGATAGAGCACCGCTCTCCTAAAGCGGGTGTCGGCCGTTCGAATCGGCCCGGGGGCACCAGGCAAAACAGCAGGTCAGCCAGTATTTTTGGCTGACCTGCTTGTGTTTGAGGTTGAGCATCTTGAAGATGCTCCGGTTCCTGAGACTTCTCGGCGTCGTCACGCTACTCCCCCAGCAGTTCGAGGGTCAGCTGGTCCGGTTTCCCGTCGTAGTACTTGTCCAGCACCGTGCTGAAGATGGGGCTGGCGCCCGGCACGCGAGAGAAGAGCGTCATGCACGAACGGAGCTTGAGAGCGTCGATGTGTCCCATGACGGACACGGGGTCGTTGCCGCTTAGTTCGAGCAGCGTCTGCGATATCTCGACGAGTCGCGAGCGCAGGGTCTCGTCGCCGAGGTAGGCCGTGGCCTCGCCCATGCCGTCGATGCCGTAGCGCGCACACATTGAGCTCCTGCCCAGTCCCTTGAGCTGGGGGAACACGTACCAGATCCAATGGGAACGTTTCCTTCCAGAGCGGATCTCAGCGAGCGCCTGCTCGTAGTCCCACTCTTGCGCGTCCTTGAACCGTTGTAGGTCGTATGTCATGGATGGCTCCTTTCGTGATTCAAACTTGGTGGGGTTGACTGTGAACGTCGGCGTGGGTGGCGGTCTTGTGCGTAGATGTGTCTGGATGCTGATTGGAGCTTCCCTTTTGCTACGACTGATGGTGCCTCCGCTGGCTTCTGGATGTCATGAGGGAGGTCTCGTAGGCCTTGGACGAAAGGTTCCAGAGTGTCGCCACCATGGCAGTGCGGTCTGAGGGATCATCCAAAGCTGCGCCGGCGAACGAGGTGAAGCGTTCCCAAGCATCGGCCATCCGATCCGGTTCCGCGTCACGCCCGTCTTCCCAACCTACGAGCCAGCACGTGGCGACGACCACGAGATCGGCTCTTGACCTGCGCTTCCTCGGCAATGTGCCGCCCTCCCAGCGCCTTAGGTTCCGTGCGTACGCGGCGTGCGCGACGAGCGGGATGCCGGTGACGAGCGTCCTCGTGACCTCGTAGCAGTCGGGGGATACCCCGGTGATGTCGAACGCCAAGGCCGAGGTCCTCAGGAACGTGATTGCGCGCCTCCCGCCGACGACCGCCATGTCCGGACCCGGCTTGCGACCGGCGTCCATCGACCCCGAGAACGAGAGTTCCGGGCTCACACCCTCGGGAAGCACGGGGCGCATGACGTCGAGCAGTTTACTGACGAACTGGTCGTATCGAATCGAATTCACAGCCATGGAATTCTCCTCACCCTCGCGAACAGGCGCCTCCTGGGGCGACAATGCCCTTGAACGGCACCCTGACAAACAGAATACTACTCGTGCAAAACCATCGCTTGCGCAACGGGCGACTGTCTATGCATGCGTCGATTGGTCGTGCCAGGTCCCTGATTTGTCCTTGACGGCATATTTACCATTGAATTGAGCCGAGTTGCAAGAGATTGGCCAGTCGAGGAGGAGATTGCTCTGGGGATGAAAGAGGTAGATGTGGTCGATACAAACACGCGCGAAAAGGACGACGTCGTGTACGAGGGGCTTGAGGTCGTGCCGGAAGAGTTCGACTCCGATATGATTGAGCCGAGTGAGGAGGACAACGGTTACGTCACCCTTGTCAACGCCGCCGGCTGCGAC
>ONMP01000072.1 GCA_900318935.1 uncultured Actinomycetes bacterium
TCACACGCAGCTCTTGCGTGCGCCCCAGCTCAGGAATGAGCGCGTTGAACGGCGTACAATACAGCGACAGACTCACATAGAACGCAACGAGGCACACGAAGAGCGCGATGTCATTGAAGAGCTCTCCACCGAGTCCTGGCACCGTAAAGACCACTACCGTCATGACACCAAACGGTATGGCAAACCACCGCATGAAGGGGATGCGTCGGCCCAGCGGATGTGTAAGCGAGTCGGACTTGCTCGCGATGAAGGGGTCGATGAAACCATCCACCAGGCGGCAGAATGCCGTAATCAGACCAATGACGGTCATACCCACAAACACGATTCCCTGCGTGATGAAGAGCGGCATACCAGCAGCAATGGTCTCCTCACTCGGCATGTAAAAGTACAGTAGCCAATTAGACACGATGCCCGAGAGCATTGACCAACCCAACTGTCCGATGGCGAAGTTTCGTAGCACACGCCCATCCGCGAGCCTCTTTTCTGACATGTCGCCCCTTTCATAACTTATACTGAGGTTATGCTGGTTATTATGACACAGAACGGAGGGGGCATGGAAACCGCGACCGAGCGCGCACGCATCATCTTTGGGAACGATGTGGGTGATAAGGCCTACGCAGACGCCTGTAAGACGAAGGAGAAGTTCGCGAAGAAGTTCGGCGACGACCAGAGCCGCTGCCACCACCTCGTTAGCCGCGACGTTCCCGTGATTGGCGAGCGACTGGGCGTACGCGGCCTTGCCCTTGCTCAAAGCGACGACGCTCTCGCGTTCCCCGATGACGAGTCACCTCTCATCGTTGGCAACATCCGCATGGGCTTCGGCCACTATCGCATCTCCATGGCCATTGCGAGCGCAGCTCATGCCTTGGGCCTCACTCCCTATTGGTTTGACCTCGCCTCCTTCGAAGGCACCACAGCCTCACAGGTCATCGCTTACCAGAACGAGCTGTACTCCTTGGGCTCTCGCCTCTCGCAACGCATCGCAGCCTTTGACCGGCTGTATTGGGAGCCGCTCAACTCCGAGGGCTTCCGTCAGCTGACGTACAACGCGAGCGACCAGAAAACCATGGAGCTTGCCGTTCCCCTCTTTGCTGACCTGCCACGCGACGTTCCCTACGTGGCAACGCATGTCTGGCCAGCACAGGCGGCCGTACACGCCGGCCTCACGCATGTGGTCAACGCGATTCCCGACAACTGGCCCATGGCGCTGCATCTGGCGGAGGGTTCCATCCACACCGTACAGACGCCCTCGGCCTTCCTCGGCTACCACCAGCTGCGCGGCATGGACAAGAAGCGCCAGCTCAAGCCCATGCCACTCGACGCCATCCGCCAATGCGGTCACTACGTGGACCACGAGCTCGTGGCAAACATCGAATCCGACTGCGCATCTCGGCGCAAGCGTTTGCTCGGTGGCGAGCCCGTTCGCTGGCTGCTCTCGGTCGGAGGAGCCGGGGCACAGCAGGACCTCTTTGCCGCCATCGTGTCGCATCTCTTGCCGTACGTGGCGACCGACCAGGCGACGCTGCTCGTCAACGTGGGTGATCACAAGGACGTCTGGGAGGCGCTCGAACGTAACGTAGAGGGACTTACCGACGTCGTCAAACGTCATTTCGGCAACTTCGAAGAGGTGGCACAGCTTGCCGACGAGGCGCTTGACGGGGAGCTGACGGGCGTGCATGCGTTCTGCGACGATGATATCTTCGCGGCGGTATACTCTTCGAACCTGCTCATGCGCTGCAGCGACGTGCTCGTGACCAAGCCAAGCGAATTCTCGTTCTATCCCGTTCCCAAACTCATGATTCATCGTGTGGGAGGCCATGAGGCCTGGGGCGCAATTCGCGCTGCCGAAGTGGGCGACGGTACGTATGAGATTGACGACACGAATGAGGTGCTCGCGATGATCGACTCCTTCCAATACGAGCGCGAGCTCGTGGCTGCCATGTGCGACAACATCGAGCGCGCCAATCGCATCGGCATCTACGACGGCGCCTATGAGGTCGTACGCCTCGCCGTGAGCGGGGCGTGATGAACAACACATGCGCATGAAAACCTCCTCCGCGTACCTTCGTGCTATGCTCCTCTTGACTACTGAAGCTTGGAGGATACGACATGTATTGTATGAAGTGCGGTACGCCCAACAGCGATGATGACTTCTTTTGTACCTCGTGTGGCGCTGAACTCAGACCTGCGAGCATACACTCGCAAGACGCAAGCACGACCCAGCGAGATCCCCGGCGAGACACGGCGCGCTCGACCGAACGCTTCTCGCTCGTTGATGCCCTGCATCACACCCTCAAGGCTGCGGGAATCTCAATCTTGAAGGAGCCTACGCGTTTATTGGGCTTCACAGCTGACGTGGTTGACACGGATGCGCCTGACTTCCGAGTGTTCGAGCGCAACTGCGATCGGGATACGCTTGCTCCCTTCGTCAACGTTACCTCACGGTCATTCGACGCAGACAGGCTCGATGATGCCGCTAGCCGCACCTACCTCCTGCTGTGCGACCGTTCGATTGACGCGCAGGCAGCTGATGCCGTGGCAAAGAGCCTACGCAATGCGATAGCCCGCCATGCCTCGTTGCCAGAGGTCGAGATTCCCCCCATCGTTGACAACTATTCTGGTGGGTCTTTCGATGGCGGCTCGCAAGGCTTTGCTTCACAACAGTCCACGAACCGTACTTGGGACGCCTCGAGCCAGTATCAGAACGAGTCGCCGCGTCAACGTCGGCCAACCGCCATGCCTGACAATTCAAACCGCTTCAACGACGTAGACTATGTCCCACAGCAATCCAGCACTGGACCGCATGCGGTACCCGGCAGCCAAGGAGACATGAGTCAATACGCCCCATCCCAGCCCTACGTCCCACAACCGCCTATAGTCTCGCCCCCAAAGCGCTCGAGTGTACACCCAGCACTCGTCGCCCTTCTCATCGTCCTCATTCTCGCGGTCGGCGTGGCAACGTATGCGGTTGTAAACAAAACCTCCCAGGAAGGGAACGTCCGGACCGAGCAGGTAACCGTCGCGTTCTCGGGCGGGTCGTACGCCAAGGGAAAGATGAGCGCCATCGAAGTGGATAAGGACGACGTACTGACGCTCCCAGATTGCGACTACACCCGCAAGGGCTACAGCTTTGACTACTGGCGCGCCAACGGAGAGGACTTCTCCCCTGGCGACAAAGTCACGGTCTCGAAGGACACGACGTTCACAGCAACATGGACCGCCGACGAGAGCGAATCCGACAACAAGGAAGACAGCAGTGCGAACAAGGACAACAGCGAGAGCTCGGGTTCGAAGAACGACGATTCGGCGTCTACGAAGTCGGAATCTCCTGTCACCACAATCACCACTCCCACGCAGCAATCCCAGCCTGAGACACAACCCGAGGTGCAGAAGAGTCCTGCAGAGAGCTTCCCGCACAAATGGCAGGGCACCTATACCGGCACGTCTTCGTATGTCGCCGGTGACGGCCACATAACCAGAGCTGTGGCGTTCAACTTCAGCACGGTCATGGAGTCGGGCTATCTAGAGGGCATCTGCTACGTAGGCACATACGACCGAGGAGCTGGCGAGACCTACGGCACCTGCTACATCAGCGGCAATGTAGACTGGAGTACAGGCGCAATCAGCCTCCGAGGCACAGGCTGGATCGATCATGGCGGACTCGGAGAGCTGCGCGAATACAGCGGCTCCGTCAACTTCTCTGCCCAGACCATGGGAGGCACCGCGTGGGACGTGGGCACGGGCGACTTCGAGACACCGTGGGACGTATCGGCCGTAGGTGAGATTGCCATCGAACAGGACGGTTCGACGACGAGGGTGTAAGGAACTAAGAAGCCCGACCACCAATCAGCAGTCGGGCTTATCGTATCGTTCTCGCTCATGGCACACAAAGAGAGACCCTTCCGTGTGCTCGTATCACTATGAGGTTGCCTTTTCCAAGAGGCCGCGCAGGACCTGCTCGGGGCCGGCACCATCGTAGCGAGCAAGCGCCGTGATGCGCTCACGCATACGAAACTCGTGCACCTCGTTCTCGAGCTCGCGTATCCGAGCCCGCAGCTCGTCGACAAGCGACTCGTACTCGAGTTGCCGTTCACGCATGTCGAGGATTCGCACCACACCCGCCAGATTGATGCCCTCATCTGTGAGCTTGCTGATGAGGTTCAGCCGCTCGATGTCAGCTTGAGAGTACAGGCGCGTGTTGCCACGCGAGCGACCGGGGTTCACGAGGCCCTTCTGTTCGTAGACACGCAGCGTCTGTGGGTGCATGCCCGTGAGCTCGGCCGCCACGCTGATCATATACAGTGGCTTGTTGCGCGCTTCGGCATCGCTACCGGGCATTGGCGCTCACGCCCTCTCCGTAATGACGCGTGTCGGCCGTGCGCAACGCCTCGAGAGCGCTCTTCTCGCTCGGAGTGAGCTGCTCAGGCACGATAACTTGGACAGTCACGTATAGCGCGCCTCTGCTACCAGTCTTGCTGCGCACGTCGGGCGCACCTTCGTTGCGGAAGCGATAGGTCTTGCCGTCCTGTGTGCCCGGCTTTATCTCGAAGCGCAGGCGTCCACCACTGGGCTTCGGCACCTCCACCGACGCGCCAAGAGCCGCATCGTACATCGACACAGGCAGCTCCATCCGCACGTCAGCTCCATCGCGCTTGAACACCTCGTCGTCGAGCACCTTAGTTGTGATCACGAGGTCGCCGCGATCGCCGCCATTGACGCCGTACTCGCCATAGCCGCGATGGCGCAGCTTTCCGCCGTCCACCGCACCAGCGGGTATCTTCACCGTGATGGACTGAGTCTCGCCCGTCGAGGGAATGCGGTAGGTCACCTTGCGCGTCGCCCCGTTGAATGCATCGAAGAAGGGAATCTCGATGGTCGTGTTGAGGTCGTTTCCGCGCGTCGGTCGCGTCTGCGCCTGACGCCCAGCTTGCTGTGCGCCAGCCGCCCCACCAAAGATTGACGAGAACACATCGCCGAACGGGTTCTCGCCGTTCGATGCCCCGCCTCCAAAGATGTCGGAGAACTGCGAGAAATCGACGTTGACGGTACGTCCTTGCCCTCCGGACCCGCCGAAGCCAGACCCCGGAATCCCGCCGAACATGAGCAGCTGATCGTACTCGCGCTTCTTTTGTGCGTCGGAAAGTGTGTTGTAGGCCTCGCTGACCTCCTTGAACTTCGCCTCATCACCACCCGCATCAGGATGGTACTTGGCAGCGAGCTTGCGAAACGCCTTTTTGATGTCGTCCTGGGTGGCGTCGCGCTTGACCCCCAACACGTCATAATAGTTCTTGCCTGGCATGGTGGCTTCGCCCCCTTCTAAATAGACCCCTTTTACCTGCGCAAGGGGGACACACCTCTGCGAGGTATGTCCCCCTTGCGCTTGGACAACCTTCGCGTCTCAAGCCCTATGCGTCCTGAGCGCTGTCCTCGTCAGCAGCCTCGGTCGGGCGCTTCGGCCCACCGTAGGTGACGGTGACCATGGCGGGGCGGATGACCTTGCCGCCCATGCGATAGCCACGCTGGTATACCTTAGCCACGGTCTCGTCGTAAGCCTCGGTATTCTCCTCGCGACCCACCGCCTGGTGAGACAGCGGCTCGAACGGCTCGCCTGCCGGATCGATGACCTCGACGCCATCCTTCGCGAGGACGCCCACCATCTTGTCGTGAATCTGCGTAACGCCATCCACGAACTGGATGAGCTGCTCGTTCTCGCCACCCGTCTGGCGGGCGTGGTTGGCCGCGCGCTCCATGTCGTCGAGTACGGGCAGCAAGCCCATTACGAGCTTCTCGGCTGCGCGCTCACGCTCGACCTCGCGCTCCTGTGCCGTACGGCGGCGGAAGTTCTCCCAGTCAGCCTGCAGACGCGCCAAGCGATCAACTGCGTCCTGGGCCTCCTTCTTTGCCGCATCCACCTGACCGGTAGCTTCCTCGAGGCGCTCGTACAACTCGTCGCGCTCGCCCTTCACCTTGTCGAAGTCGGCTTCCGCCTGGGCGGCAAGCTCCTCTTCGGCAGCTTGCTCGCCCGCGCGGATTGCGGCCTCTACCATGGCGTCCTCGTCGAACTCGGGCACGGACGACGGATCGTCAATCGGTACCTTCATGTCGTCCTCACCCTTCTCTTCGTCACTGAACTTCTCATCGTATGCAGCCATTGCCAATCGCCTACTCGTCCACTACCTCGTAGTCGGCATCCACCACATCGTCAGCGCCGGGCTGAGCAGCACCAGCGTCGGGACCGGGCTGCGCGGACGTGGCGGCCTCCTGGTCGGAGTACACGATCTCGGCAAGCTTGTAGCCAGCCTGCTGCAGGCGCTCGCTCGCGGCCTTGATGGCCTCGACGTCGCTGCCCTCGAGGGCCCTCTTTGCCTCAGCCAGTGCGGCTTCGACATCAGCCTTGGTGTCGGCAGGCACCTTGTCGCCCAGCTCGTTCAGGGTCTGCTCAGTGCTGTAGGCGAGAGAGTCAGTCTGGTTGCGAACCTCGATCTCGTCCTTCTTTGCCTTGTCCTCCTCAGCGTGGGACTCGGCGTCACGCACCATGCGCTCGACCTCGTCGTCAGAGAGGGCCGTGGAGCCGGAGATGGTGATCTGCTGCTGCTTGCCGGTGCCCTTGTCCTTGGCGGTGACCTTCACGATGCCGTTGGCGTCGATGTCGAAGGTAACCTCGATCTGGGGCACGCCACGGCGGGCTGCCGGGATGCCGGTCAGGTTGAACTTGCCGAGGGACTTGTTCTCGCGAGCCAGCGGACGCTCGCCCTGGAGGACGTTGATCTCGACGGAGGTCTGGTTGTCAGCCGCGGTGGAGTAGATCTCGGTCTTGGACGTGGGGATGGTGGTGTTGCGGTCAATCATCTTCGTCATGACGCCACCCATGGTCTCGACGCCAAGGGAGAGCGGGGTCACGTCGAGCAGCAGGATGCCGGAGACGTCGCCCGTGAGAACGCCGCCCTGCACTGCCGCGCCGTCGGCTACGACCTCGTCGGGGTTGACCGACATGTTGGGCTGCTTGCCCGTGATCTGACGCACGAGGTTCTGCACGGCCGGCATACGGCTGGAGCCACCGACCAGGATGACCTCGTTGACCTCAGAGATGGAGATGCCAGCGTCATGCAGGGCCTTGGTGACGGGACCCTTGCAGCGGTCGAGCAGGTCGCGCGTAATGCGCTCGAACTCGGCGCGGGTGAGGGTGTAGTCGAGGTGCTTGGGGCCAGTCGCATCTGCCGTGATGAAGGGCAGGTTGACCTGTGCCTGCTGGGCGCTGGAGAGCTCCTTCTTCGCGTTCTCGGCAGCCTCCTTGAGGCGCTGCAGGGCCATGGGGTCGCGGCGAAGGTCGATGCCGTTGTCGGCCTGGAACTTGTCGGCCAGCCAGTCGATGACCTTCTGATCCCAGTCGTCGCCACCGAGGTGGTTGTCGCCGTTGGTCGCGAGGACCTCCACGACGCCGTCGGCAAGGTCGAGCAGGGAGACGTCGAAGGTGCCGCCACCCAAGTCAAAGACGAGGACCTTCTGGTCGATGTTCTTCTTGTCAAGGCCGTAAGCGAGGGCTGCAGCCGTCGGCTCGTTGACGATGCGCTGAACGTTGAGGCCGGCAATCTTGCCCGCGTCCTTGGTGGCCTGGCGCTGCGCGTCGTTGAAGTAAGCCGGAACGGTGATGACCGCGTCAGTGACCTTCTCACCGAGGTACTTCTCGGCGTCAGCCTTCATCTTTGACAGAATCATCGCGCTGATCTGCTCGGGCGTGAAGTCCTCGCCGCTGATCTCGACGACGGCGCGGCTGCCGGTGCCGGACTTGACCTTGTAAGGCACGGTCTTCATCTCCGAGCTGACCTCGTCGTAGCGACGGCCCATGAAGCGCTTGATGGAAAAAACGGTGTTGGTCGGATTGGTGACGGCCTGGTTCTTTGCCGCCTTGCCGACGATGCGGTCGCCGTCGGAACGGAAGCCAACGACGGAGGGAGTGGTACGGTCGCCCTCGGCGTTGACGATGATCGTGGGCTCGCCGCCCTCGAGGATTGCCATTGCTGAGTTGGTGGTGCCAAGGTCGATACCAAGAATCTTTGCCATAAGAGTCGTTCCTTTCGTCTGGCGCCAGCCACCATTGGCCGACGCGCGTGCTTAACACTCGTAGTATTCCCCTGCGCAACGATTGTATACATAATCTAAGTCGGATTGTGTTAGATTTTTTGCGTCATGGACAAATAACCCACATTCGGCACATATTGCGCATCGCAAAGAGGCGCCTTCCGAAAGAAGACGCCTCTAAGGTGGAGCCGAATTGATGCCTTGGAGCTATGCGATGGTGAAGACCTGCTTTGCAAGCACCTTCTTGTCGAAGGAGATGAGCTCCTTCACCTCGACCTCCACGTCGGTCGTGGTGTCCTGCAGCTTATATGCTTGCGTGACAGCAATCGAATTGCCCATCTTGACCTTTGTTGTATAGTTGCTGTCTCCCTCAATGTCGGCAATTGCAGTCTCGCATTGCACACCGTTCTGGTAAACCTCAGAAATCAAAGACCAACCGAAGGACGCAGGGTCTTCGTCTGAGACGTTCGTGAAAGTATACGTCACGAACACGCAGGGCTCTCCAGCATAATCAGTACCAACGGTTGCATTGTCGATGGAAACGGAATACTTGGAATCCGGAGTCTCACCAGAGGAAGACGCCTCTGCCGCGCTCGTATCGGCGGGCTTCTTTTCCTCCTCAGCCTTTTCTTCAGCCTTTTCCTCGGCCTTAGAGTCGCTTGCCTGCACCGTCTCCTGCGAGGAGGCAGAGTCGCTTTTCTTCTTGCCAGAACCGCCCGCAACCGCACCTATGATTACCAAGGCTATGACAATAAACCCGACTACCGTGGCAATCTTTTTGATTATCTTCATACGAATTCCCTCCCAGATCACGAGACCACAAGTCAAAGCCGATGGTATGTGTACACGAGTGGGATTTCCTCAGCTGGCAGCTGAATTCTTGGCTCGGCCGAAGACGAACGCGCTACTCTCCTTGCACTCCCAGGGCTAGCATCGCCACCGCGACGACGAGGATAAGGCCCAAAAGGACAAGGATTACCGTAGCCACAAGCAATGCGAAAAGCGTCCACAGAGGACGGCTGTGCGGTCGCATGACGTTATCTGTGTAGTGTCGCAGCACGATCCACGCAGCAACGAGCGCGCCAAGCGCAAAAACGGGTCCCGAGAACGAAGCTGCCAGCATGCGGTTGTCCTTGGGAGCAACCCATGTGATCAGATCCGCAAGCACAATAAATGCCACCCAGAGTCCGGAGGCTAAGAGCACAAGCTGCGTCAGAACCTTACGCCATGTGAGCGGCTGACGACGCATGAGCCGAATGCGATCCGCCACACTCATCGAAAACGACTCCGCCGGCACGCTCTCCTCCTCCGGCGTCCACGCGTGACCGTTGTCGTCGTTAGATACATCATGCTTATGCGAGGAATCGACCGAAGCACCGCCTGACCGCACTCCGATCAACGATGCGGCAAAGTCTGCCGCCGTCTGGTAGCGCGCACTCGGCTCAAACGCACATGCGCGCTCCATGACGGCGCGCAACGGCTCGGGTAGTGATTCGTCCTCGGGCAGCTCAAGGCCATCTGCCTCTACGGGCATCGAACCCCTGAGGAGGCAAGAAAGCAATCTACCAATGGCATACACGTCAGACCGGGCATCGCTCTGGGCAAATCCGTACTGTTCTGGTGCGGCAAAGCCCCACGTACCCAAGGGCGTCGTGTCCCGTCGGGCTTCTTCGTCGTGCATACGGGCCACGCCCAAGTCTATGAGACAAGTGCGACTGCGCAGGCCTCCTGCTACCGCAGCGAATCTGATGACGACGTTTCCAGGTGAGATGTCGCGATGGATGATGCCAACCCCATGCAGGGCTGACGCCGCGTCGCACAAGCCGATCGCAATGTCGAGCGCATCTTCGACGGGAAGTGGCGTGCCTCGATCAAGCATCTCACGCACACTGACTCCCTCAATATACTCACACACCACTACGAGCTGGTCAGGTAGGTCGTAGATGCGTTCCACGCGCGGGAGCTGATTGTGCCTCAGATTGGCAAGAGCCTCCCACGCGTCACGATTTCCCAGTTCGCGGGGAATGCGTTTGCGCACGAACACCCTTCCCTGCAAGGAGCGGACCAACTCCGTGTCGCCCTGTGGCTTACGTGCCAAAACCCGGAGCACCTCGTACGAGTCATCCAGCTCAAGAGCCGCCATAAGCTCCGCATCCGTCATACGTCGCCATCCCTCTCCTCAGGTGCGACGAGGGTCTTTTCGCCCAAACGGTACAGCTCGTCATCGCATTGAGCACGGGTCATGCCCTCGTTGAGGCAGTAAATAATGATGGCGTCACGTCGTACTTTGCACCACAGCTCAGAGGCGCCAGCCAAGCGCAAGAGGCGCTGCGCCTCGACTAGAGTGCAGCGCAGACCAAAGGCAAGCATGATGGCGTTGTCACGGCCTATGTGACGCACTCCCTGAAAAACCTGATAGGCAAAGGTGGTATTGAGTCCGGAAGCGCGAATGACGTCAGCACGCTTCATGCCCCTGTCTGCCAGGAGCGCACGAGCGTAGTCAGCAAGCGTTCGCTCGGGCAGCTCGACCGAAGAGAGGTATGCCTCTGGCGACGTACTCGAAAGCAGCTGCTCAAGCAGATCGTCGGTAAGTCTCTCTGGCTGCATGACGAGCCTCCTTTGCGAACAAACGAATACTCAAACAACGGCTCCCGTCCACGCACGAATCAGCGCGCGAACGGGAGCCCCTCCCTTACTTAGACGGCGGCACGGCCGCGAGCGAATGCGGCGAGGTTTGCGTCCACGGTCTTTGGCGGGACACGACGGCGGATGGCATCTTCCCACTCCGCCGCCTCGAAGGGCAACGCCGTGGAAAGCGCACCCACGAGCACCACGTTCGTGGAACGGGGGCTGCCCACCTCGCGTGCGATGCCTCCGGCGTCGATGACGGTGGCATCGATGGCTGCGAGTTTCTCGTCGATGCCCTCGGGCATCTGGCATACGCCGATGTTCACGGGGACCGGGGTTATCCGCTCGTCGTTGACGAAGAGACGCCCGCCCTCGCGCACGAACTGCTGCGCGCGCAGGGCCTCGATGGACTCGAAGGCGACCACGATGTCGGCACAGCCGGGGTCACAGATCATGGACTCGACCTTCTGGCCCACGCGCACGATCGTGGAAACCGAACCGCCACGCTGGCTCATGCCGTGGATTTCGGAGACCTTGACGTCTAGGCCCGCATCGGCCGCCACCATAGCCAGAAGCTGACCTGCGAGGATGGTGCCCTGTCCGCCCACGCCCACGAGCAGGATGGTCTTCGTCTCGTCAAGCGTAACCTTCGCGCCGCCCTCCGCGACGCCGTAGTTGGTTGAGGTGTCGTGTGGCATGGCGTTAGGCCTCCTTCGAGATGCAGCCAAACGGACAGGTCTGGGCGCATTGGCCGCAGCCGATGCACTGATTTGGATCGATGACGGCATGGCCCGTCTCGTCGCGACCAAGGGCCGGGCAGCCAATCTGGACGCAGCGCCCACAGCGACGGCAGTCACGGATGACGGGGATGGGGCCACGGCTGCGATCGAGCAGGCGGCACGGAGCTTTAAATATGATAACCGAGAGCTTGTCGGTATGGGCGACGGCCGACTTCAGCGCAACGCGGATCGCGGCGGCGTCCTGCGCGTCCACAACCTCGATCTCATCCACGCCGATGGCCTCGCAGAGCTTGACGAGGTCGAGCTGCTTGCCAGCAGGTACGTCGAGCGGGTTTACCCGAGCGGCTTGGTCAGTGAGGGTAACGCCGTTCACGGGATTGCCCTGCGTGCCGGTCATGGCCGTGGTGCGATTGTCGAGGATGCAGAGCGTCCCCTTGCCACCGTTGTAGACCGTGCCGAGCAGGCTCGTGATACCGGAGTGAGCGAAGGTGGAGTCGCCGATGACGCCCACCACGGGTCTCTTTGTGCGCTCTCCTGCGCCGGCCAGCTCCATGCCGTGGGCCATCGAGAGGGACGCGCCCATGTCGATGACGGAGTCCACGGCGCGGAAGGGCGCGACGGCACCGAGCGTGTAGCAGCCGATGTCACCGGTCACGATGGCCTTGATACGACGCAGCTCGACGTAGACCAGGCGGTGCGGGCAACCTGCGCAGAACGCGGGCGGGCGGGGCGGCAGGCCCTCGGCAGCGCTCAGATGCGCAGGCTCGGCAACGCCGAATGCTGCGCGGATGTGGGCAGGGGTGATCTCGCCCGACCTTGGCAGACGACCCGCCGGAGGCTCGGCAACCTCGATGCCCAAGGCACGCACACGGGTCTCGAAATACGTGCAGGCCTCCTCCACGACGTAGAGCTTCTCGACCTGAGCCGCAAACTCCGCAAGCTTGGCAGGCGGCAGAGGCCAAGAGACACCCAGCTTGAGAACGGATGCCTCGGGCAGGGCCTCGCGCACGTGCGTGTAGAGCGCGCCAGAGCAC
>ONMP01000284.1 GCA_900318935.1 uncultured Actinomycetes bacterium
AGATCGGTATATCCGGCGATGTCCTGAATAAGCCCGGACGTCTGACCGATGAGGAGTTCGAGAGCATCAAGTCGCACACCACGAAAGGTCACGACGCGCTCGCAGGCATATCCATCATGCCCGAAATCGCCATCGGTGCCTGGTCACACCACGAGCGTCCTGATGGCAAAGGCTATCCGCAAGGCCTCAAGGGTGATGAGATTCCACGCGTGGCCCAAATCATCGCCGTAGCCGATACCTTCGACGCGATGTACTCAGATCGTCCTTATCGCAAGCGCATGAACTTCGACAAGGCCGTCTCCATTATTGAAGAGGTACGCGGCACGCAGCTCACCGAGGATGTGGTGGACGCGTTCCTGCGCCTCGTAAACAAAGGTGCCTTCCGCGACCCGAAGGACACGGGAGGCGGCACCACGGAGGACATCGACAACATACACAAGCGCCTGAGTAACGAATAGCAGCCAGAGTGCTTAGATCACGGGGGACATGCTGAACTTGCCCTCATAGGCGTGCGTTCCAACGTCGCTCGCGGTTCCGGACATCGTATTGCTAGAGAAGTCCACCGTCCCCTCGTACTGACGCAGGTCATCGAGTCCGCCCTGATTAATCCACTTGGTGCCCGCCACAAATATTGCGCCTGTATTCCAGTCCACATGTCCAGAGATGTAGTAGCTTGCCTCTGTCGCGCCAGGAGCGTCGTCACCCAGTCCGACATAGCAGTAACCCTCGAGGTCTCCACTATCAGACACCGATTCAAAGCCAAACATAACCGATCTCTCGATGGTATCGTCACCAGTCTCGCCATGCGATGTCCAGCCCTCATAAGTACCGTACCAGCCACGTGGAAAGGTCTTGGCACGACTATCCGCGGTATTCGTAACAGGTGGTGAAGGTTCCGGCTCGTAAACCGGTACGCGCGGCTCTTCCTTCGGCGTCTCGTCAGGCACATATATCACTAACTCATCCGTTGCGCGCATCTGCCAATCACCGCTGTTCGCACCATCATCGACATCGCCCGCACGGCCCGTCATGGTCTCTCTTTTGAAATTGACCGTGCCCTCGAAGCGTCGCATGTACGCGAGGCCACCCTTTTCAATCCAAGTCGTGCCATACAAATATATATCGCCAGAGTTCCATTCTATCGTTCCCTCGATGTTGTAGCGCGCAGCGGTCGCACCAGCTCCCGCATCATCCACTCCGACATAACAGATACCTCCGAGCGTTCCACGAGAGCTGACGGTCGTGAAGTCGAAAGAAACCTGTCTACTGATGGTTCCGCCCGATGCCTCCTTTGCCCTGCCACCGTAGGTGCCAGTCCATGTGCGTGGAAAGGATGACACACGCTGGGCATTTTCTTCTGCTTTCGCCGTCTCCGTGTTATCCCCATCCCGCTCATTTTCATTCTTAGCATCCGCCGCTGGCTTGTTCTCCTTCTTTTTCCACTGCGCAGTGAAGTTTATGTCCTCGTCTACCATCACTGTTTCACCGGGAACATACTCCTCGCCGTCCTCGTCTATCCAGCAATCGAACTCGTAGCCGTTGCGAGAGTATGTACACGTCGGTAGGTTGTAGGCATCACCTTGGTCGACCTTGATCGCACCCATCTTTCCTGTGGCGTCCTTGCCACCAGCAAAGGATACAGTAGCCGTTTGCACTTGTTTTTTGCCATCTGTTTCTTGCCCCCTCGTAATCAGGACGTACGACACCCCACCGACGGCAATAATCAGCGCAACGAGCACGGCAACTAAGGCGCGAAAACCGGCGTTCTGGCTTCCTCCCTGCTGAGGATCGTACTGCGGAACGGATGATGCCGCCACGTACGTTAAATCCATCGGTCCCGTTTGGGAAGGGGCCGCACCAGCACCAAGCGAATCTGATGGCACATGGTCCTGATCGTCACGTATGGACGCCGAGGTAGTAGAAGACCTGTTGATTACTCTCGTCGACGCGGATTCCGCATATTCCGTATCCTCCACAGCTTGCTCTACCGCCAGTTTGAGTTGCTTATCTGGCAATCGATAGGTACGCGCAACTGCATTGCGCAGGTCCACGCACAGCGACTCAGCCGCACGCGCCTCGATGGAGCTGTCGCGTAAGCGGAGGTACGCACGATATGTCGCATCATCAAGCGAGTCTTCATCCATCCGACTTGTCCGCAACGCGGCAAATGGCTCAAGTAGCTCGGCATCGCAGTTGTGCTCAAAGAGCTTGTATTCGCTCGATTCATGGTCGCACAGGTCAGACACCGTGGCAAGCAGACGCTTCGGCTCACCTAGCAACCTCATCCCATGCTGGGCAAGAGCGCGATAGACCGCCTCACAAAAGCCTGGTCTTTCGTTGCGAGGTGGCGTGGCCGCAGCACCAAAGAGGGACGTGGAACTCAGGTCCGCACCACACGACCTGCAGGACCACGCATTGTTGTCGTTTTGCGTTCCGCACTTAGGGCAAAACATGTCAACCTTCCCTCCCCGCACATACGAACTAAACCGAGCACTAGTATGGCCCCACGTGTCGCCTGTTTTTTCCTAACGCCACCTCAAAGCCTATGCTAGCTCTCCTTCGTGAGTTCATGAACAAGCATAATCACCGCACCACCGCCAGAGACTCCCATAGCCCAAGCCAAATCCAAGACGAACCCTTGGTGCATGAACATGACATCGTGCACGTATGTATATGCCATCACGAGCAGAAACAAAACGACTAACGTGATGCCGCTCTTCACGAACGCGTTCATGGCTACCTCCTAGCTTTCTACCCCATTGCTTTGTCAGCGTTACACGAGGACGTACTTCTCCAGGTAGAGGCCCATACCATCCTCAAGCACACCATACTCGGTGACAGCGTCTGCCACCGCCTTGCACTCATCGCAGCCGTTGGCCATGCACACGCCCCAGCCGGCTGCCTCTATCATGGGAATGTCGTTGTCCATGTCGCCGATGGCCAGAATCTCGCCCAAGGGGATAGAGTTGCGCTCGGCGTAGCGACGCAGGGCGACCCCCTTGTCGAGCCCCGGCGTCATGAACTCCACTGTGCCAGGGAAGGTGCGCACTGAGCTCCAGTTGGGCGAAGGATGAGCTCTACTGGCACTCGATCTTGCCGGTGTCCTTCTTCGCCATCTCCTCGGGAGTTGAGAACTCCCAATTCGACTTGTTGCGGATGACGCTGTCCTTGAGGTGCTGGTCGAGACGTTTGACGAGCACATGGTCGTAGGCGTTTTCGTAGACGATCACGTTGCAGTCGAGCGGCCACATGAACTCGAGAATTTCGCCGATGTAGTCCTTGCTCAGCAGCATGATATGCTCGATGCCCTCGTGGTCCTTGTCCCAGAGATCGCCGCCGTTCATGCCGATGGCGAGGTCAAACTCAAAGGAGAGCCCCCACTCATGCGCCTTGTCTAGCGAACGCTGGTCCAGCGGGCGTCCCGACGCCGTCCCAAAGAGTATGCCCCGTTCGTGCAGCGCCTCCATGGCCGCGAGCGTGTGAGGAAGCGGCTTGCTGCCCTTGACGTTGATGGTACCGTCGATGTCGGCGACAACCGCCGTGACTCTCTCAATCATGATTGCCTCCCCACTTGGATGTCCTCAGCTTGTCCCGATGGCTTCCATCCAGTATAACCTGATGACATTCCTCGCACAGCCCACCAAAGCGAGCGGTAAGAGCCCCAATGCCCTAACCACTCCTTATACACGAGAATGCGCCCGTTTGATATAGTTTGTCATACGACACGTTACTGGTCTAACCATACTTTTGAATAGCGGAGGATGTATCGTCATGAAGGTTGTACTTGCCGGAGCATTCGGCCATCTGGGGAGCGACGTTCTGCGGGAGCTCGTCAGGCAGGGTCACGAGGTCGTAGCCGTTGATCGCGTCGCGAACAAACCCGAGGACTGTGCGGATGGCTATGAGGTCGTCATCGCTGACGTTAGCAAGCCCGATACCCTGAAGGGTATCTGCGATGGTGCTGACGTGGTGATTTCGACCGTGGGCCTCATCAAGGCAAGCGCAGAGATCAGCAGCTATGACGTCGACTACCGGGGCAATCTGAACCTGCTCGCAGAGGCAAAGTTGTCCGGTGTCAAGAACTTCGCCTATGTTTCCGTGATCAAAGCGGACACCGACCCGACGGTTCCCTTGCTAGACGCAAAGACCAAGTTCGAGAACGAGTTACGCGCAAGCGGCCTGAACTGGGTGATCTTCCGCCCGAGCGGGTACTTCTACGACATGGCAAACGTGTTCATGCCCATGGTCGAGAAGGGCACGGTCACTCTCCTCGGCAGCAAGCCCGTGTATGCGAACTTGGTCGACACGCCGGACCTCGCGGTGTTCATCGTGGAGCACATGCTTGACCGAAACAAATACTATAGCGTCGGTGGTCGCGAGGTATGGAGCTACGAGGAGATCGCAAAGATGTTCTTTGCCGCTGCCGGGAAGGAGCCGGTAATCAAGCGAGCCCCGGCGGCCATCTTTGACGTGCTCGCGCTGGTGAGCAAGGCA
>ONMP01000069.1:0-1819 GCA_900318935.1 uncultured Actinomycetes bacterium
GGGGAACAATTGACTCGTCGCCGGTGTTGGCCAAGGTCTTCTTGCTCGTGCTCGTCTGTGAGCTGCGGACTGGGGCTGGCGTGGAGGGAGCCGGTTGCGGAGCAGGTGCCGACGCTTGCGATGCAGGTGTCGACGCTTGTTTTTCTGGTTCTGGCTCGAGTGCCGGTCTTGCGGCGCACTTCACGCTCGCGTTCGCCGTGGCACTCAAGCCCTCGACGTTTTCCAGTGTCGCCGTAGCAGTATTCGCCACGCTCCCTCGCGCCGCGTCCTCTTCTGTCACCTTGTAGACATACTCTACGGAGCGCTCCTCTCCCGCGGGCACGTTCTCGATCCTGCCGCTTTCCCCAAGCTCGACCAGGCTGTCTGCGATCACGACGCCTCTGAGTTCCGCTGGGCCCTCGTTCCTCACGGTGACGCGGTAGCGCACCTCGTCTCCCGGGTAGTAGGCCTCCTTCTGATCCACGACCACCTTCGTGAGTGCGAAGGGGATGTTCTCGTCGGCGAAGGCCTTGAGGGCGAAGTTGTCGTAGTCCCTGACGTCGCCTACAATTGCCTGCAGGTCGGCCGCTACGGACGTCCAATCCTCCCACTTGCCCTCACCCAGCACAAAGCTCTCGCCCTTGTTGATGACGCCTTTGCCTATCATGTCCAGTCCGCTGTAGCCAGCCATTTCTTGCGAGTGCGCATTGTACCAAGAACGTGCTGGTATCGCATACTTGATCCCATCGTCGGTGTCAACCGTCATCGTTCCAACCACGGAGAAGCGCTGGCCCTTGGTCATGTAGTGGCTCTTCGTCAGCTGCAGGCGATGGTAGCCGCCGTTGGGGTAGTCTGCAACGACGGTCTCGAGGAGCTCGCCTGCCGTCGGGTCCGTCACGTCTTGAACCGTGCCGTTGGGTTGCGATTCGTCGGTGGCTTCCGCGGTCGTTCCGTTCAGACGGTAGAGGCTCAGCACGACATGCGTGTTGGGCTCGTTCGTCTCCACCGAGAGCGTGCGCACGAGCTGGTCAGCCTCAGCGGTAAAGACGTTTGCGATGGAGGACTCGATATCAAACAGCTTGGTCTGCGCATCGCTGCACGAGAGGAAGTCGTACTGGTTGACGAAGACCTCCTCGCGCTCGTCATCGAGGTTCTTCGTATAGTAGTTGTAGGTAGTCGGTCGGTCGATGCTCATATCGTAGTACGACAGGTAGAAGTATCCCGTGCTGTTGATTCCCCAGTCGCCCTCGTTGGGAAATCCCACCCCCTTTGCGCCCCAGCTGTTCTTGACGATCCAGGCGCCTGGTGCGGGTGGGAAACGGTTTACGTCAGCGCCTGTTTTGGAGATGTGGAAAGTGCCTTGGTTGAAGTTCTCGACGCCCCAGTTGTCGTCCCAGCCCACGATGCAGACGTCGTGGTCTAGGCTGACCTTGTCGCCGTATCCGATCTTGTCGTAGCTGTAGTGGGACCAGGTCTCGGGGTTGAGGTAGGAACCCTCTGGTAACTCCTGCCCTGGGAGGCTCTGGTCCGAGCAGAACTCAATGTGGACGCCCCGCCCAGCCATCAACTCACGCTTGATGGCTGCGGTTGCGTTTGCATCGTAGTAATACCTGCCATCTTCATTGACGGCGGCTGGAGACGGGAGGCAGGTGCTCTCCTCGAGCTCGACGCTGATGGCTAAGCGCTTGGAAAGCGGCAGGCTCCAATCGTAGTCACGGAGGTTGTCGTTATCGGCGCATACGAAGAGGCCGTTCGCGTCGAACGTGGGCCGTGCCGCATAGCTCTCGAGGGTACCGCTCTGGGCAAGCTCCTCGGTCACGGTCTTTTGCCGCACGCCGGG
>ONMP01000069.1:1845-14445 GCA_900318935.1 uncultured Actinomycetes bacterium
CGAGGCCATCGAGATTGAGGCCTATGAGGTCGAGGGCGCTGGGATCGAGGCCAGTGAGGTCGATGCCTTCCATGGCAGAGTCACTGGGATCGAAAGCGAAAATGTCCCTGATGGCGACGAACCTGTCGTAAGGTGCGTTCTTCTCCGAGTCGAGGTCGATGGGCGAGGTGCATGTAAAGAGCCTTGTCTTGAAGTTGCCAGGATTGAGTTTTACGTCTGCGACGTTCTCCTCATTGCGATAGGGTGCCTCCTCCTCTGCGAGGGGACCTGTGCCCGAAGCGAAGAGCGTGGTGGCATGGAAGGGGGTGCCTCCCGTTCCCATAGGGTTCTTCGTGAGGTTGCTGTCGGTCTGGAGGGGTGTAATACCCTCTTCTGCCTGGGATGCTTAGCTTGCCATGGAGGGCTCGTTCGCCATCGTTTGTGCGTCGGGTAGCGGGGTGCTGCTGAACCATGCCAGTTGGCGCTCAGACAAGTCGAGCGGAAACTCGTCATAGGTGAGGCCGAGCTCAGAGAGGATGCTTGTCTCTGAGGCGGCGATGGCGCCGAAGGCCCAGCAGCTGCCCCAAGGACTCTGTGACTTCACCGGGGTTACCACGCCGCGATCGCGAAGGTCGAACTTCGCGGGCAACGACTCGTCGTCCGCCTGTGCTGCGAGTCTGCCTCCCCTGGCTCGCCACTGGGCTTCCGCCCAGTCGTGACCAGAGCTCATGCCATGATTCCTCTCGTAGGCTATGAGTTGCTCCTGCTGCTGAGCGAGGTCATCGACAAGTGAGGCATAGGCGGGCGCCATCGGTGCGAAGGACAGAATCGTGGCAATCAGGACAATCACGATGCGGGACAAGTAGATGGGTGTACATCTTGGATTCACAGGGCCCTCCTGGTCTCGGAGTGGTGAAATGATTCAACAGCTTAACACGGAACATATGACAAGTTGCCTGTCTCGTGCCCTATCCGGCGACCGTCTGAGGCGGCGCTCGTTCTCGTCTGGTGGTATTCTCTTTTCAAGACCAAAACGCTCCAACTCAAACCATAGGCAAGGGGTTCTCATGACGAAGAGGCGCTATCTGTTCTTTGACATCGACGGCACGCTGGCTGCAGGAGGCTACGGCGAGACCTTCATTCCCACCACCACACGGATGGCCCTTGACCGTCTGCGCGAGGCAGGGCATTTCTTGGCCATCTCCACCGGTCGGTCCCAGGCCATGGCCATTGACATGATGCGTGACATGGGTTTCGAGAACATGGTCTCTGACGGGGGCTACGGCGTCACCATCGATGGTGAGCTCCTGGGCATCACGCCCCTTCCGCGCGAGAAGATGATCGCGCTCATCCGCGAATGCGAGGAGAAGGGCTTCCCGTGGGGCCTGCAGGTGGAGAACTCGGTGACGCGCTTTGTGCCAGACGAGCGCTTCATGGACTTCACGCACGACGTGTACATGAGCGCGCGTGTGGTGCCCGGCCTCGATCCCGAGGACTACCCGGAAATCTACAAGGCCTACGTCGCCTGCTACGCGCCGGACGAGCAGCAGCTTGAGACCCTGAGAGAGCTTCCGTGGTGCCGCTTCCACAAGGAGTATATCTTCGTGGAGCCTGCGGACAAGGCCTTTGGTATCCGCAAGATCATGGACCACCTAGGGGCTGACTATTCCGACGTCATCGTCTTTGGCGATGCGATGAACGACGTGTCCATGTTTGTGGACGGATGGTACAAGGTCGCCATGGGCAACGCCTGCGACGAGGTCAAGGAGCTTGCCGACCTCGTCACCACCGATGTCATCACTGACGGCATCTGGAATGCCTGTGAATCGTTGGGGCTCTTCGATCCCGTTGACGAATAGATGGCGGGCTACGACAAATATCCCGAGACGCGAGTTCCCGGGCACGATGGTGATGCTTGGGAGGGAGCCGCTGCGGTGGTGGGCAAGCTTGCCGTGCTCGCGAACGAACGGAATCATACGCTGGTGGTGGAATGCTACCCAGGCGTTGCGGGCGAGGTGCTCGAGCTAGTGAGAGGCGCTTTTAACCCTGATGCCGTAATCATATCTGATGACGTCTTCTACGACGGGGACGAGCTTACGGAGCGCATGCAGCCCCACCTCACTGACGATCGTGTGCGCGGTGTGATGTACTACGGGTGTATGGAAGACTTCGTGAATCCCACAAAGCTCGACATGGCACGTGAGTCGCTGCCTGAGTGCGGTCGCACGCTTGTTTACGGTGTGGGTGCAGGCCTTGTCACCATGGGCGACAGTTTCATTTATTGCGACCTCGCGCGTTGGGAGATTGAGCTGCGTTATCGGCGCGGTATGCCCAATTTTCGCGCACACAACGGGGGAGAAGACTCTCTGCGCAAGATTAAGCGTGGCTACTTCGTGGAATGGAGGGTCGCCGACAAGCGCAAAATGCAAGTATTCGACCGCGTTGACTTTTTTCTCGACTCAAATCTGGAGGGGGTTCCCAAGCTTGCGACGGGCGATGCTGTTCGAGACGGCCTGCGCGCCGTTGCTATGCAACCCTTCCGCCTCGTGCCCTATTTCGATCCTGGCGTGTGGGGCGGCCAATGGATGAAGAGGGTTTGCGGGCTCGACCCCGCGGCAGACAACTACGCGTGGTCATTTGACGGCGTGCCCGAGGAAAACAGTCTCTACCTGAGGATAGGCGAGACACGTGTGGAGCTGCCCGCGCAGGACCTCGTGCTTTGGCGTCCAGTCGAGCTTCTTGGCCTGAAGAACTACTGCCGCTTCGGCGCGGAGTTTCCCATTCGCTTCGACTTCCTCGACACTATGGGTGGTCAGAACCTGAGTCTACAGGTGCATCCCATGACCGAGTACATTCGTAGCCACTTCGGCATGACCTACACCCAAGACGAAAGCTATTACATCCTCGACGCTGGCGAGGACGCGGGGGTGTTCCTCGGGCTGCGGGAGCGGGTGGATCGTGAGGCTTTCGAGCACGACTTGCGTTTGGCGCAGGAGGGCGGACCGAGTTTCCCAGCCGAGAGCTACGTCAACCGTTTCCCGGCCAAGAAGCATGATCACTTTCTCGTTCCGGCGGGGACCTTGCACTGCTCGGCGGCGAATGCGATGGTGCTCGAAATCTCTGCTACGCCTTACAACTTTACCTTCAAGTTGTGGGATTGGGGCCGCCTGGGTCTCGACGGTCTGCCTCGGCCTATCCACATTGACGACGGTATGGCAAACATCCAGTGGGACCGCACAACCGAATGGGTGCGCGAGAACCTTGTGAATGCTATCGAGGTCGTCCACGAAAGTGATGACTACCTTGAGGAGCATACAGGTCTGCATGAGTTGGAGTTCATCGAGACAAGGCGCTTCACGACGACCGGTACGACAGCGCATGACGCAACCGATGGCTTCCACATGCTCAACTTGGTAGACGGTACGTCAGCGGTCGTGGAGAGTCCTGACGGCTTCTTCGAACCCTTCATCGTGCATTACGCTGAGACCTTTATCGTGCCAGCGGCGGCAGGACGCTACACCGTCCGACCTGGGTGTGTGGGCGAGCAGATCGTCTTCGTCAAAGCTTTTGTTCGCCATTGACGGGGGACGGTGGGTTCCATTTGGGACATAGCAACGAGTATCGCCTGCCGGCTGCCTTTTTGGGTCGTGACAACACCATCTGCCCCCGTTGTCAAGCGTTGCCATGTCCCCGTTGTTACGCTCACATCAAAATTAGTGTACCTTTGCAACTGAAAAATTCACAAAACCCCAGTTGACGGAAAACTTTCAGGTTCAAATGCGCACTGTGTAAAATACACAGTGAGCATTTGAACCTGAAAATAGTCTGTTATCTGGGCTTTTGCAGCCTTCACAAAACCAAAGTGACACTAATGCTCAACGATGCTCCGCCCTGTCCCTGCATCGTCGATGATAACCGCGAAAACTGGCTTTCCATCCAAGTGCTAAACCGAACCGTACCGCTCCGCTCGGACGTCTGGCGACGACGACATCTGCTACTCGCGGAGCCATCGCTCCGGATAGCATGTCTCCACAGCATCGCAGACGAGGTCTGCCAGATTGTCGTCCTTCTCGAACAGGGATACGTACCCCTCGAGACCCTTGGCCTTCTCCCGCAGCATGCCCCTCCTGTCGAGAACGAACATATGGCATTTGCGCTTCCCGTTCTTGGCGTCCTGAATCATGTTTGCACCGGAAGAGTTGCCGTCAAGGGCGATGAGAACCGAGGGTCGGCGCTTGAAGACCTCGTAGGCGACGCTCTTGTAGATTCCCATGGGACTCGGTTCGATGGAGACCCGTATGCGGACTCCGGCTCGCATCAGAGCCTTTGCCTCCTCCGGCCCGATTCGCGATGGCACGAAGGCGTAGAGGTCAAACTTCCCCTGGTTCTGCTTGGTCAGATACTGCTCGTAGCCCGACATGCTGTGGCCTATGACAAAGAACATCTTGCTTGGGTCTCCCTTGGCGAGAATTTCGTCCAAAAGGGCGCAGATGTCGCGGCGTCGTCTGGTCACATGGCGGTCGTTGTTGAAGGACCCGCCCACGAGGATTACCGGCACTCGGTCGCAGGGCAGTTCCTCGATTCTGTCCGAGAAGACCACGGTGCTGTCACGAGTGTCCGAGAAGTCCAACAAGGTCTCCTCCGGCGGCTGCTGTGCCGACATCCGCGCCGCGTAGAACGCCTCGACGTCCTCCGTGCCTACCTCCTTGGCGAAGGCATGCATCTTCTCATCGAGGGCGGCGAGGCCGCGGCTCCGAACTGCGTCTTCGGCGCGATGCATGGCGACGAGCTCCGTCTCCGAAAGATTGAGCATCTTTTGGAGTGCGAGCTGTTCGTCAATCGAGTCCGTCCCATACAAAGCTCCGCCGTCTGTCCCTTGCACACAGGGCACACCCGCCGCTAGGTATTGACGTAGGGGATGGCGTTCCAGCTGGCTCAGGTTGTTTAGCCGGACATTCGAGGTGATTTGAAACTCTAGGACAGCGCCGCTGTCCCTCAGGTCATCCAGCAGCCGTCGCCCCTTGGCTGAGGTGAGGCCCCTGGTGTAGAGCCCATGGCCGATTCGGACTAGAGGCATGGGCTGGTCAGGAGCAAGTCCCTCTCGGACGCATCTGATTGCGTTGGCAACGTTGTCTCGCAAGCCGTCGTTCTCACCGGCGTGGATGCGGATCGTGAAGGTGGGGTGGCTCGCGGCGATACGGTCGAGTTCTGCAATCACAGGGGCCAGATCCCGTATGTCGTTGATCTCCTCGCCGACGATGTCGCTGCCCGCCACGTATGGGTCTCCCGCCACCGCGCGTATGGCTTGCAGGCATTTGCGCATATAGTCATCCGAAGCGATTCTGTCCTTGACGATCGTGAGTGGTGTGCGCCGGACCGCCGCCAAGAAGCGCAGCGTTACCCCGGTCTCCTCTCTGATGGCCGGCATCACCGCATGGACCTCGGCCAACATGCGCGGCGCATCCTCGGGCTTCGCCAAGGTCGTGTCTGAAATCTCCGCGTAGTCGATGCCGCATCTGGCGTAGCTCCGCGCTATCCACAGCAGCTTGTCTTGAAAGACGTTGTTCGCAGAGAACGCCGGGTGGGTCCTGTCCTTCGCCATCGTAATCAGGGTTTGGACTATCTCGCGGTCGGGGATGCGCTCTGTGCCGCTAATATGGATCAGGTCGTCAGCAGGCACGCCCTTGCAAAAGACGTAGCGGTACAGATAGACCTTCTCGAGGTTGGTGAAGACGGCCTGCCCGTCTTTCATGATGGCCAGTGACGCCCTGATTCTGGGGATGTTCCAAGCCGCGTTCTCCAGGTTTTCCAGTATGAGAGAGGCGAAGTTCAAAAAAGTACCGTCGTCGATTCTGCGCTCCAGGTATTTGCCCCTGAGCGTGGAGTCTCGAAGCCGCTCCGCCGTCTGGGCCCGTCGCGCCGCAAGGAGTCGGTCCTGCTCTGGGGATATGCGAAGCCCCAGCTTTCGGATGTAATAGAGCGGATAGCGGATCTGGTGGTGGATGCCGAGGGCGATGAGGATGTCTGGGTCGAGGTTGGCGTTCATGTGGGTGTGAAGGTCCGTTCGGAACTTGCACTCACGCAGGATGTAGGTCTTTACTATGGTCTTGCGGAAGTCCTGGCGGTAGTCCTTGGTCTGGCTCATCAGAGTCTTTGCGATGGCGGGTATGGATGCCTTACGCTCGATCCTGCCGTCCGGGTAGATGTTGGCAACCTTGGTGTCGAGCAGGCGGAAGATGTAGACTACATGGTTAGAGCCGTCGATGTAGCAGGGCAGCGTGCCCCGGATTACCTTGAGGCCGCTCTCGTCCGTCTGAAGATCTAAGTCACACAGAGAGGCGAGATTGGTGATGAGGTTGCCCGTCCCGTGGTTCGGCGTCCTGAGCACGTAGTGCAGCTCGTCTCCCTCACGATATAGGTCGACGACGAGGTCCTTCTCCTTGTCGAGGTAGAAATGTCCGAATGCCTCCATGCGCCCGCCCTCCAAGCATTGACAATAAGGTCATGATAGCAATTTGAGCGCGATACAGGGGGTCCGATACAGGGGGTCGGTTCCGCTGCATCATGACACAGAAGAACCGACTTCCTGCACTCCGACGAATCGCAGCTGCTTGTCCAGCACGTCTTGGTCGAGGATGCAATACTGGACGATAAGCTCGGCGGGATCGACTAGCTGGGCAGATTCTGCGGCTGTCATGAAGCCGGAGCATGCCATCTCGATTTCCATAGTGGCAAGCCAAGCGCGAACGATTGCGGGCTTGCCGACTCCTGGCACCTCGGTCCTGCCCTGTCGGCAAGCGTCAATGTATGTCGCCCAGGCAGCGAAGCCCTGCGACGTTTCGTCAAAGCGCAGGCCAAAAGGTTCGGCGGCGTGAGGTTGCTCAGCGGGCTCTATGCGTTCTCCCCACGTAATCCAAGGAACACAGTCCTCGTGCAGCTCAAAGACAGAGACCGTGGCCACTCCGCCTTCCCTGCGAGCACGCGTCGCCGCCCGGCCACGCGCGACTTCGAGATCTGGGGTGAGGTAAAAGCCCTTGCCCAGGTCGGCGAAGCCCGTGTTGAGCGATACCTCTGGCCGCTCGATGACTATGTTGGAGCCATGATAGAGACGAATGGTCGCGTTTCGCATCTGGTCCCCCTCTCGCTGCTTAATCCCTAGGCGCAATCAAAGATGCTCGTTCACATCGTGCGCGATGTCAATTGACGATATCGCGTGACATTTAACCTTACTATCAACAGCCGTCATGGACAAGAAAAAGCGCGCCGTGCCGTCGGGGGTTCTTCCCGCTAGATGGCCGGTGAGGACGTGTTCCGAGGAAGAATCACGGCCATCGATCAGCTCATGGCCTTAAGCTCTTCAAGGAATAGGTTGGCAGCGTTCGATAGCTTCTGTCCGCGTCGCCAGGCGAAGTCTATGCGCGCAACGATTGGGGGCCACAGTGGGCGGAACTCCAAGCCTGTACCTGGTCCCGTGGGCGTGAGCGCGTTGAGCCCCAGCATGTAGCCGGTGCCTTCCCGTGCGAACACGAGGCCGTTGTAGCCGAGCGTGTAGGTTGCCGCGAGCCTCATCCGCGCGAGCGAGCTGCCGAACCACGACGTGAGCTCGTCCGTCTCCAAGGCCTGTTCGGAGGCGATAAGGGGCAGACTCTCAAGGTCCTTGGGCGTGAGAGCCTCCTTCGCTGCCAGCGGGTCGCCCTCCGGGAGGTATACGCCCCACGCGTCGGTGTGCGGCAGCCTCATGTGTTCGTATCGGTCCACCCCGGGGTAGCTGAGGAGCACTGCGAAATCGTCCAAACCGCGTTCGAGGCGCTCGACCACGTAATCGGCGTTGCCGCTATGCAGGCAGAAGCGCACTTGGGGATAACGTGCTTGGAACCCGCGTGCAGCCGAGGCGACGAGCGCGATTCCGCTCGACTCGCCGCAGGCGATGCGTATGTCACCGGCGATAACCTTCCCGCGGTCGCGGTACTCTTCCTCTGTCAGGTCCGCGAGCGAGACGATGTCGGCGGCACGCGACACGAGATGAAGTCCCTCTTCCGTGGGCTCGACGCTGCGGCTGCGACGCACGAGCAGCGTACAGCCTAGCTCGCGCTCCAGATCGGATATCTGCCGCGAGAGCGTTGGTTGCGTCACATGCAGGCGCTCTGCCGCGCGGGTTATGTTGCCTGTTTCGCATACGGCTAGGAAATAGCGTAGGGTCCTCAATTCCATAAAACTTCCAATGTATACGTTTGCTGCATAGTACGAAATCGAATCTAAGTAATTGTAATACCGTTGCGAATCAAGCACAATGGAACAGGACAGTGGTGTGAAAACGGATGAAAGGAAGTGGCATGGCAAACGCAAGCAAAGGTCTCATGCTCAAGGTGGGACTACTCTCGATATCGATTACCATGGGGACGCAGATGGCCATCGCGCCGGCGCTGCCGGAGATTATGGCGAGCTTCCCAGAGAAGACCACGACCCAGGTGGAGACGCTCACCACGGTGCAGTCCATCACGGGCCTTGTCTTCGTCCTGCTGTGCCCGCTCGTCGCGAGCTTTCTGGGCAAGAAGCGCACCGTCATGCTTGGCCTCCTCGTGGCAGGTATCTCGGGTATCGTGCCAATCCTCGCGGGCATGCTCTCCGGCATGGGCATGGACAACATCTTGGTCTTCCGCATCGTATGGCTTTCGCGTTTGGTGTTCGGCGCGGGCGTGGGGCTGGTGTGCGGTCTCGCCGTCTCGATGATCGGTGACTTCTTCGAGGGCGACGAGCGCGCGACACTCTTGGGCATCCGTACCTCCATGGAGACGCTCGGTCAGGTGGCCACCACTGCGCTCGCGGGCGTGCTGCTCGGACTCGGCTGGCAGTGGCCGTTCGCCGTGTATGCGATCATCTTCGTGCTTCTGGCGCTCTTCGCGATGGGCGTTCCCGCCGACGAGCCGACCGCGGGGAAGAAGGCACCTGCCGGAACCACGAGCGAGCCTCAGTTCGTGCCCGCATCGGTTCTCGTAATTTGCGCGCTCAATTTCCTGTTCATGACCTGCTATTCGGGCATCAACGTGCGCATTCCTTCCATCATGACAGAGGGGGGCTTCGGCACTTCCTCGCAGTCGAGCCTGGTCATCTCTACGTTGGCGATCAGCGGCCTTTTGTGCGGCCTCGCGTTCGGCAAGGTGTTTGGGGTGTTGCGTGGTAAGACTCCGGCGCTCGGTGCGGGCCTTCTCGCACTCGGCTGCTTCCTCGGCGGCATCGCGGGCTCGCTGCCCGTGATGTTTGCCTCCGGCATCCTGTGTGGTCTTGCGTACCCGCTGTTCATCTCCTACATCATGGACCGCGTGACCGAGACTGCGCCCAAGAGCTCCGTGATGCTGTGTACGTCGGTTGCCATCTCCAGCGGCTTTCTCGCCGCTTTCTTCTCGCCCTATGTCCTCTCGTGGGTCGGTCGCGTCGCGGGCGAGGCTGCTGCTGCGCCCTTCGTTCCCTATGCCATCCTCATGGCGGGCATTGCTGCCCTCTGCTTCTTCCTCTATGGACGTGAGCAGTAGGGGATACAGGGGGTCGGCTCTGGTGTGTCATTTCGTCTCTTCACGTGACGAGATGCTAGGTAATTTGTGAGACCCCTACATCACCGAGGTGAACCGTCCCCGATGGCCGAAAGACCTTCTGGGACGGTTCCTTTTGTCGAAAACCCTGATTGATCTGCCTGCTACCGCACGAAGTTGGTGAAGACGGACTTGTTGCGCTCGGGGATACCGAAAGCGTCGCGTCCGTCTGCGATGGCGCGCATCATGAACACCATGTTGCGAGCGAGGTTGCGAATGGTCTGTTCGCCCTCGGCGTCGGCATGGACGTCCTCGCCCGTGTACCCATGGACGTCGTTCCAGTAGGTGGAGGGCGCGGTGGGCATACCCGAGATGCCAAAGAATTGGTTGAGCGCCTCGAAGGTGGCGCTGTTGCCACCGCGGCGGCAGCTCACGATGCTGGCGCCCACCTTCATGCGCAGGTCGGTCGCCGAACTGTACAACAGGCGCTGCATGAACGAGAGCAGCGTTCCGTTGGGGTTGCCATAGTAGACGGGGCTGCCAATGATGAGGCCGTCGGCTTCGGCGAGCTTGGGCGCGCATTCGTTGACGAGGTCCTTGTCGAACACACACCTGCCCAGCTCGCGACACTTCATGCAGGCGATGCAACCGCGGATGTCCTTGTTGCCCACCTGCACGATTTCGCACTCGACGCCCGCGACGCCGAACTCCTCGGCTGCGATGGCGAATGCCTCGGCGATGCATCCCTTGGGGTCGGGGCTGCCGTTAATCATCAGTACCTTCATGTGAACCTCTCCTTTCACTTGGCGACTCGTTCAGTCTATCGCATTGACGGGGAATGCAGGGGCCGGGGATGCAGGGGGTCGGTTCCGGTGCATCATTTCGCTCCTTCACATGATGTGGTGCCAGGTCGCTTTCGTGGAACGGGGACGGTTTTTCGCTCAATCCCGATGTGACGAGGTGACAGGTACCTGTCACCGGTGCGGGTGGGGCGGCGCAGAGACAGGCTGATGGCTGAAAATGCGCTTATTGTACGACAAATTCGGGAAATGCTGAGTATTGAGGGTCCCTGCGACCACGTCACCTGCGCGTTCTCGGCCCGATACTCGGGCATTCCCCGTTTTGTCGTACAATAAACGCACTTCTGACCACACAAGTCGTCGGAAATCCTGAAAAGGGTCCCTCGCGCTCCTTCGAATCCTTCGTTCGAGTGCGGCTGGCGTTTCGTTCGTACCCTCTTGTCGACGCTGGGGTGACTGGGGATTGGGTAAGCCCTGTCATGAGAGTAGAATCTGGGTAGTTCGTCGCCGCTTGGGCGAGCGCGATGGGAATAACGATTCGAAGGAGGAAACCATGGAGGCAACGGAGCTGGTGCTTCAGACGATGCGCGAGGCGGGAATGCCGCTTAACGCAGGAAAGATCGCGGAGCTTTCGGGGCTTGACCGCAAGGTCGTGGACAAGGCCATGAAGGAGCTAAAGAAGACAGGCGCAATTGTGTCGCCTGTGAGATGCAAGTGGGAGCCAGCCGAGTAATCAGCATGGCAGGGCGACAGGTAACTTGTTGCGATGAGAGGGGAGCAATGCGATGAGCTTTGACTGGATTTGGACCCGGGAGCCCAAGAGCTACGTCATAACGCCTGACCGTATCGAGATTACGACCGATCCACACACGGACCTGTGGCAGCGGACGTACTACCACTTCCAAAATGACAATGCGCCCGCATTGCAGGTGCAGACAGATGAGAAGTTCTTCTCGTTTGTCGTGCGCACCGATTTCTCTCAGAGCCACCATCGCTTTGACCAGTGTGGCGTGGTCTTGTATCTCGACGCGGAGAACTGGTTCAAGGGATCTGTTGAGTACGAGAACGAGCAGTTCCAGCATCTGGGCTCCGTGGTCACTAACCACGGTTATTCCGATTGGGCGACGACGGCGATCCCTGCTGACGTAAGCGAGATGTGGTATCGCTTGAGCCGGCGCGAGGACGACTATTGCATCGAATGCTCGACAGATGGCCAAGTGTTCACGCAGATGCGGGTATGCCATCTGTGGGAGGGGGCGGGCACCATCCGCTTCGGAATCTACGCTTGCAGTCCTGAGGATTCCAGCTTTACGGCGGTCTTCACCGATATGGCGATGACGGAATGCGCGTGGAAGGCGCATGACGGCCAGCAGCCCGACTGATAGGTTGCATCATTAGTCGCCCATTTCGGTCCGGCGCAGCACACGCCAGTTGCTCTTGATGGTCTCAAGAAGGTCCGCGCGCTCTTGCGAGTCGCGGACCTCGGGCCCTGTCAGGCGCCATGCGTTCACGTATTCGCCCGCGAGGTCATCACGTAACGGCTCGCGCAGGATTCCTTCGGTAGGTGTGGTGCGATAAATATGCGTAAGCACGTCGCTTTCCTGCGTAATGAGGCCTGGATCGGTAATGAAGGAGGCACGCTCGCTCAAAAACACGCAGATTTGGCGATCTCGGCTCTTGTCGCTTCCATAACGCACGTGGAGCACGCAGAGCATTCCTTCGGTGCCGACCCACAAGATTCGGCTAGGCATCAACGTGCTCACAGGTGCCTGAATGTATACTGCGGGGAAGACGTGTTTGAACGTTACTCTTGGCATGCTGCTCACCTCTTGTGCGGCCCGCGCTATTCGTGCAGCTCGAGCGGGAGGCCGTCGGGGTCAAAGAAGAATGTCATCTGGCGTTGGGTGAACTCGTCCAGCCGTATGGGCTCGCAAGCGATGCCCATGGCATCCAGCTCCTGCACGGTCTGCCGAACGTCAGGTACGTGGAACGCGAGGTGCCTGAGTCCACATGCCTCGGGATACGATGGGCGCTTGGGCGGGTTTTGTGGCGCGAAGATCTCCAGCTCGATGTTGTCGTTTACCTTGAGGTCGAGTTTCCAGTCCCGCTTCTCAGGGCGGTAGTTTTCACGCACCACGGAGAAGCCTAGCTTATCGACATAGAATGCGCGCGACACCGCATAGTCAGACACGATGATTGCGATGTGGTGTATGGCGTCTAGATGCATGTTTGTCCATCACTCCTTGTCTTGGGCGCACAAAACGCGTCGCCAATCGATGCCGAGGATGTCCCTC
>ONMP01000379.1 GCA_900318935.1 uncultured Actinomycetes bacterium
CAGGATGGAGCTTCATCGACTGGGTGCTGTCGCCGAAGAGTTGCTTTGGGAGTTGACACCATGCCCGGGTTGTCCGTTGGGTGGAATGCCGGCAAACCAACTCTTCGGCGACAGCACCCAGTCGATGAAGCTCCATCCTGGGAGATTCTCCAAGAGGCCGTCTTCGTTCTCGAATTCCGCCAATCCGAACATCGTGTGGGAGAGTCCTGGAAGCCGCGTCTTCAGCCAGTCGGCATTCTCGTGCCACATCATGTAGTTCTCCAGGAGCATCGGCCAAATCATCGTGTAGGTAGCCGATTCCTGCGTGCCGATGGTGGGGAAGTTCATGGGGAGCATGCCGTTGTCGCGGCGGTCATAGTCGAATAAGGAAATGGCGCGGCGAACCAAACGGTCGTCGGAATACATCGCGGCTAGCGTGCTGTTCTGCACGTACGTGTCGCCGATATACGTCTGCTGTTCGTAATGAGGTCCGTCGCACATGTTCTCGTGCGTGTCCATCAGCATGCCGCGGATGCAGACACGTTGTACGCCGTCGAGCGAGGTGTCGTCGCACTTGAAGTGAGAGGTGACGGGTGTCGGGTAGCGGCTTTCGATGATGCTTATCCCCTTGAGTGTGAGCGGTTCTTGGGTGGTCTTTATCTCGAACTGGCACCATCGTCCTGCCCGCCACCAGGGAATGCCCAGCGTGGCATCCTTCCTCCCGTCGGGAAAGAAGCGGTCGCAGATGCCGGAACAGCTCTTGCCAACGAACTCGTTGCGGTTGCCCTTGTGCTTGTTCTCGTCCTTCGGACTTTCCACCCACATCCAGCGCACTTCCGAACCTTTCCCGCCGCTGACGTCAAGTTCCGGATAGGCGCAATAGTAGTCGTCCAGATCCAGCAGGGCGCAAAGGATCGTGTTCGCGGGAATCGTCACGGGTCGTCCTTCTTTCAGGAGCGCGTTCAGGTCCTTGATGAGCGGATGCCGTCCGTCTTCCTCCTTGTACAGGACCCCGCGGTCGAACGTAGCCCTTGCGGCGCGGAACATTCCTGGACGGACGCGGTCGTACGTCTGGTCGGGTAGCGGAGTGGGGAAGAGCATCCAACCCTTCGCCCTGATGCCGCACACGTTGAAGACAATGGGTCCGCGTACGGAGACAGGCTTGACGTATTCCGATGCTGCTGGCTGCTCCTCGATGAGCGAGCATCCTCGCACCTCGCATTGGGAGCCTACGCCGAAGTTGTGCCTCATTCCCTCCTTGCGCATGGTCACGTTCTTCAGTTCTGCCACGCCCCAGTCCGCCACGCCGGTGGTAAGCTGCTCGTGGTACGTTCCCTCCGCCTTAAGGATGAATCCGCCGCGCCACGAGAGCTGGGCGGATGGTGCATGAGGTCCCATTACCCACACGACCGCCTCCATCACGTGCTTCCCTGGCGTGAGCTTCGCCTCGTAAGACTGATAGAGCCAGTTCTCCACCATACCACGATGAGGGCCGAACGATACCGGCTCTCCGTCTATGAGAAGGATGAAACGCTCGTCCGCGCTCACATCGAAGCGTAGGGGCGTCTCGTTGGTGGTGAACTCCCGTTTGAAACGCAGGAAGGCGCATTTCCCCACGTCGCCCACAGCGATGGCGGTAGGGTGCCAGATCCAATGAGCATCATCGATGTCCTGAAGGCGCGAGACGTTCGTGTCTCCGCGCTGGTATCGCTCTGGCTTGAAGATTTGCGTGATGGTGAATTCCTTGTCCATCGCCGACACCTTAAGTCCTGCCAGGCATATCATTATCAGGAGCAGAATCCTGTTTCCCATATCTTCATGTATGTTTTTAATGTGTATTCCTCTCGCAAAGATACATTTTTTTTCGTAAACTAGAGCAAGTTTCCGCTGAAAGTCATCTCTTTTCGTCAGTATTTTTGTACCTTTGCCAGCAAATATCTTTTTTTGTGTTTCCCATAAGCAACAAAGCGATGATACAAAGATCCCTCCTCGTGTTCTGTTTTTGTCTGTTCTCGCTGGAGCAGACGGTGGCTCAGCATTCCACCGAGAGTACGTTCTATGGCC
>ONMP01000066.1 GCA_900318935.1 uncultured Actinomycetes bacterium
GATACGAGGACGGTCCCCAAGCTATCGAGGTAGACGGGAAGGTTGAGCAGCGATGCCAGCCCCGCGCCAACGACGTTCAAGACAACGCACGCGAAGCAAAACACGAGTGCCCTCAGATACTTCGGAGGAAAGCGTTTGCTAAATCGACCCGTACCCATAGTGTCCCTTGCCTCTCAGGCCTCCGGCGAAATCGAAGTATGCGTATCATACCGCGATGTCGCAAAAAGAGTAACAGAACCTCATGCGCGCTGCATCCACGAGCATGCCATCTGCAATGTTACACGTCACCTGAACCGCCATGAACTACCATTATTGCACACCGCATGTCGTACAATGCCAATAACTGATAGAGAGAGGAGCGCCCATGACGCGAGACGAGGTTGCACAACACATCACCGCCCGATACGACGCGGAATCCGGCAATTTCTTTGCGAAGGACTCCAGCGTCATCGTCTTTATGCGCACGGACAACAAGAAGTGGTTTGCCGCCACAAAGAACATCGGGCGCCGCTACCTAGGCATCGGAAAGGACGGTCGCATAGACATACTCAACGTGAAGCTCCAGCCGCACGTGGTCGCGTCACTTCGCAAGCGCGAGGGTTTCCTGCCCGCATGGAACATGAACCAAAACAACTGGGTCACTATCTTGCTCGACGGCACCGTGCCGGACGAAGAGATCCTTGCCTATCTCGACAGCAGCTTCGCCGACGCCGGGATCAAGGGCAGGAAGCGGTAAGCCCTGCCCAGTAGTACATCGGGAGGAGTTAAGCACATGGCCAAAGGCAAGCAAACCATCAGCAAACTTACAGAGCGACTTCCGCAGCTCTACGTTGCCCCGGCGGAAGGCGCGCAGGCTGCACACCGTCAGGCAGCTGGCAGAGGCATCATCGACCCGGACGCCAATTTGGAGCACTTCCTCACAAGCGACGAAGACGAACTGCGCGAAGTGTCGACGCCAGCAGGGCCAATAGAGGTGTTGTTCCTTGCAGAGCGTCAGGACTTCGAGACCTTCTTGCAGATAGTGGGCCACAAGGCGCAGCCAGTCCCCATATCCCGAACGGTAGGCGCCATGACCTACATAGGCCTTGCCGACTGGGGCGCAGTCGCGAAGGCGCGCGCGGAGTACGAGGCAGCGGGGGGAACCCAATGGGCTGCCGAGTTCGGACGGCTCGCCAAGCAACCTGGCACGTTCCGCATGCAGTTCATCGTCATCTCGGAGGGCCCTTACAGCAACCTTCCTGCCGACGAGACACCCTACGATAGCGCCAAATGGATAATCATCTCTCGCGAAATCCGCCTCCACCACGAGTGCGCACACGTTGTGTGTCGCCGGACGATGCCGGACGTCATTGCGCCGGTGTGGGATGAGGTGACAGCCGACGTCACGGGCTTGTTGTGTGCGACCGGGGAATACGACGCAAAGCTTGCCGCCAAGTTCCTGGGAATCACGCCAGAGGGGTACGCGGGCGGCAGGCTTGTCGAATACCTCACCGAGGAGCAGCAAAGGTGCATCGATGACATCGCACGCGAGGTCTACGCCGCAATGTCGCAGGTAGAGCAAATGACACACGAGCAGGGAGTGGGTGCGAACGACGCCTTCAACTTCCTGCTTGAATTAAAACGAAACCCCCTCATCGACTACTAGCAAGAGGCGACAAGGGGGAAGAAACGCGATGTGCGCTGCTACGCCGTGATGTTCACGATGGAATCGCGCATCGTCTGCAGGGTATCCTCGTCGAATGCCGTCAACGAGATGCGCATGCCGTCGCCGTCCTCATCGAGGAGGAAGTAAATGTCGCGGTAGACAGGACCCTCGTCCGAGGTGCTTTCCACGTGCACCGCTGGCGCGACTATGTCGCCGATGGTCACCGTGGTGTTCTCCAGCTCGATATCCGTGTCGCCATTTTCTTTAAGCGCCTTTTGGAATGCGGCGCCCCACGTCTCGGCCCACGAGTCCGCATCCGTAATGCCGTCAAGCTCGGTGACCTGCTTCGTGAGAATGAACTTCGCATTGTTTTCGTCATCGTCAGAGGCGTAGTAGTCGATATCCTCGTACTCTACGTCGGACTCCAACTCGGAGCTCTCGAATCCCTCGGGCAGGATGAACTCTATGCCATAGTATTCATTCGTATAGACCTTCCCCGCGGCCTCCTCGCTAACCTCGGTGTCCTGCGTGCTACCGCCCGAGGTAACCGTGTTGGTCTCCTTCGTCGTGGTGGTGTTGCCTTCCTCGTCGGTGACCGAGGTCTCTACCGTAGTAGTGCTGCTGGACTCCGAGCTAAAGGAGCAGCCCGCCGTACAAAAGGCAAGCACCCCCACGAGTCCGGCGACGATGACGGGGTTCTTGCTAACTCTTCTCATGGACTTTCCTTTCAGACGGTCTTTGCGCGACGCGCGCTTGAATGCTGATGCCATTATAACCGCGAGGGATTCACGTCCGAACCGCAGAAAACCGGCCCATAGATGTTTCACGGAGCAAACGTGCCGCGTAACAAGAGAAAATGATGCAACGGAACCGACCCCCCGCATCACCCGCATCACCTTTCTAGGTAAATATATAGGTTTCTATGTGCTATAATTCCCCAAAATATAGTTCTATTTCACGTCTTTGGGTAACTATAGAGAAGAGGACGCCTTGGCAGGATTAATTGGGCGCATACGGGAAGTGGACCTACTCGACCAATGCTGTAAAAGTGGAAGGCCGGAGTTTGTCGCCATCTACGGCAGACGCCGTGTGGGGAAGACCTTTTTGGTAAGGAGCTACTTTGGGAACAGGTTCTCGTTCTATGCGACCGGAATCGCCGATCAAAACATGAGAGCGCAGCTCAGGGCATTCAATCTTAGCCTTATTGAGCATGGTTCTCTCGACCGGAGCATGCCCTCCGACTGGTTTGAAGCCTTTGCGCGCTTAAAAACGCTCCTTTCTTCGGAAGCCGTACGACGCGACAGCGCAAGCTGTCGCCGGGTGGTGTTCCTCGACGAGCTACCCTGGTTCGACACGCCTCGCTCCTCCTTTAGAGCAGCGCTTGACTGGTTCTGGAACGGCTGGGCATCTGCCTACGACGACATCATGCTCATAGCCTGCGGTTCGGCAACATCGTGGATGCTCGACAACCTCGTCGAAGACCATGGCGGATTCTACAACCGAGTGACGAGACAAATACGGCTCATGCCCTTCACCCTTGCGGAGACCGAGCAGCTGCTCCTCTCAAACCGGGTCGAACTTCCCCGCCAGCAGACGGTCGAAGCCTACATGGTATTCGGCGGCATTCCCCACTACCTCAACCTCATCGATAGACGCAGCAGCCTTGCCCAAAACATCGATCAGCTGTGTTTTAGTCAGGCGGGCGAGTTGCGCTACGAGTCCGACCGTCTCTTCAAGTCGCTGTTTAGGCATGCAGACATCTATGAGGCCGTCGTACGCGAGCTCGCTAAAAGGCTCATTGGAAGGACGCGGACCGAGCTCGCCTCCGCGCGTGACATCGGGGGTGGAAAGGCTCTCACCAAGGCCCTTAGGGAGCTGGAACAATGCGGATTTATCCGCAGGTACCGCAACTACCATGCCAACAAGAACGGGCACTACTACCAGTTGATTGACCCCTTCACCCTGTTTAGCTTGCGATTCCTCGATGGCTCTTCGGTGGACTCGTGGATGGAGTATCGCGGTACTCCCAGCTACCATGCCTGGACCGGCAACGCCTTTGAGCTCGTGTGTCTGCTGCACATGCGGCAGCTCAAGCAGGCGCTGGGCATCGCAGGCGTTCAGACGCAGGAGAGTGCCTGGCGCAGCAAGACAAGCGACCCTGGCGCACAGATCGATTTGCTCATAGACCGCAAGGACGCGGTGATCGACCTTTGCGAGATGAAGTATTCTGGAGCGCCCTATGTCGTCGATGCCGACTACGCACGCAAGCTCAACGCTAAGCTGGAGGCCTTTCGTGCGGAGGAACGACCCGGCAAAGCGCTCCATCTGGTGCTCGTAACGATGAACGGCGTGGCGCAAAACGCGCACTACCACATTCTTGCGAGCACCATAGACTCGGATGACCTCTTTAGGGAGTAAGACTGATAGCTCGCCAAGAAAGCCCACGAGCTACGAGCGTCTCGTGTACGCCGAGTTCTAAAATCGCTTTATCTCCCAAATTGAAAGCGATTAAGCGTATGAGCACTTCTTTAATTGCTTAATCTTGCTAAAATATCGACATTAAGCAAATTTGGAATGAAGGGGATGTATATGCTCATTGCCCGAAAGAAGGAGAGGGAGCTCTTGGTCTCAGCCCTCAAGGCGGACGAGTCGCAGTTCATCGCCGTGTTCGGAAGAAGGCGCGTTGGAAAAACATACCTGATCAGGGAAGCCCTCACGGAAAGCTTCGCCTTCCAACATACCGGCTATGCCAACACCGGTACGAAGGGTCAGCTCTTTGCGTTCGCGGCGTCCCTAAAAGAGTACGGCCTGCAGGACTTCGACAGCCCATCCAACTGGCTCGAGGCGTTTGAGCTGCTGAAGGACCTCATCCGAAAATCCAGCAACGATCGAAAGGTCATCTTCATCGACGAGCTCTCCTGGATGGACTCCGGAAGAAGTGACCTGATGCCCGCCTTGGAGGGTTTCTGGAACGGCTGGGCATCCGCCCGAAAGGACATCGTGCTGATCGTATGCGGATCGGCCACCTCCTGGATGCTGAGCAAAGTCGTCCACAACAAGGGAGGGCTCTACAACCGGCTGACCGCTCAGATCAACCTGATGCCCTTCACCTTGGCTGAGTGCGCAGAATACGCGGCGTCACGCGGGGTCGTCATGAACCACCACCAGCTCCTTGAGTGCTATATGGTCATGGGAGGAGTTCCCTACTACTGGAGCTTCCTGCGCAAGGAGCTTAGCCTCTCCCAGAACGTCGATCGCATCTTCTTTGCTGACGACGCCCCGCTCAAGGACGAGTTTCGCTACCTGTTTCGTTCGTTGTTCAAGCGACCCGATGTTTATGTAGCCATCATCGAGGCGCTCGGGACCAAGAAGGCGGGGATGGTGCGGACAGAGCTCCTCGAGGCAACGGGGCTGACCAACTCGGGCGGGTTCACATCAAAGCTCGAGGAGCTGGAGCAATGCGGGTTCATCCGGAAGTATCGGGAGTACGGAAAGGAGCGGAAAAACGCCGTATACCAGCTCATAGACAGCTTTACCCTCTTCCATTACAAGTTCCTGGAGAAGCGCCCAACAGATGAGCACTACTGGTCCAACCAGGAAAACACGCCCGCGCGCAATGCGTGGTGCAACATTGCCTTCGAACGGGTCTGTCTTCAGCATATTTGTGAAATGAAGAAGGCACTTGGCATTTCGGGCGTGCTTACAAACGTCTCAACGTGGAGCTGCGCCGCAGATCCCGAGCAAGGAATCAGCGGGTCCCAAATCGACCTGCTCATCGACAGGAGAGACCAAGTCATCAACCTCTGCGAGATGAAATACTCCACGCAAGAGTACAGCATTACAAAAGAAGTCGACGCAAATGTCAGGCGCAAGATCAACGACTTTCGCTCCGTGACCGGCACCAAAAGCGCCATCCATGTAACCTTCGTCACTCCGTACGGCCTTGCGCAAAACTCCTATGCGGGAAACGTTCAAAGCGAGATTACCGCCGATGACTTCTTTGCGTAGGGCCCTGAGATGGGTCGTTAATCACATCCGGATTTGTGATGTCCCCCTTGGTCCCGCCCGAGAGCGCAGCATGCAAGTTGCCACGCCCTAGATGATTCCCAGCGGGATCAGCGTCGCCAAAAGAAGCGCGTCGACGCTTGGGCTCCCAGTCCGGCACGTAGTTGCACGCCAAGAAGAAGGGGATGTACGACGACCCATGCGGCAATTATATGTCCGAGGTACGGTATGCGCTCTAGGTAATCCCGCAAAGGTACCGCTGGCCAAGTCGTCGACCCGCCAAGCAGTGCAGGACTACTTAGTCCAATTGGCTATCTCGATCATGCCCTCGACGCCAGATGAGGTCACGGCCCCCCGTCTTTGCAAAGTCCGCCCAGATGCGCCGCATAGGCAAACCTTGGCGACGGACATCTTCCTCGGTATAGCCCATGGCTATGGGGACGTCAGCCCCTCCCCTCAGGCCAAAGAGCAGAACGCAATCCATGGCATGGCAGGCACCGATGGGCGAGCGGCCCAAGCCCCAGTTGAGAGAGGGAGCCACCTGACGTATGCGCGCTGCCATCTGCGACTTCGCCGGTAGTGGATGCACCCCAAAGTGCGGCCCAAAGATCATGTACTTGGCGTTGCTTTTCTCTATGACGTTGGCGGTAATGCGCATCTGGGCGCTACGGATCTCGTCGAGCGAGGCATCGACCGGCAGCTCATTGAGCTCGTCGAGGATCTTGCGCTCCATATCGTCGCGACCATCCAAGGTACCGAGGGGATCGCTCTGCATGATGGCACGCCGGTACAGGCCGTCCGTTCCCTCAGCGAGCATGATGCAGCGAACGCAGTCGGCACCCGCAGACTGACCAAAGATGGTCACGTTGGTGGGGTCACCCCCAAAGGAGGCTATACGGCGCCGGCTCGATGCATTCGTGCACGCCCGGTCCGTAGACGTACGGCACGGGCGCGCCATAGCGCTCGGAGCTCGCGTAGCGGATGCCTCTGACCTGCTGGCATCCCCTATCCTCGTATCCCACAAAGGTGCCGGCTAGGCATTTCCATGTGTTGGGCTCTTCCATGCTCGCCTCCGTTCGTACGGCTTTTCTGCAGGATACATCACGCAGAGCCATTACCGTGGCACTTTGTTCCGCATGCAGCTCGTCTGCCGAGACGACCCGTATGCGCTTTGGACCTGGCAGGGCGGGATATCCACCTGCACCCAAGCGAGATCTGAAGGTGCGCATGTTGAAAACTGCTGTCGAAAAGGCAGCAGCCGCCGTTGACTTCCGTCATCCGGAACGGCTACAATACGACTGACGGCAGCCTAGTACGTAAAGGGTGCGCTAGGCAACGCTGTCTGGGTTTTGACTAGGGCCAATGGTGTCGGCAAACACCGGCCCTATTCTTTTGTCTCAACCCTTCAAGTGCTTTGGCCTACGATCGTCATGTCGTGCTTCGGACCGGTCATCCCCCTCCTTCCTCGAGCTTTTGAGCTCGAGGTATGCCTTCTGGACTCCGAGGAGCCCAACTATCAGCTGCAGAAACACAAGCAGAACAGCAAGAAAGACTTCCATAACAACCCCTTTCTGTGAAAGCAAAGGCGTTGCCCAGCACTGACGAGGCTAACCGCCAGCCGTGTTGAAAACTATAGCATAGAGGGGAACTTGCGATGTTGAAAACTCTGCCATCCGCACACGGGGATAAGTTGAGTCGAACTGTGGTGCGGTAAGACCAAGATCGTTACTCGTCTCAGCTCTGTCTCGCGGACCGTCCCTTTCAGTCGCAGCTTCGCCTTGACGCAGTAAGAGTGAGCCAACCTGCTCCATGGCCGCTAGCACGGATTCCAGTACCCTTCCATTGAGGTACGCGTCATTCGACTCGGCCTTCGTGTAACGCAGGTACGCGTCCTTCGTCTCCTGCACAAGCAGGTGCGTGAAGAACCTCTCCCAGCTGAAGAACTCGCCGCTTTCCACGAAGTCCTCGGTGTGGTCGAGGATGTCCTTGATTCTGTTTCCATCAACTACGCCCGAAGCAAGGATGACCCATTCGAACGATTCAGTAGTTGTCCGACTCCCGAACGCGGCGGGCGAACTCCGGCGTCTTCGCCGCGCTTACATCCTCATCGAGAAAGACTATGCACGCTGACGCACTGGCGAGCACCGCCTCCCAGTTCGCCCCATGCACCCGCGAGCCGCCTGAACACCCGCACGCGCCACGTTTCCCTCGCAGCCCCTTGCCCATGTTTTTGCAGAGCACGATGCCAATGAACAGCGCCTCATGGGGCTTGCGCTCGTACTCTTCGAGCGCAAATTCGGCAATTGCAACTGCCGAATTACTCGCCTTACCAGTCACCCCAAATAGCGGCTCCCACTCCTCGAAGAAGGTCCTCATGTACTTGAGGTTGCACTCCGAGAACCCTCGGAGGCCGGGAAGCTCCTTTTGGAGCTGGTCGCCAATGGAGGCCAGGGCTCCCGTTCCCCATTTCCCCGATCGTGTGTTGGCGGATACGTAGCCACCGATTCCGTAATACAGGGCAAGCTGGTTGGAGTTTGCCACGCGCCCAGTCTCGTACTGGCTTCGCAGAATCGCATACTTGATCCTTTGTACGTCCTCGTCGTAGTCCCGGAAATCACCCACGGCACAGCTCCCCTATCTTGGTTGCGACGGCGTCGCGCTCGGCCTTTCTCAGCTCCATTCGCAGGCGCGAGGTTTGCGCTATGGAGGCACCCACGCTCACGGTAGCGTACGCGCAGGACAGAAATAGCGGTCGCGACTTCGCGGAGGCGGGGATGCGGCATGGCCGTGCTCGGGGTCCGGCTCTGGCGAATGGCGTCGGCGTTGGTCCTTGTGTCTGACGTGGTGTCCTCCGATCGTCGGGTACTATGTGGAGCCTATACATCTCGAATCTATGTCGCACTCATCGCCCAGGCGTGCGGGTATCGGCTCGTGCTCGAGAGCGACTCGGACAGAATCCAGATAGACCCCGATTGGCGGGTGTGAGCAACCACGCAGGGTGTAAGATGTACCTCCGGCTGACGGCTGGCCTTGTCAGTGCTAGGCAGCGCCTTTGCTACGTTAGAAAGGAGTTGCCATGGAAGTTCTACTTACTGCTCTGCAGCTGCTGATAGTGCTCCTAGGAGTCCTGAAGGCATACTTCGAGCTCAAGGGCTCGGGGAAGGAGGAGGATGACCATCCCGATGCACGCGATGATGACCACAGGCCAAAGCACTTGAAGGGCTAAGCAAAAGGGCCTAGGTGTTCCAGCACCGTAAGCCCTTGTTAGTCCGGACGGCGTTGCCTAGATACCCCTTACAACGACTAGGCTGCCGTCAGTCGTATTCTACCCGCTTCCGCTGGCCTCAGTCAACGGGAGCGTTTCTTTTTCGGCCAGCGCCGAGGCCTTGCGCGTTTGCCTTGGCCGTGGCCTCGTCCCCTCCGCACCGCTCGGCACTAGGCGCAGCTCTCTGAGGTCGTTGCCGCCCTGGGTGACGACCGGAAAGCCGCCGAAGGCTCCAAGGCAGGGAGAGCGTGCGCGAGCACCCTCCCCAGGACGGACTCCGGCTTGAGCAGCGCCGACGCGACGACGTTGGTGTCGACGACCGCGCATGCCGTCCTACGCACGTCGCGCCGCCCTCTCCGAGCGCACGTCGGAGATCTCCGCCTCAATCTCCTCGAGCGTCATGTCGGCGACGCCATCGGCCGCCGCTTGCCTCCCGAGCTCGTACATGGCGGACAGCCCGTCCCCGGCCGTGCCTCCCTCGCAGGGCAGCGACAGCGGGAAGGGCACCGCCCGCTCGGCGACCATCTTCTTGAGGAACACGCGGATGGCGGTGGGGAGGTCTAGTCCCAGCTGCTCCGCGACGCTCGTGGCGTCGGCTCGGAGCGACTCGTCCATTCGGACCTGCACGACGGTGCTTGGCACATGCATCACCCCAAACGTAATGGGTTGTATGTTGGTTAGATAATATACGAAATATGGACGATGCTTCGTGCACATTGCGCGCTCGGCATCGTCTCGAGGAAGCTGTTGGGCATTTGCCCCTGATGACGGTATTCGTCGTTGCGTATGGATCGCTTCAGGTCCTCCACGCGATAGTGCTCGTGTGCCGCGCGCCTGATGTAGAACAGTCGCTCGTCAAGGTCCTTTGCGGATGTGAGGATCTGGCAGTGGTTTGTAAAGCCCACCGCGAGAAACTCCTCAAGCGGAAAGTCAGGCAGTTTCGGCAATTGCAACTGCTGAATCTCAATGGCCTCAGCACTCGACCCTCCCGACGGTAATTCGGCAATTGCAACTGCCGAATTGCTTGCCTCGCCGACCACCCCAAAGAGCGGCTGCCACTCCTCCAAGAGGGTCCTCATCTACTTGAGGTTGCGCTCCGAGAACCCTCGGAGACCGGAAAGCTCCTTTTGGAGCTGGTTGCTAATGGAGGCCAGGGCTCCCGTTCCCCATTTCCCCGATCGTGTGTTGACGGATACGTAGCCACCGATTCCGTAATACAGAGCGAACTGGGCTCCATGTTGCCGTCGCTCGCGTAGTCGCGATTGAACGCCTGAATGTTGATGACCATCACCTGGATGGAGCTCGAGGTGGCGAAGTTGTCTACCGTAAGAGACTCGAATCCGGGCTGCCCCGAGCGCCCCGCGTCAGCGGTAAACTTGCTCTTCAGGAACTCCTGCCCGCGGAACAGGTCGGTTATTGCCTCAACCGCCTCCACCTGATGCCGCTAATCGGCAGAGTATTTGAGTTCCAGAATCACCATGTTGCTCGCCGCCCCCTGCCAACGTGTAGCGTGTATGGCGCTTGTCCCCGCGCCTCGTTAGAATGCCCATTGACGTCATTTCTCGAAGCACCTCTCTCGTACGTGTCTGCGATAGCTCGAGAACCTTGGAGACTTCCACCGTCGTCAAGCTCTCCCAGCTTACAAGGAGGCCAAGCACCTGCTTAACCTGATTCAGCCCGCCTGTCGAGGACAAGCGATTTTCTATCGACGGTATATCGACTCCCATCGACGACAAACGACGTTCTATCGACGGCACCCTATCGTTATCGCTTCTTTTATCGCCACTCCCGGCGTTATCGCTTCTTTTATCGCCACTCCCGGCGTTATCGCTTTTTTTATCGCTTGCAGGCACGTTATCGCTTGGCTTATCGCTACTCTTTTCGATTGCGCCTCCACGCAAAGGCTTGGCCGAATCCAAGGGCGCCGTAACGCGCACCTCTATCGGTTCGTAAAGCTGATCAATCGTCGGGACACTTCCGAACTCGCACTCCCACAGTCCCCACGCAGAGTTGGGACCGGTGCCGGCACGGTCTATGCAGCCCAAGTTGCTATGGATGCGCATAAGCGTCGGATTGCGAGGACTGGAGATTCCACCGCGAATCGCGAGCCGTGGGTCTATAACAAAGGCGCCAGAGTTCGTTACAAGCAGGTGGTCTCCACGGAAGATGACCCACACCGTGGCCTGCCCACCGTAGTAGGTTGTCGCAGATTGTCCAAGTGCGCCTGGACAGTCGTTCGCCGCGCATTTGCAGTCGTTTCTGCGCCAACCTAATACAGAGTCTTTCTCCCGGTCACCTAGCCATCCTCCCCCTCCAGCAACGCCTTGAGGTCGTCGATGTCGGGCAAGGCTTCGCGCACGTCCTTCGGCACGTCCTCTGCCGTGGTGTAGGTTGCCACGCCCATGGGACTGTTGTAATTGCGAATCACGAGGTTCACGAACGCCTCGTTCATGTCCTTGCAGAGCACGATGCCGATGGACGGCGCCTCGTGGGGCTTGCGCTCGAACTCGTCGAGCACGCTCAGGTAGCCGCTCAGCTGGCCCAGGTAGGCGGGCTTGAATCTACCGCGCTTGAGCTCCACCGCGACCAGGCAGTTGAGGTCTCGGTTGAAGAAGAGCAGGTCGATGAACTGGTCCTCACCAAACGCATCCAAGTGATAGGCGTTGCCGATGAAGGAGAAGCCGCGCCCGAAGGTCATGATGAAGTTCTTCACGTTGTTGACGATGGCCTGCTCCACCACGCGCTCGTCTATGTCCGCTGCGTCGCGGACGCCTAGTTCCTCGACGTTGATGTAGTCGAGAAAGTACTCGTCCTTAAAGGTCTCGATCGCTCTTAGCGCGCGCCGCGTGGTTGGCATCGTTTCCAGGAAGTTGTTGGGCATTTGCCCCTGATGGTGGTAGTCGTCGTTGCGTATGGAACGCTTTAGATCCTCTACTTTGAGGTGCTCGCGAGCGCAAAGCTTGATGTAGAAGAGGCGTTCGCTGAGACCTTTGACCTTTTCGAGGATCGTTCGATGGTGAGTGAAGCCGATAGACAAAAACGCAGCTTGTGACTCATCGTCCAGATTCGGCACTTGCAAGTGCCGAATTGACAAGGCCTCGCTTTCGGCACTTGCAAGTGCCGAAAGCGACGACCCCCCTTCAATTTGCTCTTGCCACTCCTCGAAGAACGTCCTCATGTACTTGAGGTTGCGCTCCGAGAACCCACGGAGGCCGGGAAGCTCCTTTTGAAGCTGGTTGCTGATTGACGCAAGGGCCCCCGTTCCCCAATTCCCCGATCGCGTATTGGCTGATACATAGCTGCCGATTCCGTAATACAGTGCAAGCTGGTTGGAGTTTGCCACGCGTCCAGTCTCGTACTGGCTTTGCAGGATCGCAGACTTGATTCTTTGAACGTCCTCATTGTACTCCCGATAATCACCCATGGCACAGCTCCCTTATCTCGTTCGCGACGGCGTCGCGCTCGCGTTCGGCCTTGCGCATCTCCATGCGCAGGCGCGAGGTTTGCGCTATGGAGGCACCACGCTCACGGTAGCGCACACGCAGGACAGAAATAGCGACCTCGACTCGCGGAGGCAGGGACGCAGCGTGGCTTGCCGTCTCCATTTCCGGCATCCTAGAGGAACAGCCAAACACAGGTGCCGTGTTCCAAGGCAAGTTCGAGCGCGTCCCCGAGCTTGCGCAGAGCCATCTGCGACGTTGCGTCCTCTGTTATCGCCGAGTTGCGAAACACGACCTCCATCGCGTCCGGAACACTGTCCAAAGGAATGATCTCGTCTTCGAAGTAGTCGATGATGGTGCCGATCCGATCGTTGATGTCACAGTAGGTTCCCGCGAGGCTGGAGTTTTCCGAACCGGTAAGCTCCCACTCCACGACGTTCTCGGAATCGTCCACGTTGAGCTACTCAGCTACGCATGCCGTCAGAGTTTTTGGGTACGCTCAGAATTCCACCGAACGCGTTTCCGTTCAATTCACTCATTCCCACATATCCCTTCTCTTGAGAATGCGAAAGTGTGCTGCCGCGTTCGTTCGTTGCGCTGAGGGCCTTCGTGTTTGACATCGTCGAATCCAATAATGCGGGATAGCATAAACGAGCTTTCAGCCTGCTACTTTAGCGCACAACACATCCCTGAGCGCTGCCATGCTCCGCTCGATCTGCGCGACGTCCACGAAGAAGAGCCTCACGCTCACCCCGTCGTTGCCGTAAAACGAGGCACCAGCCCCATCGGGTATCTCCGGGCATGTGGGATAGAGCAGCCACACCTCCGGCGTGCCGTACTTCTTTGCGTATGCGTACATCTGGTACATGTCGGCCTGGGATATGCCGTAGTTGACCCTGGGGTTGTCGACGAGCCGCTTCCACTTCGTGTCCAGGACAACGCGCGAGCCGTCGCCCCGCGTGACCACGACGTCCGGCCGCAGCGCGAACTGCCTGGGCACGTCGAACAGGTAGTATCCCCTGTCCTGCGCGGTGACCTCCCAGCCAAGGTCCGCGAGGGCCTTCTTGAGCTGCTGCGCCACGTAGGACTCGAACACCCTCTCCATCGGGAAGAGCAGGGCGCGGGCGGAGTCGGTCCCAGAGAAGGCGGTGAAGCTCTCGCCCACGAGGAACACCTTGGACCAGCGCATCAATGAGTCGTAGTCCCTCATGCTGCGGTCCGTCACAACGCGCGAGAAGTCCCTCTGGTAGTTGGACGACGGGGAGACCGCCTCGAAGTGCGCGAGAACCTGCCGCGCCTCCCTCTGGTTCCGCGAGCTCGTCGTCGTGGCCCGCAGCAGGAGGAGCGTCGACTTCACCAGCCGGTTCTCGGGCCTGTCGGCGAGGTACTCGTCATGGCGCACGAAGAACCGCTCGGCGTGGGCTGAGTTCTGCCTCACGTGCTCGCCAACCATGAGCTTGCCCTTGCAAAAGCCGAGGTTGTCCTCGCGCGTCACGTAGGCCGACCTAATCCCACGCTTCACCAGGGCCCTCGCCTCCTGCAAGTACATGCCCACGAAGACCTCGTACAGCGGCATCTGGCCGACCCTGAGGTCGGCATCGTCGAGGGACTTGCAGGGGAAGTCCCGCATGCTTCGGAGCATGCGTAGGAACACCCGCTTCGTCTGAGCATTGCCGTCGTCGACGCCAAGGTCAAGCTTCGGGAGGATCTCGACCTGCCAACCGCTTCGCGTCTGTATGAGGCCCACGTGGCTGCCTACAGAGATCACGTCCCCGACGCCCCTGCGGTAGCCGAGCCTCAGAATCTCTAGCGCATCGGCACGGCTACCATCACCAGCACTCGAACGCACGAGATCCTTCAAATCGCGGAACGCACGCTCCGGGAGGTAGCAGTAGCCGTCGCCACAATCCGGGGCACAGCAGATCCTGTCGAACTCCCGTACCTCCAGAAGTCGGTCCCTCACAGCCCTTCACCTATCTGCTTATAGCTCGCAAGCTTGAGGAACGCCTCGGGCTGGATGCGGTAGCTCCGCTCGGGTAGGTCGATGTCCGGGCTCCCGCGAAACACCGTCTTGACCTTGAGGGGCTCGTCCAGCACGAACTTGTACTCGTCCTCCTTCGCGTTGTCGCCCAGTACAAGCTGAATCTTCTCCCAGTCCTCGTAGAAGTACTCCTGCAGGAGGGGTATGACGTTGCCTCGGAAGATGTCCGCCAAGGCCTCGAGCGTGGGCTCGTCCCTGAGTCGCGTGAAGAACGCGTGGCCGATGGTGTGCTCGCGGTCGTAGAGGCACTCGATGCGCGCGTTTATGACGTCGAGCATCGCCGCGACGTCAACCGCCTCGTCACCGTCCACGACCTTGTCGGCCCCGATCGCCCGCAGCACGCCGGGGTCGGGCATCATCTCCACGAACTCGAAGCGCCTGCGCAGCGCCGTGTCCATGAGCGCGATCGACCGGTCGGCCGTGTTCATGGTTCCCAGGATGTAGACGTTCCGGGGAACCGAGAACGACTCTCCCGAGTAGGGCAAGACCGCCTCCATCTCCTCGGCCGCGCCCGAGCGCTTCGTGTCCTCGATGAGCGTGATGAGCTCACCGAAGACCTTCGAAACGTTGCCGCGGTTGATCTCGTCGATGACGAGGACGTGCGGCATCAACTCCTGGTCCACGCTGACGGGCTTCGCGTCTGGACACGAGTGAAGGATGGCGGACACGTTGTCCATGCCGATGTAGTCGAGGGGGAAGAGCGAGTGGCGTGCGAGCTGCTTTCTGCCTTCGGGCAGGAACTGAATTATGTCTTGGTCGATGCCCTTTGCGAGCCACTCCACCCTGCGGCTCCTGGGATACCTTCCCCGAGACTGATCGTAGCAGTACTCGCCGGTGACGACGCAGACTGCGTCTATGCTCCTGGTCGTCTTCTCGATGAGGACGAAATCGCCGACGCCTATCTCGTCTCTGAAGCAGTTGACCATGCGGCGCCCTGCGGAAGAGGTGTCTGCGTTATCGGACTCTGCCGTCGCATCCCCGTCCTTGATCTCGCTCCACCCGAGACGAATCTCCCCGTCCTCGAAGCACTCCCTCTTCAGGTCTGTCATGCCTGTCCCGCCCAAGATCATGCCCCAAATCCTAGGCTGCTCATTCGTAGCCGTTCCGTCGGACCTTCTCACCTTCACCATGCCCGCGGCTTTGCATAGGCTCTTGAAGACGCCATCCCTGATCTCGTAGCGTATGATG
>ONMP01000087.1 GCA_900318935.1 uncultured Actinomycetes bacterium
CTGTCAACGACATCTCTGCCATGTACTCGGCGATGTCCTCGCGTTTCCAATCGCTGTTGTAGGTGACATCCGCACTGGCATGGGGACAGCCGTCGCTCATAGCCACGAACACGTCGCCCTCTTGCAGGCGAATCGTGGAACGGTAGATCTTTTTGCCCTCAATGCGAATCTCCGTCATGGGGTAGTCTGTCACGACGCCTTCGCGAATCAAGATGACCTCAGGGTTGTCGTACTGAATCAGCTCAGCCGTGTGGTTGCGAACCAAATGGATGATCGTGAAGGTCGAGTAAGCCACGCCGTGGTTGGCACTCACGGGAAGCGTCGCGGCAATGGTGGAAACACATTCCTCGATAGGGAGTCCTTCGGCCATCATGGTGGATATGATCTTTGACGTTAGCGTGGAAAGGATGCTTGCACGCACACCGCTCCCTAGTCCATCGGCGAGCACGACTACTGTCGAACCGTCATCCTTTTCCACTATGTCCACGTGGTCACCGCAAAGCTCCTCGCCTGCGTGCTTGATGCTCTTGTAGCCAATGTCAGCGCACAGATCATTCATCGCTAATCGACTCCTTCAGCTTGGACATGGCAATCTTGGTCTCTGCCGCCGTCTCTCCGAGCAATGAGGCAATCTCCTGCACGATGCGCATCTGTTTGTCTACGACCCTGTCCGCGACCTGCACCGTCTCGTGCGCGATCTCCTCCTTGCGCTGGCGCTGCTCCTCTTCGACGGTCACATCATGCATGATGCACAGAATCATCCTGCCGTCCTCAGCAGGAACGACGGTCTGCTCCACGTAGCGCTGGTATTCCGCCAGATACACTCGCTGGTTGTACACTCCCCTGCCCGAGCGCTTGACGTCCATGAAGACGCGCGGGTCGAGTATGCGCACCACCTGATCGCCCAAGACATCCGAAACGAACCGGATGTTGAGCAGGCGCTGGGCAGTTTCATTGAGCTGCTGTACCTCGAACGTGTCGTTGAGCACGATGATGGCATTGGGACTGTTCCTCACCACGGCATCGGAGAAGCTCTCGGCCTTTTCCTTGAGGAACGGCAGGCACATGGATATCTCGGCCTTGCCCTGCAGGATCGCGGCGGCCTTCTCGCGACAGGTGTCGTAGCCGCAGGAGCCGCAGTTGAGCTCGTCGCTCGGCTTGAACTTGCCCATCTCACGAAGAATCTGCATCACCTCGTACTCCGAGGGCTTCCTCTGTGCGCGGTCGATTGGCGAGAATTCCTGCTTCATGACAGCAACGTCTGGCTGTGCCACGTCGAAGTCCTCGCTACCGGCGAACCTCGCTACCGCCAGATGGTTTTGGATGATGGGATTGCGGTGATACTTCTCCATGACGGGGCCGCCCACGCAGCTTCCCACGCAAGCAGACATCTCGATAAAGCATTTGTGTATCTTCCCGCTCGCGATGTCCTCCAGGGCGGCGATGCAGTTCTCCACCCCATCGAGCGCCAAGTAGGTGTAGTCGGGTGAATCCTGCGCCATGGTCTTGAGGATGCCGCCCGTTGTTGGGAAGAATCGCGCGAGGCTCTGCTCGCATGCGGTCACCTCGTGCTTGAGCCCGATGTGCTCTTCCTCGAACCACGCCGTCAACTCCTCGAAGGTGAGCGCAGCATCCACCGCATCGCCATAGATCTCCGCCTCGTCCTTCTTTGCGACGCACGGACCGACAAAGACCGTCTTTGCCCCGGGAGTGCGACGCTTGACGTCCATGCAGTGCGCCACCATGGGAGACGCTACATCGGCAAGGTAGGGCAGCTGTTCTGGGAAGTACTTGCGAATGAGCAGGTTGATGCTATGACAGCAAGACGAGATCACGATGTCGCGGTTTTCTTCCTTGAGCATGCGATCGTACTCGCGCTTGACCATCGTCGCACCGATTGCCGTCTCCTCGACGTCGTGGAAGCCGAGCTGCTTGGCCGCCTCGCGCATCGCCTCAATCCCGACGCCCTCGTAGTTGGCGATGAAAGAAGGAGCGAGGCTCATGATCACCGGCTCACCGCTGCTGATAAGCACTCGTACCTTTTCCGTGCTGTCCACGATTTGCTTGGCATCTTGCGGGCACACGACGAAACAATGGCCGCACAGGATGCACTCGTCATCGATGATGTGCGCCTGGCCCGCAGAGAACCGAATGGACTTGACGGGACAGTGGCGGATGCACTTGTAGCAGTTCTTACAGTTCGACTTCTTTAGTCTGAGGCAACTTCCCATTGCTTCCCCTCTCTCTTGACGGCTAGTTCTCATCCCCCATTCAGAATACTCCCGATGACATCAGAATTGGTCAGCACTTCCACGAAAGGAACGTTGCGAAGGGATGGCGAGGTGACGAGTGGCCTGTCTTCGATGTGCATGTCATCCGGGTATCCCAAGACGGCCAGACGACAGCAAACAGCACACCCATGCAAGATTGCGGAAGCGGGGCGTGAACGTCATAATGATTAGTTCTTCTTGTCGTGCTGAGGAGTCATTCCATGGAGCTACGCCAGATAGAGTACTTCTGCGCCGTTGTGGAGACGGGGTCGTTCACCCGCGCCGCCGAACGTTGCCTCGTCTCGCAATCGGCCATATCGCAGCAGGTCAAGGCCCTTGAGGGCGAGTTCGGCTTCAAGCTGCTCAACCGACACGGACGCAGCTTCGACGTCACACCTGCGGGAGAGCTGTTCGCACGCAAGGCGGGGACGCTCCTCTCGCAATTGGAAGACGCGCGGTACGAGGCAGAGGGGCTGGCAAACGGATGGGCGACCACGCTGGCGGTTGGCTACCTCAACCGCTACGAGGGTTGGGAGGTGCAGGCTGCCGTAACCGCCTTCGCCTCGCGCCACCCGCACATACCCGTGCACGCCACGGCCGGCAGTCACGACACGCTATACCAACTCATCCAGCGGCACGACGTGGACGTGCTCTTCTCCGACCGAAGGCGAGCCCTTTCTGACTCCTTCGTCAACATGCACCTCTTTGACGGCTGGCAGTATGTGGAGGTCTCCGAGGCAAGCGGCGTGGCATGGGCGGAACAGCTGACCGTGGCCGAGCTGGCCAACCTACCTTGCATCCTCATCGCCGCAGAGGACCAGGAGGAGATTGAGCGCGAATACTACCGCGACGTGTTGGGGTTCCGCAGCGACTTCCTTTTTGCCCGCTCGCGCGAAGAGGGACGTATGATGGTAGCCGGTAACCGTGGCTTCATGCCCGTGGAGACGCGCACGCAGGAGGGTCGCACAGGCGCGGCCATTCGGCGCGTCCCGCTTGTGGGCCAGCAGGGGCAGCTCAAGAGCGAGTACTACTGCTACTGGCCAAAGGACCGCACAAACAAACTCATCGAGGAATTCGCCGACATCTTAAGCGGAATGTTCGAAGGGTGACATGAGGCGTTTCCCTTGTCACCCGCTCCTCTTCTCTTCACCAATCCGTGCATGCAGCGCCAGCACGTACGCCTGTGGATTGTCCCTGAATTCGACGCAGCGCCGCCCCTCGAACAGGCGCTTGTGGGGACAGCCGCCCACGCACATCGGCAGCCAAACGCACTCCCGACACTCCTCATCGGGTACGGGACACGCCGTGTTTAGATACATGGTCAGGTTGTCCGGATTGCTCGCCGTCGCGAATGGGTTCGCTGGGTCCCAATCGTGCGCCGTCCCGAATGCGATTGCGGGTTTGTCGATGGCTTCCCAGCACTTCTGTAAATTGCCGCGCTCGTCTATGCCCACGGCCCATAGGGTGTGCGCACCGCAGTAATGGCCACGCCCCGTCCTGAAGCGTTTGGCCTCTTGCCTGATGCCCACCTCACTGGCGTCAGACCCGCACAAGAGGCCAACCTGCCCGCCGCGCTCGTCAGCTATCTCGCTGCCAAAGACAGGCGCTGGGTAATACGTGAGGTCGTTACCAGATTGCTTGGCGAGTTCCTCTACGAACGCCTCCAGCTCATCCATCTCGGACTTGTTGCCCTCGTGTACGTTGTGGCGTATGTTCACGCGGAATGGGAGGCTAATATCGCGCAGGTTGACTGTGATACGCTCAAATGTCGGACCGCCATTCGCGAGGTGACGCGTGGCGTCGTGAGCGGCACCCATGCCGTCAATGGTCACTTGGGCTGCTTCCACCTTGCACCGCCCGAGCATGTCGGCAATCTCCTGTGTGAGCAGGTAACCGTTGGTGATAATGTCAGCGTGGTACTTACCACCCCGCTCCTCGACGAATGCTATCAGCCGATTGGAAAGCGACTCGATCACGTCGGGCGCAAGCAACGGCTCGCCACCAAACCAAGTGATCGAGAGGTCCTTGGCGCCGGATGTGTCAAGCATGCGCTTCGCGAGGGCTACGACATCGTCCTGAACCTCAGAACTCATCTTGCTGGCGAAATGATTCTCGAAACAGTACGGGCAATCGAAGTTGCAACCCATGGTTGGGCAGATGGTTAGCCCTAGTCCGTGCGGCATGGCACATGCGGCACGACCCATGGTCTCGAGCGCAGCGCGCTCATCGAAGTTCGCGATGACGCCACGCTTTGAGAAGCGCTCGATGATGGGATGCTGCTCGTCGAGCTCCTCTAGCACGGACAACAGATACATCTCGATCGGCGTGTACTCTGCGCAGTTTCCCTTGAATAAGTTCGCAATCGCGACGTTTTTGGTACCCGGCACCTCAGCCATGAGATTGTAGCGCGATACGTGCCATCCAGCTTCCCCAGCCGTGCGCTTTTCTATCGGTCTGCCTTCCGAGTCGTCGAAGTTCACGATGCCACTCCTCACTTCGATGGATTACCTTTAACGCAAAACACGCCTGTCACCTTGCCGCCCTCACATGAGCAAGTCCTCAACGGACACGCCCTCGGCGAGCACGTCAAGGTCCACATGACCCGCCTCGTTGGCGGCTCCCGCCACCTCACCTACGTCACTATACTGCCAGATTGTCCAGCTCCCTTGCGGCCACTCGACCCAGACGGGCCATTTGCGACACGAGACCCATAGGTCGCATTCGTCAAAGTGGCCCTTGAGGTAGCGGTCGTATATGTCGTTGCCCGCATAGATGATGGGTTTCTTGCCACAGGCAGCCTCGACCTCCCTGACGAACGCCGCGAGCTCGCGTTGCACGTCCTCGGCCGCAGGCGGGTTCTGCTCCTTGTCACCGTACCATTCCACGTCGACGGCAGGCCTCAGCGACCGGATGGATGGGTCGCCCCATGCCCGCGTCGCACTCGCAATGAAACTTTGAGCTTGCGTGGCTCCTGGCGAGTCGAACGAAAAGAAGTGGTACGCGCCGAGAGCGATGCGACTACCTGCAGCCTTGCCGCAAGTGGCTTGGAACTGGGAGTCAATGTGGGTGGCGCCCTCGGTTGCCTTTGCGTACACGAACCCCATGTCCGCATTCTCGAGGGCGTCAAAGTCGACCGCGCCTTGATACTCGCTCGTGTCTACGCCCTTTATGCCCTCCGGGACAAAGATCATGTTCGGTCGAATGACCTCGGCCTTTACCCCCACCACCAACGCAACGAATAAGACCGCTACACACATCAGGAGCGCCACGCCACGCTTAAGCATCGTTGAGCCTCCACCTCTCGCAAAACTCATGGTTTGGACCGCCGACATCCATTCTACTCAAGCAGGACAAGGGGGACGGAGGACGTGCGGACAAACTCCTCCGTCCCCCTTGTCCGTCTGAATATTGTCTCTTGACTTAAACCATGGTTTAAGTCGTATTCTTTGATGTAAGAACTGATTGACAAGAATGCCTGACTGAGGCAACTGGATGGAGCACCACATGGCGAGGATGTACACTATAGGCGAAGCTTCCGAGCTGCTGGGAATGCCCGCCTCCACCATCCGCTTCTACGAAAAGAACGGGCTCATACCCAACATGCAGCGAACGGGCAGCGGCATCCGTCTCTTCGACGATGAGGACTTGGAGTGGATGCGCTTCGTTGAGCGCTTCAAGGCATCTGGCATGCCCATCAAGGAGATTCGTACGTTTATCGAGCTCTACCAGCAGGGCGACTCAACCATCGAGGAACGTCGTCGCATTATCAATAATCGGCGCGATGCCGTCGAGCGCCAGATAGCCGAGCTTGAGCTCGCGCGCGACTTCATCAAATACAAGTGCTGGTTCTACGACGTGGCGGCAGAGGCTGGCACCTGCGACGTGCCAAGGGAAATGCCGCCCGAAAAGATGCCCGAGGAGATGCGGCGCATCAAGGAGCGATGCGGCATCAGCAGTTTCTAAGGGTAACACGCCACCCAGACTGCTTGATACTGTATTTAGTCAAAACACGAAGAAGGGAGCACAGAAATGACCGTCAAGATTCGTAGGAGTGCGCAGGGACAGGCTATGCCTAGGGAGACCGTGGCGCTTCCGTCTGATGCCTTCGGGCCGTCGGACGCAACAACCGTCTACTGGCTAGGCAACGCGGGATTCCTCATCAACAGTCGGGGTACGACCATTATGTGTGACCCGCTGCTCGTGGGATTCGACATGCCCGTGCTGGTTGATCCGCCCGTACTTCCGGAGGACGTGCCCCACGTGGACGCACTTCTCTACACCCACATTGACAACGACCACTTCAACCGCATCTGCCTAGCCGCGCTTGCAAACAAGTACGACGAGCTGCATGCCACCGAGTACGTCGCCAGTGTCGCGCGCGACGAGGAGGGAATCCCCGGCGCGATCGGGCATGACATCGGCGAAACCTTCAAGGTCGGTCCCCTGAGCATTACCCTCACCCCCACCTGGCACAACTGGCAGGATCACGGCGGACCGGGTAGCAAGTACGGCCACCGCCGCTGGGAGCGCAAGGAGTACTGCGGCTACTGGATCGAGACGCCCGACGGCAGCATCTGGCTGCCAAGCGACAGCCGCCCGTTGCCTGAGTTCCTTGAGTGGGAGACCGCGCCCGACATGATGCTCTTCGACTTTGCCGACAACGGTTGGCACATAAGCTTTGCAGGTGCGGTGGAGCTGGCAAACCAATACCCCGACTCCGACTTGCTGCTCATCCACTGGGGCTGCGTAGACGCACCCAACTTCACGCCCTTCAACGGTGACCCCGAGCGCTTGGAGGCAGCCGTCAAGAACCCGGAGCGCGTGCATGCGCTCGCACTTGGCGAGTCCTTGAAACTCACCAGGAAATAGTAGTCGTCAGCAGAGAGGAGCAGCGATGCAGCACGCAAAGCTGGGACGTACAGACATCGAGGTCAGCCGCTTCTGCCTGGGATGCATGGGCTTCGGCGAGGTACGCGAGGGGGCACTCCACACTTGGACGCTCGGACCGGACGACACGCGCGCAATCATCTCGCAAGCCCTGAACAGCGGTATCAACTTCTTCGATACGGCGATGGCTTATTCCTTCGGCACCTCAGAGGAGTATGTGGGGGCATCTCTTCGCTCGCTTGCCCGACGCGATGATTACGTTGTCGCTACCAAGGTCTCCGCCCGCACGCCACAGATGATGGAGGCCTATCCTGACGGCAAGGCCTACGTCACTGCCATGCTCGACGCAAGCCTCACGCGCCTGGGGCTCGATACCATCGACCTCTACTACCTGCACAGCTGGGATTACCATACGCCCATCGCAGACATCATGGAAGCCATGAACGACGCCGTCGTGGCGGGCAAGGCACGTGCGCTTGGCATCTCCAACTGCCACCCCTATCAGCTGGCCAAGGCCAACGCACTGGCAGAGTCGCGCGGATGGGCGCGCTTCGAGGTCATCCAGAGTCACATGAACCTCATCTTCCGCGAGGATGAGCGAGAGCTCCTGCAGCTCTGCGCCGAGGACCAGATCTCCACGGTGCCCTACAGCTCGCTGGCGGCGGGGCGTCTATCACGTCGCCCGGGAGAGACAAGCAAGCGCCTTGAGCAGGACAAGTTTGCCAAGGGGAAGTACGACGCTACGGCCGAGCAGGATGCCACCATCATAGAGCGCGTGGCCGAACTGGCCGACAAGCACGAGACGTCGATGACTGCCGTCTCACTCGCCTGGCTGCTCACCAAGGTGACAAGTCCCGTGGTAGGCGCCACCAAGCCGCACCACATCGAGGGTCCGGTAGCCGCTGCAGACCTCACGCTCACGCCCGACGAGATTGCCTATCTCGAGGAACCCTATGTGCCTCACGCGCTCGTGGGCGTCATGGCCCAGAATCGGGCATAATATCGCTGGCACACGCGAGGAAGGAGAAGTCTATGGCACCCATCGACGTGTTCGCACACGTGCTTCCGCCCGAGTTCTACGCAAAGATGCTCGAGATCGAGCCAAGAATCCCTGAGCGCTACGCGTTTTTCAACAACCCCACGCTCTCGAACATGGAGAACCGGCGCGCTCACTGGGACGGCAAGACCCGCCAGGTCATCAGCTTCGTGAACGCCCTGCCAGAGGACTACGTGGGGCCAGCTGAGGCCGCCAAACTCTGCTGGGAGGGCAACGAGGAGCTCATCGCCATGCGCCGAGCGGACGCCGACATGTTCGAGGCTGCGGTGCTCATGGTCCCCATGAACAACATGGACGAGGCCGTGCGCATCGTACGCGAACAGGTGCTGCCAAACGAAGACGTGGTTGGCGTACAGATCTTCACGCGGGCGCTGGGGCTCTCCATCGCCGACGAACAATTCCGTCCGCTCTTCTCCGCGCTCGCCGAGAATGGCATTCCCGCCTGGCTGCATCCCGTGTTCGACCCGCGCAAGCCCGACAACAACATCGTGTTCTCTTGGGAATACGAGCTCACGCAGGCCATGCTGCAAATGGTGCAGGCGGGCCTTCTGCGCGACTTCCCCGAACTCAAGGTCATATGCCACCACGCCGGCGCCATGGTGCCCTTCTTCGCGGGGCGCGTGGATCGTATCCTACCCACTGAGCAGGCTGCCAACATGCGCAAGTTCTATGTGGACACGGCCATCTTAGGCAACACCAAGGCCCTAGAGCTCGCCGTGGACTACTACGGAGCGGACCATGTACTCTTTGGCACCGACGCACCGCTGGGCATCCCACCGGCAGGCGCCACGCGCGAGATTCTCGCTGCCATAGACGGGATGGAGGTAAGTGAAGCGAACAAGGACGCAATCTTGTTTGCCAACTACCAGCAACTCATTGGATAAGACATGTCCTCAGGGAAGGAGCCCAACATGATCACCCGCCTCTTCAAGCTCGGCCGCAAGCTGGATAACGCCGACGAGTTCGACCGCGTCGGCGAATCCAATCTCGTCACCTCCATCGAGAGCGAGCCCGGCACGCTCGCCATGTACTCGACCCACCTGCCCGATGACCGCGCGATGTGCTATGTCTTCGAGGTGTACGCCGATGACGACGCATATCAGGTACACGCCTCGTCCGCGCAGTTCAAGGCCTATGTGGCAATGGCGGCAGACACTCTCACGAGCCGCGAGGTGTGTCAGGTCCAGCCCGAGCTCATGCTGGAGAAGCCAGAGGGCCTTAAGGTGTGTGACGGCAACGCCGCGCCGCGCTGCTGCTTCGTGCAAATCAAACCCGAGAAGCTCGAGCAGTTCCGTGAGGCCGTCTTTGCTAACATGCGGACTTCCGTGGCAGAGGAGCCAGGCGTGCTGTTCCTCTACGCCTGCAGCTTCGCCGACGACCCGCTGCGCTGGGTCTTTTGGGAGGGCTACGCCAGCGAGGAGGCCTATGAAGCGCACCGCGAAACCGAGCACTTCAAGGCTTACATCGACGGCACGGCTGACTGCCTCTCCGAGAAGGAGCTCGTGCAGCTGTCTGCGGATTGCCTCGTGAGCAAGGGTTCGCTCATCGGATAGATGAGATTCCAAACATCAAGAAGGAAAGGGATAAGCCATGACAAAGACGTGTGACCGCACCGAGTTCGAACAGATGGACATCTTTGGCATCGGGGAGCCAAATCCTTGGGGAGAGTTCTTTTCAGGAGCTTCGTTCCTCAAGTTCCTGACGGCGGAGGGCTGCGCCGCAAGCGTGGCTAACGTGAGCTTCGAGCCGGGTTGCCGCAACAACTGGCACGTCCATAATGCCACTTCGGGCGGCGGACAGGTGCTCATCTGCACCGCTGGCGAGGGCTGGTACCAGGAGTGGGGCAAGCCCGCACAGAGTCTTGTTCCCGGCACCGTAGTCACCATCCCCGCGGGCGTCAAGCACTGGCACGGTGCGAAGGCTGACAGTTGGTTCAGCCACCTGGCGGTGGAGGTGCCTGGTGAGGAAGCCTCCAACGAGTGGCTGGAGCCGGTGAGCGACGAAGAGTACGCAGCCCTCGCGTGATAAAGTCGTAAGAAGGAAGTAAAAGGCGCGGACTGGGATTTCCGGTCCGCGCCAAACTTATGCTGGCGCACCCAGCGACTACCTGCTCTTCGTTGCCAACGCGCGGAGGCGCTGGACAATACAGGGACAACGGCTGCCAGGGCAACATCAAGAGTCTGATCTTAACCTGCATAGATTAAGATGCCTAGCATCGCACTCATAGCAAGGCCATAACTGACCATGGTGCGAAGTACACACTTCTTTGTTGTTAATGCTATTATTACTTTCTGCGCTTCGGCCTGAAATTGTCCGGAGTGCCGCCACCACTTATCCACTCAAGCTCCTCATCCGAGAGGTCTATGCCATCCTCCTCCCTAGCGAGCACCTGGGTGTCCTCTGGCGTCGTACATGCGCGTGCCTTCTCCTTCATCTCTGGGGACAACTCGTCAAACGCCATGTTCCAATCCTCTCTGCTTTGCGACGTCGCGTTTTACTTCAAGCTACATGATAGTGCTTAGCAAGCTTCAGATGCTTGTTGCAACAAATCCAATCTCAACCCCGTGGTACGCACAAGCGACCCTCACTTGACCGTCCCCGCTTACTTGACGTGGTGGTCGACCGTGCGCCCTTCGCGTTATCGCTGCCAAGAAGCGGGAAACGAGCGGATGATTATCTTACGCAACCCGCCAAATTACGCACATCGCAGTATGGTGTGCGTAATTTGGCGGGTTCGGCACAGAGCCAACTGGCCTTTCTTCAGAAACTACGCACAATAAAAGACGGTGTGCGTAATTCCTCACTGGCACGCGACCACCTGGATGGCGACATCGGCACAACGAACACCGCTCGCCGCTCGTAGACCTCCCGTGCCCAGTGGAGGAAGTGCTCACGGGCATCGAAGCCATCGCCATCACATGCGAGCTTGAGGTATGCTTCGTTTCAAACTTCTGTTGCAATCCTCCCATCGACGATACTGGCCTTCGATGAACGGAGCTTAAACGATGC
>ONMP01000038.1 GCA_900318935.1 uncultured Actinomycetes bacterium
GCTCCCACTGCGTAAGCCTTCGTCGGCGCCGCCGCGAGGGCAACGACTACAAGACCGCTCATGCCGACTACGCCACGCGCAGAGCACAGTTTGTTCGCGTTCATTCGAACCTCCAAATTCGGAATCGTCGTGCAAAGGCGCTGTTAGGCGATAAGCGTAACGACGAAGCCGATCAGGGCGAGCGCCTCAACGAAAGCTGACGCCAAGATAAAGACCGTGAACAGACGGCCCTGCACCTCGGGTTGACGCGCCATAGAGGTTGTTGCGCCATAGGCCGCAAGTCCAATGCCAAGTCCCGCGCCAATTACACCAAGGCCGTATCCGATGACTCCCACAATTCCTCCTTTGTTAATCGCCGGACCACCCGGCGAAATCCAAACATAATGTCATGGTCACAGACGTGGCCGCAGACAACAAGTTTAGTGCTCGTCAGCCTCCGCAAGCTGAATGTACACGGCGGAAAGCAGCGTAAAGACGTACGCCTGAATGGCTGCAACCAAAATCTCGACCGCGTAGATAACGAGCAGAATCGCAATCCAAAATACGGACGCACCCGCAAAGCCAAGGGTCTCAGGGGTAATCTGCTGCAAAACCGGAATGAAGAAGAGCGACGTCAGGATGGCAAAGGTGCCCATGACCACGTGACCGGCGAACAGATGGGAAATGCCACTCCCGCCGGTGCGAGGCTCTTGATATAGCCGAGCACACCTTTGCTCTTTACGCCTACGACAACGAAATAGATGAACGACACCAATGCCAGCGCAGCAGTCGTGCCGATGCAGCCTGTGCCTGGCTTGCAGCCCGGAATGACACCGATGACGTTGTTTACCAAGATAAAGAAGAAGACACTCGCGATGAAGGGAAAGTGCTTGCGCCACGTATCGCCCAAGAGACCCTTGCAGAGATCATCCCGGCAGTACTCGACCAGGTACTCGACGCAATTCACAAATCGTCCCTTGGGAGCGAGCCCGCTAGCCGCCTGCTTCTTTTTGAAAACAAAGACGAGCGCTAACAGTGCTATGGCAGCCACGATCATCCAAAACGTATACTGCGTGAGGCCTACTGTAAGGTCACCGTGGATTGCCGTGGACTCAAAGCCCTCTAGAAGCTCATCCATCTCCTCGCTTAGCTTATCGAGAGGATTCACCGCTCTTCCTTTCTTCCGTGCAGGCATCCCCTTGGATGTCGTGCCATGCCCTTGCCGCCTCGACCACCCATATGAGCAGGAACGAGACGGCCTCTGCAGTGCCAAACGCTAGAACGTCATCACGCGATACGAGCCAGACGGCCAAAACGGCACAGGTATGCAGGGTAAACGACAACATGATGCCCGCAAGACCGGCCGCCACGCTCACCGGATAGATCTTTCTGAGCGCTCGCTCAAACAGAATCACCAACGGAACGGCACCAATGACGCCCAATACGGACCCCGCTATGATGGCGCAGAAACCTCCCACGGAGAACCTCCACACAACCGCCCCTTACGAATTCTGTGCATTATACACCTTTTTGCGACTGTGGCGCTGTCCTTTGGGACGAAATGAAAACCCGCCCATAAAGATACGTTCACGCTCACGGCGGAATCGTGACAACGATCCCGCCGTGGATAAGAGGCCGAACTCGAGAAAAGCTTCGAAGCTATGATTCGTCTAGCCTAGCTCTGGGTAGAGCGGATGAGCGGCCAACAGGTCCGCAACCTCGGCCTTGACGGTCGTAAGCACTTCCTCGTCTTCGAGATGCGTGACGGTCTCGCCGATGAGCTCGCCGATACGCTCAGCTTCCGCCTCCCCGAAGCCGCGGGTCGTCATGGCAGCAGAACCCACGCGGATGCCCGATGTCACGAAGGGGCTGCGTTTCTCGCCAGGAATGGTGTTCTTGTTGACCGTGATGCCGACCTCATCGAGAACGTGCTCGGCGGCCTTACCCGTCACCTCGTCACCAGCTGTGGTGAGGTCCACAAGCAGCAGGTGGTTATCGGTACCGCCGGTCACCATACGCAGGCCCTTGGCAGCCATACCGCGCCCGAGAGCCTTGGCATTAGCACAGACGCCCTCGATGTAAGTGGCAAAGCTCGGCTGGAGCGCCTCGCCGAAAGCCACGGCCTTGGCTGCAACGATATGCTCGAGCGGGCCACCCTGACTGCCGGGGAAGACAGCTGAGTTCATACGGCGCGTGAGCTCCTCGTCATTCCACAGGATGAGGCCACCACGGGTGCCACGCAACGTCTTGTGCGTGGTGGTGGTCACGACATCGGCATACGGAACTGGACTGGGATGTGCGCCCGTCGCCACAAGACCGGCGATATGGGCCATGTCCACCATGAGGGCGGCATCATTGTCGTGCGCGATCTGCGCGAATCTCTCGAAGTCGATGACGCGCGGGTAGGCCGAAGCGCCGGCAATGATGAGCTTGGGCTTGAATTCCTCAGCCTTTGCTGCCACGTCATCGTAGTCAATGCGTTCGGTCTCGGGATTGAGGCCATAGCTCACGACGTTGAAGAGCTTGCCCGAATAGTTAGCTGCGCTACCATGCGTGAGGTGGCCGCCATTGGAGAGGTCCATGCCCATGATTGTGTCACCGGGCTGCGCAAATACGCTGGTAGCAGCATAGTTTGCCTGAGCACCCGAGTGGGGCTGCACGTTGACATACGCCGCACCAAAGAGCTTCTTTGCCCGATCGCGAGCGAGATTCTCGACTACGTCCACGGCCCAACAACCACCGTAGTAGCGTCTGCCCGGCAAACCCTCAGCATACTTGTTTGTCAGCGGGCTACCAGCGGCCTCCATCACGGCTAGGCTCACGAAGTTCTCGGAGGCGATGAGCTCGATGGAGTTACGCTGTCGCGTAAGCTCATCGGACATTGCGGCTGCGAGCTCTGGGTCAGTGGCAGAGATGTACTTGAGATTCATGGTTCACCTTTCCAAAGGTTTTGCTGCAAGCGGTAGTATATACGCGATGAGCGGCAATGATAGCATCAGCATGGAATTTCCCATGACTTTGGGAGACGAACAGCCTAATGATGGCTATCTCGCCAGAGACACATCATCTCGTTGGTGAGAGAGAGGTCGTCTGGTTGGCCTGGGATCTGGTCAGGCCCCACCCACTCGGCGCGACCCAACTCAGACGCGTCACGATGGATGGTAGGGTCGCCGTCCACGTCGCACCAGTAGCCACTGAGAATGTCGCCCGCGACGCCCCACGGCTGCGACTTGTAGTAGCGGATGTTCGTCACCTCAAGCCCCAGTTCCTCGCGCACCTCACGACGCACGCAATCCTCCATGGTCTCGCCAATTTCGACGAAACCGGCCACGAGCGCATCGATGGGGACATAGCGCCCCCTCGCATAGCGCGTGATCACGATGCGGTCGCGCTTCGGGTCGCATACGCACACGATAACGGCAGGGTTTAGACGAGGGAACGTGACGTTACCGCAGCTAGGACAGCGCATCGCACGCATCGTCTCATGATGCTCCATGGAATGCCCACATACGCCGCAAAAGCATGTCTTTGCATACCAGTCGGCGAGATGAACAGCGGTGTAGGCGGCGTACATCTGCTCCCGGGTGCCTCGGCGTTCCATGCGCAGCGCACGGTTGTGAACAAACTCGTACTCCTCGGGAGGACGCGCGGCCCCGTCGCGCGATGCCAGCCAACACGACGCGCCGTCAAGCGCAAACAGATACGTCAGGGTGCCAGCAAGTACTCCTGGCTCACCCACGCGTGGCACATCGAAGCCATGTGCGCCCTCGAGGCGTACCGCAATCTCCTGCCCGCGCACGAAGAAAACCCAATCTCCGTCGATGGGTACGGCATTGTGGTGGTACTGGTTAGCCAGCACGTGTGGCGTTACGTCCTGTATCATGAGCGCCTCTTTTCCTCATGTCGCTCGCTCGTATCCTGATAGCTTCTAGACCTCGATTGCGAGGTTGAGAGCGCCAGCACGCAGGATGCGGGGCTCGGAGCCCGTGGCATCAACTATGGTGCTCGCGACGCCTACAGGTGCGGGGCCAGCATCGAGCGTGAGGTCGACCGCCTCCACGATGCGCGGCTCGACGCCAGCTCCTGTAGTCGCCGCTGCCTCGCCATGCGTATTTGCGCTCGTAGTGGCAAGCGGGCCCATCTCGCGTGCAAGCGCACGCACCAAGTTGGAATCGGGCACACGCAGGGCGATGGTGCCGTCGGCCCCCTGGTACTCCAGTGGCACGGCCTCACTCGCCTTGACCACGAGCGTGAGTGCGCCAGGCCAGTATGTGTGGGCAAGTTGCTCTGCCCATTCAGGCACGTCGCGGCCATATTTGTGCAGGTCACAGGCATCAGCCACGAGCCATGGCAGCGTCTGCGCGCGATCGCGTCGCTTGATGGCAAAGATGCGCTCATGTGCAGGATTCGTCGGCATCACTGCACACCCGATGCCATACACCGAGTCAGTCGGCATCACAAGTACCCCACCCTCGCGCAACACGCACGCAGCCTCGTACAGCACATCATCATGCGGCGCAACCTGATTCACTCGCAAAACGGCACCCATCTCGCACCTCAGTCCTTCTTTGCCATGAGAAAGCCAAGCACAGCGCCAACAGTACCGCCCACGATGTGGCCGAACTGGCTGATGTTGTCCCGCACAAAGAGCCCGTCCACGATTTGCTGTCCCAGATACAGCACGGCGACAAGGATGAACGTGAGGGGTATCTCGCCTTCCCGGATGCTCGTGATCGAGGAAAGCAGAATCATCGCAAAGACAACTCCACTCGCACCGCAAAGCGCCACGCCGGGAAAGAGCAAGTTGTTGAGGATACCCGTAACGAAGGCCGTGACCACAATCACCGCGACGAGATCTCGCGAGCCGTACTTCTCCTCGAGGAGCGGACCCAGAAGCAGTACATAGCTCATATTGCCGATGAGGTGATCCCACCCGCTGTGGCCAATCACGTGGCCAAACAGCCTCAGATACATGAGCGGGTCAAGCAGCGAAGCACGATAGGTGGAGAAGAGCAAACGGTTTGACATTCCTCCCGTCGCGAGGTTTAGCGCAGTCGCAGCCACGCACAGAGCGGTAAAGGTCAATGTTACCGGGGCGTTGAAACTCACGCGCCAGCGGCGTGAAATGCTAGCGTCAGACATGGCGAGCCCTTTCTGCGAGATAAGCATAGACAAGGCCTATGGTAACGCAGGAGCAAAGCTCAGTGTAGCTTACGCTTCCCTCTTCGCGACGAGAACGCGAGGACGATGCGTGAGGTCGTCACGCACCTCGACGTTCGCCCATCCACCCTGCGCGCACACGAGTTCTGCCGCGAGATGTACGTTCTCCTCAAAGAGCTCCACGCAGAGCATTCCACGCGACGCAAGCACCCGAGGTGCCACCTCGAGGATACGACGAAACACGTCTAACCCGTCGTCGCCACCGTCTAGCGCAAGGCCTGGCTCGAAGCCTCGCACTTCGATTGGCAGCAAGGGCACCACATCGCTGGGGATGTAGGGCGGATTGGATACGAGCACGTCAAAGCTGCCCATCAGCGCGTCCGAAACGCCTGAAACGAGGTCACACTCCACCACATCGACTCTGCCACCCAAGCCAAGCACATCGGCGTTGCGTCTGGCAAGGCGCACTGCCGCAGGCGATATGTCAGTCGACACCACAATCGCGTCCTTGCGCTCGGCAGCTATGGAGCAGGCGATGCAGCCCGTCCCCGCGCCGATCTCGAGCACGCGGGGCATGCTTCGCACGGCCGCGTCCACACCCTCGAGCGCAGCGTCCACCAGAATCTCGGTCTCAGGACGCGGGATGAGCACGTCCCGCTCACAGCGCAGGATGATGTGGCGGAAGGGCATCTCACCTGTCACGTACTGCAACGGCTCGCCTGCGCCACGCCGACGCACGCCTTCGCGCATGAGGTCGAGTTCCTCGCCCATCAGCGGGCGGTCGAAGTTCATGTAGACCTCCACGCGCGAAAGTCCCGTTGCGTTGCAGAGCAGCCACTCAGCCGAGAGGCGTGGATGCTCATCGCCCTTGCGCTCGAGGTAGCCGCAGGTCCAGTCAAGGATGCGCTGAACCGTCCACAACTCGTCGGCCATCACACCGCCTCGGCGAGCTTCTGCGCACGATCCGCAGCAGCCAAGGCCTCAATGACGCCCTGTAGCGTGTCGCCAAGAAGCACACCGTTGTAGGTGCCGTTGAAGCCGATGCGGTGGTCGGTCACGCGATCCTGAGGCTGATTGTACGTGCGAATCTTCTCCGAGCGGTTGCCGTGACCAATCTGGGCCAAGCGCTCCGCACCTTGTTCGGCCTGCTGGCGCTCGAGCTCCATCTCGTACAGGCGGGCACGCAGCATCTGCATGCAGACCTCGCGGTTCTGAATCTGCGAGCGCTGATCCTGCGACTGAACAACCGTATTTGTCGGCAAGTGCGTGATGCGTACGGCAGAGTACGTCGTATTGACGCCCTGGCCACCAGGACCGCTTGCGCAGTAGGTGTCGATGCGCAGGTCTTCTTCGGCGATCTGGATGTCGATCTCATCGGCCTCGGGCAAAACGGCAACAGTGGCGGTCGAGGTATGGATGCGTCCCTGGCTCTCTGTCTTGGGCACGCGCTGCACGCGATGCACGCCGCTCTCGTACTTCATCACCGAGTAGACCTTGTCGCCCGTCACCTTGAACTCGATGGTCTTAAAGCCGCCGGCTTCGCTTGGACTCGACGAAAGAACCTCTATCTTCCACTTGTGTGCCGTTGCGAAGCGATGGTACATGTCGTACAGGTCACCCGCAAAGATGCCCGCCTCGTCACCACCCACGCCTGCACGTATCTCGACGATGGTATCCTTTTCGTCGTTGGGGTCGCCAGGGATGAGCATGATCTTGATTTCCTGCTCGAGCTCGGGCAGCTTGGCCTCATTGGCCGCTATGTCCTCCTGGAGCATGGCCTTCTCGTCCGGATCCGACTCCTCATGCAGCATCTCTTTGGCGACTTCGCTGTCCTCTAAAGCTGCGAGGTATTCGCGCGCCTTGGCCACTAGCTCCGCCTGGTTCGCATGCTCCTTTGCGATGCGGGCATACTCCTTGGGGTCGCTCACCACGGCGGGATCGACCATTTTCTTTTCTAGCTCCTCATACGCGGCGATGAGCTTCTCCAGCTTGTCTCCCATGATTGCTCCTTGCGCTGTCGATGCGTAACCTCGCTAGGATACACCACTCTGCGCCGACATGTGAACATTCGACGCAGCTTCCACGACACCGCTGGGCTATACTTTTGCGCATTGGCGACTCATGAGAGGAACGATGGCATGAGGATTTCGAGCATCCTTGCACAACGTCAGACGTTTTCGTTCGAGATATTCCCCCCACGCGGCGACCTGCCCATCGAGCAGGCCATGACCATAGCCGGACAGATGGCCGAGCAGCGCCCTGATTGGATAAGCGTCACCTTCTCGGCAGGCGGCTCGGGCAACTCGGCCGCCACGGGGGCCATCGCCGCGCAGATCCAACGCGAGGCCCACACTAACGCCCTTGCCCACCTTACCTGCCTAGGTTCGACCCGCACGGACGTCGACTCGTTCGTGAGCGAGCTTGAGGCAAACGGCGTCGAGAACGTCCTCGCGCTGAGAGGAGATCGCGCGCCTGGTAGAGAGGCCCTCGACTTCGCGCACGCCAACGAGCTCATCGCGCACCTCAAGGACGTGGCACCCAACCTCTGCGTCGGCGCAGCATGTTACCCCGAGGGACACGTCGAGGCCCCAAGCCTCGCCGCCGACATCGAACAGATCAAAGCGAAGCAGGATAGCGGAGCAGACTTCCTCGTGACTCAGCTGTTCTTTGACAACGAGCTCTTCTATCGCTTCCGCGAGGCATGCGTCCGCGCGCGCATCAAGATTCCGATCGTCGTGGGCATCATGCCCTTCACCAGCACGAAGCAGATTCAGCGCATGGCGTTCACCTGCGGCGCAAGCATTCCGGCGGCCGTCATCAAGCGCCTGATCGCGGCAGGAGACGATGCAGGCTCCCAAGCACAGGCGGGCATCGAGTACGCATGCGAACAGCTGCGCGACCTTGCCGCCAACGGCGTAGACGGCCTACACATCTACAGTATGAACAAGCCCTCGGTGGCGCGTGCCACGCATGACGCGCTCGTGGAATGCGGCTACCTTGGCCGAATCTGACCAAATGACACCCGCACGGTGCGAGAAGGACGAAACGCTGCGCTACCTCGGCTATGGCGGGCAAGATCTCTCGCCCGAGATTGTCGCGCGTATCAAAGAGGCGAAGGTTCGCTGCGAGCGGATCGCGAAGCCCGCTGCGACGTGGCGGGCATTCCCATCAGAAAGCCTGCACCTGCCCGGCAACGACATCACCGCGCATCTGGCTGGCGCACCCGAGATCGTGCTCATGGCCACAACGTTGGGCCATGGGGTAGACAGGGAATTGCGGCGGCTCTCGCTGACCGACCCGTTAGGCCAAGTGATCTTCGACGCGGCGTCGACAGCTGCGGTGGAACGCCTTTCGGACGAGATCGAGGCGCAGATACGGGTCGAGGCACGCGACCGCGGGCTCTATTGCAGTTGGCGCTTCTCCCCTGGCTACGGAGACCTTCCGCTCTCCGTGCAGGGCGAGTTACTCGCCCGTCTCGACGCCGAGAGGCGCCTTGGCATCACGCTCACCCCAAGCAATTTGATGGTCCCCACTAAAAGCGTGACCGCCATCATAGGGCTGCATCCCACGCCTCAGTCGGGCGTGACTTCCTCATGTAGCGTCTGCACGTTACGGCCGAACTGCTCAATGCGCGAGCGAGGCATGACGTGCCGCTAATACGGCTCGCCGAGCGGCGGAATCTGCTTGAGTCGTGCCCACATGAGTTGCTTGCTTGGCATGCTTGCAAGCGCCGCCTCGAATCCTCCGAGGCAAAGCACCCGTATGCCATGGAGCATGTTCACACGTCCGGCCTCCAGTGACAGAAGGCCGCCCGAGAGAGCGTCACACAGCAGCGCCTGAGCTGCGCTGTCACAGGCTATAACCGTCGCCGGATCGAGCGTCGCCAAGGCAAGCCTCATCTGGTCGGGAGTGAGGAAGCCCCCGTCATTGCGCCAGCACGCCAAGGCGCACCAGTCCTCCGGGGCATAGCCTAACTTTGCCAGGGCCGCCCGCAACGCCACGCCATCGGCACCAGATAGGAGCCCCTCGCCCCTGAGTTCCGCCTCCCCCATCTCACCCTTGACGATGAGGACCGACGAGAAGGCATTGCCCTTCGTCACAACGCCCTGCGCTTCGAGCTCGGCAAGCTCCGCGCGCGCCTTCGACGCAAGCATACGCGGCGTTCGTTCAAATCCCATGACTTTCTTCACGTCCTCGCGATAGCAATGTGCAAAAATGGGTAAAACAGCCTTATGAACTACCTTACCCGATGCAATCGCCCTTGGGCGAGCACAACGAGAGGAAGTCACATGGCAAAGGAAATCACTGAAGCAACGTTCGATACCGCCGTTCGTCAAGCCGACAAGCCCGTCCTCGTGGACTTTTGGGCAAGCTGGTGTGGCCCATGCCGCGCGTTAGGACCCGTGGTAGAGCAAATCGGCGAGGAAATGGCCGACCGTCTAGATGTCTACAAGTGCAACGTCGACGACGAGGCTGGACTCGCACAGCAGTTTAACATCATGTCTATCCCCACCCTCATCCTCTTTAAGGATGGCGTACCCGTTCACAGCATGGTCGGCAGTATGCCGAAGGCAAGCTTGGTGGCCGAACTCGAGGCGCATCTGTAAGACAGCCTGACCAACGGGAGACGGGATCGTACGAAACGGTCAGCTCGACGCGGGGCAAAGGGAGCAATCCCTTTGCCTTCGCATATCTCGGAACGAACAATACGCTATGCTATGTCCTTGGGAGGTGAGGCTAGTGTCCGTGTTGAAACGCATCTGGGCCGGTCGTCGAGTGGTCGTCGTCGCAGTCGCGATGGTCTTGTTCATAGCAATCATGCAAGAGGTCCGCTCTACCGAGATTCTGCAACTTGACATCGATGCTTACAATTTCTTTGTGTTGAAGCTGAGGCGTCCTTGGCTCACATCCATAATGGAGGGGTTCTCAAGCCTCTCGTCGCCCATCGTGATTGGGGCAATGTTTCTAATGGTTGCCGCCTTCGCACCTGGTAGACGGCCCGGTATGTGCGCAGCAGTCAATCTCGTAAGCGTCGTGCTTATTAACCAAGTGCTCAAGTACATCGTGCATCGGCCGCGTCCAGACGGCTTTCGCCTGATTTCGGAGATTGGCTACAGCTTCCCCTCAGGCCATTCCATGGTCTCGATGGCATTCTACGGTCTTTGCGCTTGGATGGTATGGAACTATGAACGTGACCGCATCATGCGCTGGGCTTGCTGCACTGCCTTTGCTCTTACCATCGTCGTCGTGGGTATGAGCCGCGTCTATCTCGGCGTTCATTATGCCTCTGACGTAATCGCAGGATTCTGCGTGTCGATTGCTTGGATTGGCGTGTATACCAAGGTCTTCTGCCCGCTCTTCATGCCCGACGAGCCAGAGCAACATCGAGAGGTCGTTCAGAGTCCCGCATACGTGGAGCCAGAGAGGCTTTACGTCGCCGACAACACGACCACCATGCGCGCTCGTCACATGCGCTGGGAGCTCGTAGATGATACAGACGTGCACGTCCGCACAGAAGAGGACGGCGGCAAGCACTTCAAGTAACGGATGGAGTCCAAGCTAGCGTCGGCGGAAAAGACGGGAGATACTCCAATCGTCTCCGCCGCGCTTACGCTCCTTGCGCTGGAGTCGGATGATCTCGGCACTCAACACCTGGCCTTTCTCCGCCATGATGCGAGCAATCGTCGGACCGTCGGCCGTACGGGGAAACGTGGGGCTACCAGGATTGACCACAAGCACGCGACCCGCACCGCCGGGGCTGCTCTCCCATCGAACGAAAGGCCTGTGCGAGTGACCGCAAATCGCGATGTCGCAGGTCATCAAGTCGAGTCTCTCCTCATAGTGGCACAGCTGCCATCGCAGCCCCTCTTTGAAGACCCTCGTGACGCGCTCGACTTGTGGGCCGTAGTCCATACCCCAGTCGTTGTTACCGAGGCACATGGCCACAGGCGCGAAATTACAGAGCGTCTGGTAGTCGGCGTAGGAGCAACAGTCACCTGCATGCATGATCATATCCGCTCCCCTGAGAGCCACGAGAAGCTCGTCGGAGACATGTCCATGCGTGTCGGACACGATGTCGAAGCGCGTGGCCGCCATCTCGTAACCCTACAAGCCGAGGGCGCGTTTGAGCGCCACCACACGCCGACGTGAGACAGAAATCTTCTTGTCCTCAACTCCGTTGATACCTAGCTGAAGGATGCCACTCGAAATGGTCTCCACGTCCTCGACGTAGGCAAGATTGACGATGTAGCCGCGATGCACACGGAAGAAACCATGATCGGACAGCTTGGCCTCGAGCTTAGCCAGCGAAATCGTAGAGAGATACCGGTCGGTGTCGGTGTAGATGCACGAGTAGTCGTCCTTGGCCTCGATGTAGCGAATCTTGTCCACCGGTACGAGAACCTTGCGACCACTCTTCTCGACGGGAATCCGCTCCACGGGAGGCGTCGCCTGTCGGGAAGGCTTCACCCGCGTCTGAACCTTGTCGAGGGCTTGGATGAGCCGCGCTGTCTCGACGGGTTTCATGAGGTAGTCCACAGCGTCCACGCCGAAAGCTTCGAGCGCATACTCGCTGTAGGCTGTCACAAAGACGACAGCGGGTGGATTCTTGAGCTTGTGCAGTGCTTCTGCAAGCTGCATGCCACTCGTCTTGGGCATGGAGATGTCCAAGAACATCACGTCGGCGCGATTCTCCATAAGTCGCTCTACTGCCTCACGAGCGCTAGCCGCCTCCACGACGGTGCCAATGCGCCCCGTCTCCTTGAGCAGGTAGCGAAGCTCGGAGCGTGCGGGAGCCTCGTCATCTACAATCATCACGTTAAGCATCTGGTTCCATCCCTCATTCAGACGACCGGTGCGGCGCTTCGCCTTCCGCGAGCGGCACAGCATCGGCAAGGCGCAGTGTAACCACAGTACCTTCACCAACTTTTGACATGACCTCAATACCTGAACCTACACCATAAAAACGTTCGATGCGTTCCGCAACATTGCGCAGAGCAATGCCCGTACCACGCTCGTTGCCCTGTGTGCCCTCTGCTCGGGCAATTAGGCGCTCAGCCGCCTCGGCATCCATACCCAGTCCGTCATCCGCCACGGCCACCAACACGTCACTACCGTCGGTGGCTACATGCACATCGATGTGCAGAGGCCCTTCATCGCGCATGCCATGACGCACCGAATTCTCAACGATGGGCTGGACAAGAAAAGCCGGAACCAGAACCTCCCCCAAGCCTTGATCGACATGCTCGGACTCCACAATGCGGTCCTCGCCGAAACGCGCCTGCTCGATGGTGAGGTAGCGTCGCGTCTGCTCCAGCTCCTGGGAGAGAGGTATCTGCGCCTCTGAGCTCTCCAGTGTGCGGCGATAGAACACCGAGAACTCCCGCAGCAAATCGCGTGCCTTGGTGGGGTCGGTGCGCGTAAATGCCGCAATGGTGTTGAGCGTGTTGAAGAGAAAGTGAGGGTTAATCTGTGCCTGTAGGGCTTTGACCTCGGCTCGCGCGGTAAGCTCTGCCTGACGGTCGAGCTCATATGAGGAGAGCTGCGCTGATATCAGGTTGGCCAAGCCTCGCGCAATAACGAGCTGGGTCCTGTCGAGCTGACGGCCCGTGCGGTAGTAGAGCTTCAGCACCCCCACAGGCTTGTCGGCAACCATGAGCGGTACGATGACCCCGACCGGATAGCCATCGACACGCTCGTCTGATGACGTTGCGGCGGAGTCCTCCCGCACAAAGCTCGCGGCATCACGCCCGGAGAAGGTCTCCATGCGACCTGACTGCAATACCTCTATAGTGGGGCGTGTGATTGGGGAGCCTGGCAGAGCGATGGGCGCTTGTTCTCCCGCGATGGCAAGCACGCACTTTGTATCAGCTATCGCCACCGCTTGAGCCTTGGTCTCAGGCAGGATGAGCTGGCACACCGCATTACATCCCTCAGGGGTAAGGCCACCTCGCATGTGATCGAAGGTGCTTGACGCCATGCGCAGCATGCGCTCCGTGGCCTGCGAGCGCTGATTGTCGGGTATGAGCAGCAGCGACCCGCCCACGACGATGATTATGGCCAGTATCGCGCCGGCGCACATCGATGACACAAGTCTGCGTTGGGCAATGCCCCACGAAAGCAACGCAAGCATCGCGATGGTGAATGCTGCAAGCAGGGGATAGATCGCCTTGCCCACACGCTCGCGTAGGCCCACGCTCATGACTGGGTGTCCCAATCGTCCCAAGCAACTTCCTGCTGCCTGATCATACGGCGCCGACGAGGATAACGTGGCGTCCCTGTATCGAGAATCGAGGCGGCAATCTGCTCGTTGCCCCAAAGCGACGACATCATCCCCGGCCAGTAGGTCTGGAACGCTATATAGCTCTCGCTCACACGCGCCGCCCACGCCTTTGCATCACCTCGCGCATGCAGCCATACGTGAAGGTACTCCGAACGCTCCGGACCGGCAATCGAGCGCAGCAACGACGTGAGGAAAATGCGCTTGTTGACCTCGCGCGTGATCCACGGCGCTGGATATGGCTGGAGCGACTCCGCTGTGATGGGGCGGTAGCCGATGCGATGCTTCACCACGTCAAGCTTGGCCAGCTCGTAGGTCCAGCGATACACGTCCTGCATGAAGCGACTCGCATGTGAGGGCGTCTTTGGCGGAAGGTGCTTGACCGCCCACTGATTGTCGAACCACACGTCGAGACCGTTCATGCGCAGGTTAAAGAGGTAGTCCAAATCCTCCCCTCGCGTGATGTAGGGGTCAAATGCCACGTGGCAGAATGCGTCAGCATACAGGGCGAAGCACCCGCCGCACACATAGTTGGAGCGCGAGATACGCGTGGCGCTCTGGGCATGCCGCATCCACTCGTTGAATTCCGACTTCTTCGTCCAATAGCGGTCGCACCAACGCGTTGCACTCTCATCGGCATAGCACGAGTCGTTGCGGTCAAAGAAGTAGCCCGTCTTTGCCGAGACGGGCAGATCCTGCCGTGTGAGGAGACCAAGGCCATACACAGCATCGATCAAGAAGTTTTCGTCAAGTGCCACCTCGTCGTCATCCATGAACACGACTACGTCGTGACCGAGCACGGCCGCCACCACGAGGCCCATGTTACGTATGGCGCCATAGCCGCGCAGCGAGACCGTCTCACCCTCCATCTTTGGCGCAACCACGTGGATGGCGTTCTCAATGACCTTCGCCTCGCGATTGCCGATGATGAGTGGATTGAGGTTTGGGTGCGTGGAGCAGATGCCGTTGACGCGAGCCCGCGCCGCATCCGCACAGTTGGGGGATGCCACCAGCAGAACGATTACTCGCAGCACGCCGCGAACCTGCTCCAAAGAGTCAAGACAGGTCTCGAGCTCTGGTACGGGCTTGGTGATGGGTGTTGCGTGATCGTACGCGCCGACCTCCCCCATTCCGGCGGGGTCGTCGTTCTCTGCCCAGTACGTGGGGATAACGATAACGGGATTCACCTAGTCGTGCGCCTCCTCGTGCGTGACAGTGTCGGCTTTATATGAGCTGTGGATACTAGATTTTACAACAGGTCGAGACCAAATCTGCCCTAACACTCGAAGCTATTTTGGGCGGGCATGACGGTCAAGAAGCTTAGCATAGCCTTGAGCGAACTTGCGCGCACGCATGCCACCTCGATCGCTGGCGGGGACCACCCCATGCTCGTCTGACACCAGAAACACCTCCCCACCGGCAAAGCCACGCAGCCCCGCATCGAGGAGGAGAGTGTCGTCACGACGCACCGGCATGCCCATCGTGTGAGCCAAGTCAAAGACGAGCGTCGAAGCGCCTGAAGGAGAAAACTCGGATGATGTGCCCCACACAAGTGAATCGCTCTGCGCGACCCATAGCTCCTCTGGCGCCACACCGGTCGCTTGCGCCTCTCGACGCGATGCTCGGGCTCGGGCTAGAAGGTCGTTCGCAGAGGTCTTCTCTAGCGCATGGTAAGGCCCCAACGTCAAGGCAGACGCGCCAAGCTCATCCACCACGAGCATGAGGACGCCGTCGGGATGCTCGCATGACGCCTCACCCAAACCCCATTCTATGCGCTGCTTGACCCACGCAACAAGTGACGCGGGAATATCCTCGCCCCGCAACCTCCTCGCCGCAAGCGCCCTGATGTGGCGATTCTCGAGAGGGAGTCCGCCATGTGACATGCGCCACCGACATACGAGCGCGGGCTTGCCCAGCTTGAATTCGTCCATGATCTCCACCAGCCCCCAAAGAGCGGGTACAGGGGGGACTGTCCCCCCTGTACCTTCGGCTAACGAAGAGGCATTGTAGCATTTCGAGAAAAAGGGGGCACCCCGAAGGATGCCCCCGACAACGTCTAGCGTCTGCTCGCTCTTACACCTCGGCGTAGAGGTCCTTGAGCTTAAGCAGGTGCTGGTAGCGGGCGATGGCCGCCTGCTCGTTGCGCTCGAACAGCTCTTCCGCGCGCTCGGGGAACTCGCGGGTGAGGCGGTTGTAACGGGCCTCGTTGAGCAGGAACTCGCGATAGCCGTCCTTCGGCTCCTTGGAGTCGAGCGTGAACTTCTTGCCCTCCGGCGCGGCGGGGTTGAAGCGGAAGAGGTTCCAGTAGCCACACTCCACGGCCTTCTTCATCTCGTCCTGGCAGTGCGTCATGCCGCCCTTGATGGCGTGCATCTCGCAGGGGCTGTAGCCGATGATGATGGACGGGCCGTCGTAAGCCTCGGCCTCCTGGATGGCCTTGAGGGTCTGGTTGTAGTTGGCGCCCATGGCGACCTGCGCCACGTACACGTAGCCATAGCTCATCGCGATCTCGGCGAGGGACTTCTTCTTGATCTCCTTGCCAGCCGCGGCAAACTGCGCCACCTGGCCGATGTTGGATGCCTTGGAAGCCTGGCCGCCCGTGTTGGAGTAGACCTCGGTGTCAAAGACGAAGACGTTGACGTTCTCGCCGGAGGCAAGCACGTGGTCGAGTCCGCCGAAGCCGATGTCATACGCCCAGCCGTCGCCGCCAAAGATCCAGAAGGACTTCTTGGTCAGATAGGCCTTGTCGGCGAGGATCGCCTTGGCAGCATCGGAGCCGTCGGCCTCGAGCAGCGCCACGAGAGCGGCAGCGGCCTTCTTGGACTCCTCGGCATCGCCAAGAGAGGCCTTCCAAGCCTCGATGGCAGCCTTGGCCTCATCCGTGGCAGCCCAAGCCTCAAGCTGCGTGGCGACCTTGCGCTGGACGGCCTTGTAGCCAAGCTCCATGCCCAGGCCGTGCTCGGCGTTGTCCTCAAAGAGGGAGTTGTTCCACGCGGGGCCGTGGCCGTCGGCGTTGGTGGTGTAGGGGCTGGTAGCCGCGGGGTTGCCCCAGATGGAGGAGCAGCCGGTGGCGTTGGAGATGAACATGCGATCGCCAGCGACCTGAGTCACGAGGCGTGCATAGGCGGTCTCGGCGCAGCCTGCGCAGGAGCCGGAGAACTCAAGCAGCGGCTTCTTGAACTGAATGCCCTTGAGGTTGTTGGCGACGGCGCCTTCCTTCTCGGTGACGTTGGCAACGCAGTAGTCGAAGACGGCCTGCTGGTCGCTCTCCTCCTCCTGGCCAACCATGGTGAGGGCGCCCTTCGGGCAGACGCCTGCGCACACGCCGCAGCCCATGCAGTCGAGCGGGCTGATGGCCATGACGAACTTCATGCCAGGGAACTTCTTGGGCGGCATCATGGGCTTGGTGCGGGTCTGCTCAGGAGCAGCTGCCATCTCGGCCTCGTCAAGCGCGAACGGACGGATGGTGGCATGCGGGCAGACGTTGGCGCAGGTGTTGCACTCGATGCACTTGGCCTCGTCCCAACGCGGGACAAAGACTGCGACGCCGCGCTTCTCGTACGCGGAGGCGCCGAGCTCGAACTGGCCGTCGGCGATGTCCTTGAAGGCGGAGACGGGCAGGGAGTCGCCGTCCATCATGTCGATCGGGGTCAGGAGCTCGCGCACCTGCTTGACGATAGCCTCGCGGCCCTCGAGCGGGATGACCGTGTCGGTGTCGGTCGCGGTCTTCCAGGACTCGGGAATCTCGATCTCCTTGAACGCGGTGGCACCAGCGTCGATGGCGCGCCAGTTGGCCTCGACGATGTTCATGCCCTTCTTTGCATAGGAGTACTCGGCGGCATCCTTCATATACTGGATGGCCTCCTCGGCGGGCAGCACGTTGGCCAGGGCAAAGAATGCCGACTGGAGGATGGTGTTGGTCCGCTTGCCCATACCGACCTCAAGGGCGAGGTCGATGGCGTTGATCAGGACGACATGGATGTCGTTGTTTGCGATGTAGCGCTTGGCCTCGGCGTTGAGGTGCTTGTCAAGCTCCTCCACATCCCACTGGCAGTTGATCAGGAAGGTGCCGCCAGGCTTGACGTCGCGGACCATCTTGAAGCCCTTGACGATGTAGCTGGGGTTGTGGCAAGCCACGAAGTCGGCCTTGTTCACATAGTACGGCGAGCGGATGGGCGTATCGCCAAAGCGCAGGTGGCTGACGGTGACGCCGCCGGTCTTCTTGGAGTCATACTGGAAGTACGCCTGAATGTACTTGTCGGTGTGGTCGCCGATGATCTTGATGCTGTTCTTGTTGGCGCCCACGGTGCCGTCGCCGCCGATGCCCCAGAACTTGCACTCGATGGTGGAGGGGTCGGCCGTGTTCGGCGCGTCCGCGTCCTCGTCGAGCGAGAGGTTGGTGACATCGTCCACGATGCCGAGCACGAACTCGCGCTTGGGCTCGTCCTTCTTGAGCTCGTCGTATACGGCGAAGGCGCTCGCAGGAGGCGTGTCCTTGGAGCCGAGGCCGTAACGGCCGCCGATGACCTTGATGCCCGTGATGCCGGCCTCGAAGAGGGAGGTGATGACATCCTGATAGAGGGGCT